>CADBSR010000001.1 GCA_902797385.1 uncultured Lachnospiraceae bacterium
ACGGTGGTCGAACAGCCGTCCACAAAGGTCTTGGACACCTTGGTATCCGTCATCATGGCCGCGCCTTTTGCGATCTGATCGACCCGCTTTTCCAACGCCAGCGCATCCTTCACCAGACAGGAGCGGATCATATAAAGAACATCCGCCGTCGGCTGCACCACGTTGGGAGACGGACCGCCAGCATTCAGGAAGGAGTAATGGATCCGGGCATCCGAGGGCATATGCTCCCGCAGAAACTGAACCCCGATATTCATCAGCTCCGCCGCATCCAGCGCGCTGCGCCCCCGCTCGGGCGAGCCGGCCGCGTGAGAAGCGATCCCATCAAAGGAGTAAATGACCTGCAGGCAGGAATTGCAGCGCCCGACCGAAACCTCATTGACATCGGCCGGATGCCAGGTCAGCGCCGCATCCAGCTTTTTCCAGAAGCCCTGCTTCGCCAAAAACGCCTTGGAGGCGACCCCCTCTTCTCCCGGACAGCCAAAGAGGATCACCGTGCCAGGACTGCCGCTTTCCTCCAGAAAGCTTTTGATGCCATAGGCTGCCGCCAGGGCGCCGGCTCCCAGCATATTGTGACCGCAGCCATGACCGTTGCCGCCCGGGATGAGCGGTTTGGGAGAAATCTCCCCGCCTTTCTGGGAAAGGCCGGAGAGGGCATCATATTCCGCCAGGATCCCGATCACCGGCGAGCCGTTTCCGTAGCGGCCGGCAAAGGCGGTCGGGATGCCGCCCAGCCCTGTTTCCAGCTCAAAGCCGAGCTTCGGCAGTAAGTCTTCATAAACCTTGGCGGAGCCGTATTCCTCCAGGGACAGCTCAGCCAGCTCCCATATTTTATCCGAGACCTCAAAAAAACAGTCCTGATTCTCTTCGATCGCCTGAAGGGCTTTCTGCTGCTGTTCGTTCATCGTTCTCTCCTTTCAAAAACGGCCCTCCTTCACGAAAAGGAGGGCTCGCGGCTTACAGGACCTTGGATAAAAAGTCCTTCAGGTGGGCATCCTTCGGATTCTTGAAGATCTCCTCCGGACTGCCTTCTTCTTTTATATAGCCTTCATCCACAAACAGGACTCTGTCTGAAACTTCGCGGGCAAACCCCATTTCGTGTGTCACCACTACCATGGTCATGCCGCTTTTTGCCAGCTCCTTGATAAGATCCAGCACCTCCCCGACCATCTCCGGGTCCAGGGCAGAAGTCGGCTCATCGAAGAGCATGACGTCCGGATCCATGGCCAGCGCCCGGATGATGGCGATACGCTGCTTTTGCCCGCCCGAAAGGGAGGACGGATAACTGCCCGCTTTATCCTCCAGTCCGATCCGCTTTAAGAGCTCCATGGCCTTTTTCTCAGCGGCGGCTTGAATGCTCTCCTTGGTCTCTGTGACCGGTTTTCCGGCCCGTTTGGCGGCTTTCATGCGGGCGATCCCGATCTTGACGGGCGCCAGCGTGATATTGCCCAGAACCGTTTTGTTGTTGAACAGATTGAACTGCTGGAACACCATCCCCATCTTCTGGCGGGCCAGATTCGCATCCAGGTGGTTTTCCGCATAGATCTGCTTCATCAGGCGGACGTATTCCTTGCCTTCCGCGCCATGTTTTTCATGGAGCAGGTCGTTCTTTTTGATCTTTTCAATCGCTTCTTCATCCGTAAGGCCCTCTGCTGTCAGCCTGGCATAGGTTTTCGAAGCGCGGATCACGTCGAAATGCAGGTACGGGTCCACCGGGGTGAGCAGCTTTCCCTCCATCCAGACCTCGCCAAAGGTCGGCGTTTCCAGCAGGTTCATGCAGCGCAGGAGCGTGGACTTGCCGGAGCCTGAGACGCCGATCAGGGAGATCACTTCGCCTTTTTCCACATGAGTCGAAACACCTTTTAGGACCTTCAGGTCTCCGAAGTTTTTATAGATATTCTTGATATCAAGCATGTTTCATTTTCCTTTCCGCAGCCTGCAGCAGCTTCGAGAGGGTAAAGGTCAGTACAAAATACAAAACACCGACGATCGTCAACGTCTCCAGCGTCAGGAAGGTGTTGCCCTTGACTTTCAGATACGAGGTCATGAGCTCGCCGACATAGAAGGTGGATGCCAGCGAAGTCTCTTTGATAACCGTGATGAACTCATTGCCCAGCGCGGGGAGAATGTTCTTCACCGCCTGCGGCAGCACCACGCTCATCATGGTCGTCCGGGCCGAAAGGCCCAGGCTCCGGGCGGCTTCCGTCTGACCGATATCCACGGCCTGGATCCCCGAGCGGATCACTTCGGAGACATACGCGCCGCTGTTAATGATCAGCACAATAATGACGCTCACGATATCCGGCAGTTCCTTTAAGGCCGGAACGATCTGCGGGAAAATGAAAACGCCGGCATACAGCTGCAGCAGCATGGGCGTTCCGCGGACGATCTCGACGATCGCAGAGACAACCGCCCGAAGCGGGATAAACTTGCTGCGCTTCGCCAACGCGAACAGGGAACCGAGAACGGAACCGCCCGCCACGGCAATCAGCGACAGGAGGAGGGTGTATACCACACCCTCCAGTAAAAACACATGTCCGTAACGGCTGATCAGCTTGATAATATTGGAAAAGAACGTACTGCCCATGCGGGTCCTCCTTGTTTTCCGGCGGTGGGAGCCGGATCAGTTCTTACTGTGTGATCTTATTGCCGTTATCGTCGTAACCGAGCTCGTCCAGCGTTTTGATCTCGGAATAGATCTGACAGGATTCATACCAGCCGGCATAGAGGCCGGCCTCCTTCGCCTTGGCCAGGGCGGTGTTGACCTTTTCCAGCAGCGCGGTATTGCCCTTCTGGATCAGGCAGACATTGTTTTCGTAGATCGGATCCACATGGAAGTCATAGCCGGAGAAAGCCACCGCATCCGGGGCACTCTTGATGATCGCTTCGCCGTTGCCGTGCGCCACGGCCACCGCGTCCACTTTACCGGTTTTCAGGGCTTCCACGGCGACCGGGATCTCACTGTAGACATTGTTGATATCCACATCCGCCATCTTTCCAAAGGTTTCGGTGACCAGCTGCTGCTGCAGGGAAGAGCCCTGATAAGCGATCTTCATCCCGGCAAAGTCTTCCGGCTTGGTGAATTTTCCTTCATCTTCCTTGCGGACGATGATGCTCTGCTGTGTCTCATTGTCACCGGCTTCATACCAGTCGGTAATCTCATAGTTCTCAGCACGTTCCGCTGTCCAGGAGAAACCGGAAATGGCAATATCCACTTTGCCGGACTGGACGGCCGCCTGACAAGCGTCAAAGCTCATGGGCGAAAGCACCAGTTTCATCCCCAGTTCCTTGGCCAGATAGTTGGCTAAGAGAACGTCAAAACCAACGATCGCATCGTCCCCTTTCTTGGCGGCATCGTAGAACTCCATCGGCGCAAAGTCCGGACTTAAGGCTACCGTCAGGGTCCCGTTTGATGTGGTGGCTCCCTTTTTGATCTCACTTAAGTATTTGTTGTAAGCGGCATCCGGACCGGCCTGCCCGCAGGCTGCCAGACCGAGCACCATACTCAGGACCAGGATCATCGCATATAACTTCTTCATCTTCTCTCCTTTCGGTACCGCCGTCCGGGGTACGAGGCGTATCATACACGGTCATTTGCATAAATGCAAGTACTTTTTTAAAATTTCTCAATATTTTTTTATTAGCCGTGAATATATTTATCCTATATGAATATTTTATATTTTCCTTCGCACAAAAAAAGCAGCCTTTCGGCTGCCTGTCAGCAAGAACCGTCCGCCCTCCCCTCCCGGCGCAGGCCGGTAAGCGGCGGATCCACGCTGTCCCTTGTTACAGTTCCCGCTTTGAATCCAGATATTCTACCAGTTCCGCATGGATGGACGCTTCTTTTCTCGGGATATAGGAAAGATAGATATTCCGGAACGCCAGCGGATCGTCCAATGTGTAAAAGACTACGTTTTCGTTCGGACTTACATATTCGGGGATCGTATCCCGCAGCAGCGTGACCCCCTGTCCCTCGCAGACGAGATAGTAGGCCGTCATCATCTGCGTGAGGAGCAGTTTCACATTCGGTGCAAAGCCGGCATTGGCACAGATCTGCTTCGTCCGGTGGTGAATGTCATTCCGCTCATTTAAAAGGAGAAAAGGAACATTTAAGAAGCGCATTAACGGGACCGGCGGCTTGCGGCAGCCGGGCTCGTTGCGTTTCAGAAAACCGTCAAAATCGTAGCAGTAAGCGGCCAGTTCTTCATTGATCTGGTAACGGGCCGGGACCGCCAGAACGATTTCTTCCCGCATCCAGGCATGGGTGATGATCTGCGGGTGCTCCGGCCGTTCCACCGCCAGTGCCACATCCAGCTCACCGTGCAGCAGCTTTTCCGTCAGGGTCCCGGGCTCTGCTTCAGAGAAGGTCAGAGTGACATTCGGATGCGCGTTCTGAAACCGCTGCAGCATGGGCGGCAGCAGGCAGGTGCAGAAAAACATCGAGCTGCCGATACAGAGCGTTTCCGACGCAGCGTGCCGCAGCCGGTCAAACTGTCTGCGGCTTTCTTCCTCGATCTCTGAGATCTTTTCCGCCTGTTCCAGATAAAACTGCCCGGCCTCCGTCAGCGTCAGCGGAGAAGTGGAACGGTCAAACAGCGCGATGCCCAGATTCTCTTCGATTTCTTTCACCTTCGTGCTCAGCCAGGGCTGCGAGGTGTGCAGCACCCCGGCCGCTTTCGAAAAACTTCTTTCCTGTGCCACCGCACGGATATAATCCTTATATCGGAACATAGAGGCCTCCCGTTATAAGAAAAGCCATATAACACCATCGTGTTTTCGTAATTTACAAGCTTTTCCTATACGGATATAATCATATCGTAAAAACAAAGGATCCGCAAGAGGAAAGGGCCAAGGGCCCGCGGATCTGATCAAAATAAAAAGGAGATATCCCATGAGACTGGCAAGCATCAAGCTGTGTGGTAAAGAAGTGGCGGGCATCGTCACAGAAAAAGGTATCCTGCCCATTCAGGCGTTAAACGCCGCCAAGGGCACTGCCTGGAAGGAAGAAATGTATGATCTGATCGTGGCAGGTCAGGTGAAGGGTCTTACCAACTGGTACAATGCCGGCGGTAAGGAAGAGCTGGCGCAGGTCCCCGGCACCGTGCCTTATGAAAAGGTCGTGTATGCCCCTCTGTACCGCAATCCCCGCCGTATTTTCGGGATCGGCTTAAACTATGTAGACCACGCCGGCGATATCGGCGATGCCGCCCCTCAGGGTTTCCCGGGCAGTTTCTTCAAGATGGCTGATACGCTGATCGGCCCCGGCGATGAGATCCACATGCCCGCTTTAAAGGAAGCTTTAAAGACCACGGCGGAAGCCGAGCTGGGCGTGATCCTTTCCAAGGACTGCCGCGATGTGACCGAAGAAAACTGGCTGGATGTCGTTGCCGGCTACACCACCATCCTGGACATGACCGAGGAGTCCATTTTAAAAGGCAATGAGTTCTTAAAGGGCAATCCCCGCTACCTCTGCATCGTAAAGAATTTCCCGACCTTCTTCTCCTTCGGTCCGCAGCTTGTGACCCCGGACGAGGTCCCGGATGTTTTAAAGCTGGAAGTCCAGAGCGTTCACAACGGTGAAGTCTACGCCAAAAACGTGGTCGCCAACATGACCCACCGCCCCGCCCGTCTGGTTTCCCTGCACAGCTCCATCCAGGGCTGGCTGGCCGGCGATGTTCTGTCCACCGGTACGCCCCGTGCCTTCGGCCTGGCCGACGGTGATATTGCGGAATGCCGCATCTACGGACCCGACGGCTTCTCCATGGAACCGCTTGTGAATCCGGTCGTCGACTTAAAGAAGCACCCGGAAAAAGCCTGAGGAATACGGCAGCGTTTCGCCGCAGGGTTTCACACTTTCTTGCAAATGATTAAATAATCAGGAGGATTATCATGGATCTCGGATTAAAGAACAAAGTTATCGTATGCATGTCTTCTGCCGCCGGCATCGGCCGCGGCATCGCCATGGAGCTGGCCCGTGAAGGCGCCAAGGTCGTTATCTGCACGGCTGAACCCTTCAAGAAAGACCTGGATGAGGCGCAGGCAGTCATTGAAAAAGAAACGGGCAACCGTCCCTTCGCTTATATTTCCGACATCAAGGATCCCGACAGCATCGTGAAGATGATCAACGACGTCGCGAAGGATCTGGGCGGCATCTACGGTCTGGTCAATCTCTGCCCCGGCCCCAAGGCCGGCGGATTTGACGCCGTGAACGAAGCCGACTGGGCTGACGGGTATGAGAAGTGCCTGCACAGCTATATCGTTGCCATCCGCGCAGCGCTGCCTTACATGAAGGAAGGCGGTGAGGGCCGTATCTTAAACAGCACCTCCTCTTCCATCAAGCAGGCGCTTGACAACCTGATCATCTCCAATACCTTCCGCATGGGCGTTGTCGGTCTGTCCAAGTCCCTGGCCCGTGAATTCGGCAAGGACAATATCCTGGTCAACACCATCGGCCCCGGCCGCATCTACACCGACCGCATCAAGTACCTGAACACCATGCGTGCCGAAAAGATGGGCATCACCGAGGAAGAGTACACCAAGCGCGACAGCGCGAACTTCCCGCAGCGCCGCTATCAGACCGTCGATGAGATCGGCCGTCTGGCCGCCTTCCTAATGAGCGAAGCCAACGGTTCCTTAACCGGTCAATCCTTCCTCTGCGACGGCGCCATGACCACGGCGTATTGATCCGAAAATCGTAAGATAATAAAGGATGGGCCTGTGAAATAATGAGAAATCATTATTCGCAGGTCCCTTTTCTATGTTCAAGCAACTGTTAACAGCAGACTTCCGCCGTCGAGAGCTACTCTAAGCTGTGACAGATATGGAAATCTAACCTA
>CADBSR010000002.1 GCA_902797385.1 uncultured Lachnospiraceae bacterium
CTTGACGGCGGGAGTCCGCTGCTGACAGCGGTTTGAAAATAGAAAAAGGGCCTGCGAAAAATGATTTCTCATTATTTCACAGGCCCTCTGAACGACTTTTTTTATTTAAGGTCCAGTCCGTTTAACAGATCGGCCAGCGATGTCGTTGCCTTTCCGGTTTCTTTATAGTTGAAAACTTCCTCGCGGTCCCCTCTCGGGCGGCGCTCACGGCGTTCACCGTCACGCTCCGGACGGTCTCCTCTGGCGGGGCGGTCTTCCCGGGGCTTGCGCTCCTTGCGGGCCGGCGCCTCTTCCAGGGCCTTCTTGCTTAAGGAGATCTTGCCATCCTTGACAGCAATGATCTTCACGGTCACGCGGTCGCCCTTATTCAGGACATCCGAAGGCTTGGCAACGCGCTCGTAGCTGATCTGAGAAACATGCAGCAGACCGGAGGCACCGTTGTCGAGCTTAATGAAGGCACCGTAATCCATAACGGAATCGACCGTTCCTTCCAGCACAGCTCCCTCAACGCATTCGGCCTTGCGGGCTTCCTTCTCCGCTCTTTCTTTGCGACGGATGGCATCACGGACGGAAAGAACCAGCTTTCTGGGCTTTTCCGCGGTGATGACGACGGCTTCCGTTTCCAGACCCTTTAAGCTCTCCAGGTCTTCCACATGACTGGTGGAAACCTTGGAAGCCGGAATGAAGGCGCGGACGCCGTCCACGTAAGCGATCACACCGCCCTTGACGGCGCTGTCGATCTTGACGGGGATGGCTTCTTTGCTCTCCAGAAGCTCGGCAAAACGGGCCCAGACCGGATCGGTTTCAGGCGGTCCCTGCTTTAAGGAAGCTTCCAGTTCCTCTTTATAGTCTGCCATCGTCTCGGCAGCGGCTTCGGCCTTCTCAGTAACGGCTTCCTTGACCTCTTCCGCCTTTTCGGCAGCTTCAGCTTTCACTTCTTCTGCCTTTTCCTGGACCGCTTCTTTTACTTCAGCGGCCGCGGCCTGCACTTCTTCCACCTTCTCGGCAACTTCAGCCTTCACTTCTTCTGCCTTGGCGACGACTTCATCTTTTACTTCGTTCAATTGACTCATAATTCCTCCCGGAAAGCGCTTAAGGGGTGCGCTTCGCCCCGATTCTCGCGGTAGTATATCATTTTTACCCGGCAGTGACAAGGGATTTTGCACGGTTTTTCATGATTTTATGGATAAATCCGCATTATTCTCTTTATACGGATGCTTCGACCAGTTCTTTCGTATAGGGATGCTTCGGATTCTCAAAGATCTGATCGATCTCGCCCTCTTCCACTACGATTCCCTTCCGCATCACGATCACGCGGTCGCAGAGCTGATAAACCACGTTCATATCGTGTGAGATGAACAGGTAGCTTAAGCCGAACTGCGCCTTCATTTCCGCCAGGAGCTTCAGGATCTGCGCCTGAATGGTCACATCCAGGGCCGAAACCGGTTCATCGGCCACAATAAAGCGCGGTTCCATGAGCAGGGCGGCGGCGATCGAAACACGCTGCCGCTGTCCGCCGGAAAGCTGGGACGGCTTTCTTTCCAGATAGCTCTCATCCAGGCCGAC
This sequence comes from uncultured Lachnospiraceae bacterium, assembly GCA_902797385.1. Classification (GTDB taxonomy): domain Bacteria; phylum Bacillota; class Clostridia; order Lachnospirales; family Lachnospiraceae; genus UBA6987. The sequence continues at coordinate 1,567 of CADBSR010000002.1, forward strand.
ACGTTCCAGCATGCTGATGATCCGCTTCCTGCGTTCGGCCGCATCGTATTTCTTCAGGATCTTGAGCGGTTCCTCCAGGATCCACGCCACGCTCCGGGCCGGATTCAGCGCCGTGTAAGGGTCCTGAAACACGACCTGCGGATGTTCGCTGTAGTGCGTGATGGTTCCTTCATACTTCGGCAGGAAGCCGAGGATGGCCCGCGCCAGCGTTGTTTTGCCGGAGCCGCTCTCTCCCACCAGGCCCAGCGCTTCTCCTTCATACAGGTCAAAGCTTACATCGTGCAGGACATGCTGGATCTTGGTTTTGCCGAGCGGCGATTTTCTTGTATACGAGGTGCTGACGTTCCGGACCTCCAGGATCTTCTTCTTTTCTTCCATATCAGTCCTCCTGCTGCAGGCCTTCGCCCAGAAGGCTGAAGCCCAGGATGAGCAGCGCGATCGTCAGACCCACAAAAACCGCATACCACGGCATGCCGCGCAGAATATAGTTCTGTGAATCCGAAAGCATGCGGCCGAGGGAAACGTCCGACGCGGAAACGCCGACCCCCAGGAAGCTCATGCTGGCCTCCGCCAGCACCGCGTTGTTGAAGCCGATGGAGATGGCCGGCAGCAGCACCGGCAGCGTATTGGGCAGAATATGCTTCAACATGATCCGGAAATGCCCCACCCCCTGCAGCTTGGCCAGGGAGACATAGTTGAGCTTCTTGATGCGGGCAAATTCAGCCCGGACGATCCGGGCAAAGCTCGGGATAAAAACCAGGGCCAGGACGCCGATCACGTTTAATCGGCCCGGTCCCAGGATCGCCAGCACGATCAGGGCCAGCAGGACACTGGGGAAGGCCGTCAAGGCATCGCAGATCCGCATCAGGATCTCGTCAATGACCCCGCCGAAATACCCGGTCAGGGCTCCGATCAGCGTGCCGAGTCCGGCGCCCAGAAGGACCACGAAGAAGGCGATCAGCAGCGTCGCGCCGGCCCCTTCCAGGATCCGTGAAAAGATATCGCGTCCGAAATAGTCCGTTCCCATCAGATGCTGCAGGCTCGGGCCCTGCCCCTTGACGGCTCCGTTCATGGCATTCGGATCGTACGGCGTCCAGAACTGACCGATGATGACAATGCCGACCATGCAGGCGGTCAGGATCAGTCCGACCTTGAAAAACCAGTTGTTGTGTTTGGCAAACAGTTTCTTCACGGCAGCCTCCTATACGCGAAGGCGCGGGTCCAGCATCTCGCTGACCACTTCGCCGATGAAATGTACGACCATGACCCAGACCGCCAGGATCATAACAATGGCTTCCACCACCGGGATGTCCCGGTTGCTGATGGAGACCATCAAAAGCCGTCCGATGCCGGGGAGGGAGAAGATCTGCTCGATCACGATGCAGCCCGCCAGCATTTCCGCCACCGTGGAAGCCAGGAAGGCAATGATGGGCAGCAGGGAATTCTTCAGCGCATGCGCTTTTAAAGCTGTCTGCCGGTTATGTCCCCGGCTGTAGGCCGTGCGGACGTAGTCCTTCTGCATTTCTCCCAGAATGGAGGATCGCAGCATTTTGGCGGTCATGGCCGTGCGGGGAATGGCGATGGAAAGCGCCGGGAAGAGCATATAGAGCAGGAACTGCCCGGGCGATTCGGAAAAACTGACGAAGCTGCCGGGTGTAAAGAGCCGCAGCAGCACCCCGAACAAAACGGTCAGGATGATCCCGACGAAGAAAGCGGGGATCGCCATAATGATCTGATTGCTGACTGTCAGAACGCGGTCCGCCCAGGAGCCCTCCCGGCGGGCGCTGTAAACGCCCAGGGGGATGGAAAAAAGGAGCGTCAGGGCGAAGCCGAACAGGGTCAGCGTGACCGTCAGGCCAAGCTTGGTCCCGATCATCTCCCGGACGGAGATCCGGTAGATATAGGACGTCCCCATGTCGCCGCGGATGAAGCTGAGCAGCCAGTCAAAATAGCGAACGGGGAGGGACCGGGTCAGCCCCAGTTCCTCCCGCAGCGCGGCAGCCGCCTCCGGGGTCGCATGGGTCCCTAAAATCAGAGGGACCGGATCACCGACCATTTCGAAGGCCGCATAAGCCAGAAACGACAGGATCAGCAGTGTGATCAGCAGCGTCGTCAATTTTTTGAGAACAAAATTCATACAGGAATCAATACGTTACTTTGCTCAGATCCATCACATAGATCGGATAGAACTGGAAACCGCTTAACGTGGCGCGAATGGCAACGAAATCCGCCAGATCCTGCAGGTACACGTTGGCGGCATCGTCGGACAGGCACTTGGCGGCTGCCTTGAACAGCTCGGTCCGGCGGGCATCGTCCGTAATGGAATTGGCTTCCTTCAGGTACGCATCGTAGGACTCGTTCTTGTAGTTGCACATGTTCTTGGGAGACGTCGATTCAAAACGTCCCAGGAGGGCATTGGCCGTCAGCGTGGAAGCATCAAAGCCGGATACGGTCGCCTGGAATTTGCGGCCCTGGTAGACATCGGTCAGCCAGGTGTTCCATTCCACTTCCTGCACGGTCGCATTGATGCCGACCTTCTTCAACTGCTCAGCCAGGACCATGGCCGTATCCACATGAGGGGTGTAGTTGCCCGGGACCGTAATGGTCAGATCGAAGCCGTTCGGATATCCGGCTTCCGCAAGCAGGCTCTTGGCCTTGGCTTCATCATGCGGGTAGGCATTCACAAGGCTGGCGTCAAAATACTTGCCGAAGGACGGATAAATGGAGGTCCCGAGGCGGGAGCCGTGACCGTCGGCCGTCAGCTTTAACATATCCTCGACATCCACCGCATAGCACAGCGCCTGACGGACCTGGATGTTGTCAAACGGAGCAACGGCATTGTTCAGATACAGGGCCTGCACCAGGTTCATGGTGCCTTCCAGGACCTTGTATTCTTCCTTCAGGCCTTTCACCTGACTGATGGACATGTGAGCGACCAGATCCACGGAGCCGGCATCCAGAGCGGTCACCAGCGCGGTGGCGTTTTCAAAGATCTTGAAGGTGATCCGGGCCAGCTTGGCCTTTTCGCCCCAGTAATTGTCAAAGCGTTTGATCACGACGCTGTCCTGCACCGTGCGGCTCTCAAAGCTGAAAGGGCCGGTTCCGACAGGCTTGGTGTCCTGATCGGTATAAGCGGCCGGGCTGATATAAACAGAACTGACATAGGCCAGGAAATCGCTGTTCGGCGCGGCCAGTTTGATAACGACATTGTTTCCGTCTGCCTTGACGGACTCCACGTTTGCCAGCACCCCTTTGATAGCGCTGTCCACGGAGGTGGAGGCACACGTCTCGTAGGAATAGACTACGTCGGCCGGCGTAACCGTGGCTCCGTTGTGGAACTTCACGTTTTCACGGATGGCAAACGTATAAGTCAGACCGTCTTCCGAGACTGTATAGGATGTCGCGATGGCCGGCTTGAAGTCGCCGGTGGCATCTGCCTTATACAGACCTTCAAAGACATTGAACATGACCTCGCGGGTCCCGGCGGTCGAGAGCTGGTACGGCCCCAGGGAACTGCTTAAGTCCTGAGCAATTCCTACGTAGATCTCGTTCGCCTTCTTCCGGGCGTCAGCCGCGGATTCCTGCTTGCCGCAGGCGCCGCAAAGAAGCATCAGGGCTGCCAGAAACAGGCAAAGTGCTTTTTTCATGGGTTTCTCCTTCTTTAAGGAAAAGGATCTGCGGCCCCCAAGGTCCGCAGTCGCTTCTTACCATACCCGTTTTTGTCAGTTTTTGCAAGGGATTTCCATCAAATCTTGCCCGCCTGAGAATATATCTTATTAATCCCGCGCAAAATCGCAGGCGATCCCCGACTCCAACAAAGAAGCGAATTTCTCCGCATCCGAGACGGTCCCCACAATATCCCCGTAGTGGGCCGGCACCGCGACCGCCGGCCGGATCGTATTGACCAGCGCGGCCGCTTCCTTCGCCGTCATGGTATAGGTCCCGCCCACCGGAACGATCGCCACGTCGCACTTTACCTGTCTGGCCTCCGGGGTATTGTCCGTGTCGCCGGCAATATAATAGCGCAGGCCGCCCACCGTCACAACGTACCCCAGCCAGCCTTTGCCCTTCGTATGGAAGGGTTTAAGAGTATTGTAGGCCGGGACTGCTTCGATCCGGATGCCGCCGATCTCAGCTTCCTCTCCCGCCGCCAGATATAAAAGGCGTTTTTCATTCAGGCCGGCCTTCAGAGCCGCTGCCCGGCAGCTCTTCGGCAGCACGATATAAGCGTCCGGTTTGGCCGCTTTGCGGATATCGTCGGGAGACAGATGATCGTAGTGTTCGTGGGTAATGAGGATGATATCGCCGTCCTGCGGCGCCTTTTCCAGATGAAAGGGATCACTGTAAATGATTTTTTCGCCTTCGATCCGCAGTGCGTAATGCGTCAGCAGCGTCAGTCCTTTTGCCTTGTTCATATCATTTTCCTTTCAGTTTTTCCTTTAAGCCGGTCAGATGTCTGTCCCGGGCCGGGATCGAATCGATCAGTTTCTTTGTATACTCTTCCTTCGGATGGAGGAAGACCTCCTCCACCGTGCCCTGTTCCACGATCTTTCCGCGGTACATGACCAGAACGCGCTCCGAGAGATGTCTTATCACGCGCATATTGTGGGAAATAAATAGAATTGAAGTTCCCTTCCGCCGGTTGATCTTTTTCAGCAGATTCAGGATCTGTCCCTGGATGGTGACATCCAGCGCCGTGGTGGGTTCATCTGCCAAAAGGAGCTTGGGGGAATGGATGATGGCCGCCGCGATCATGGCGCGCTGCAGCATGCCGCCGGAGAGTTCGTGCGGGTATTTTTCGTAAACGATCTCGGGTTCATCCAGCTCGGCCTCCGCCATGGCCGTCAGGGCGGCGGCGCGCCGGGCGGCCGGCGTCATTTCGGGATGATGCACCAGAAGGCTTTCCTCCACCTGCTTGCCGATGGGCATGATGGGATCGAAGGCGCTCATGGGCTCCTGGAAAATGACCCCGATGGTGTCGCCCTGCATCTGGCGCATCAGGTTCCGGTCTCCGTTCAGGATCTCGGTCCCGTCCAGCCAGATCTCCCCGCTGTATTCACTCTTCCGACGGGGCAGAAGGCCGCTGATCGCCATGGCTGTGACGGATTTCCCCGAGCCGCTTTCCCCCACCAGGCCGACGATCTCGCCGTCTCCTACGGTGAAGCTGATCCCGTCGACCGCAAAGCGGTCCGGCGCCGCGTTCAAAAAATGAACTCTAAGGTTTTTAACTTCCAGCATGGCATCCTCTTCTGCGGCATTTTCTGCCGCCAACAATCTTTTGGACAGTATTGTACTAGATTCCGGTACGTTTGTCGAGAGAATTCCTAATTGCATTTCCTGCGATTTCCACCTATAATATATCAATGTACTTCCAAAAAAAAGTGAAGAGGATCATGGCAATGCAAAATCTGCAAGAACTGTACCGTGAAAAACTGACAACGGCCGAAGAAGCCGTCAAAAAAGTCCGCTCCGGCGACTGGGTCGACTATGGCTGGACCACCTGTCATCCCGTCGCATTGGATGAAGCGCTGGCAGCGCGTCTGCCCGAGCTTACCGATATCAAGATCCGGGGCGGCATTGCCCTCTGGGAGCCGGCTGTTTTCAAGGTGCCGGAAGCTGAAAAGCATATGTGCTGGAATTCGTGGCATATGAGCGGGATCGAGCGGAAGGCTGCCGCCCGCGGGCTGGCATTCTATTCACCGCTCCGCTACTCCGAACTGCCGCGCTATTACCGGGAAAACATCACGCCGCCGGACGTCGCCATGTTCCAGGTGGCCCCCATGGACAAGCATGGGTATTTTAATTTCGGTCCCAATGCCTCACATATGGCTGCCATGTGCGAAGTGGCCAAGTATGTGATCGTGGAAGTGAATGAAAACATGCCCCGCTGCCTGGGCGGCATGGAGGCAGACATCCACATTTCCCAGGTCGATGCCATCGTGGAAGGCAAGAACCCGCCCATCGGACAGCTCCCCAGCGGCGGCGCCCCTTCGGATGTGGACCGGGCCGTGGCCAAGGCCATTGTGGAACGGATCCCCAACGGGGCCTGCCTGCAGCTTGGCATCGGCACCATGCCGAACACCGTCGGCTCCATGATCGCGGAGTCCGATTTAAAGGATCTGGGCGTGCATACGGAAATGTACGTGGATGCCTTCGTGGATATTGCGATGGCCGGTAAGATCAGCTGTGAAAAGAAAAATATCGATCGCGGCCGTCAGGTCTACGCTTTCGGCGCCGGGACCCAGAAGCTTTACGATTACATGCACAACAATCCGGCTCTCATGTCTGCGCCGGTCAACTATACGAACGACGATCGGGTCATCTCCCAGATCGACAACTTTATCTCCATCAACAATGCGGTCAACCTGGACCTGTTCGGACAGGTCTCCTCGGAAAGTGCCGGCATCAAGCCGATCTCCGGAGCCGGCGGACAGCAGGACTTCGTTCTGGGGGCCTATCTGTCCAAGGGCGGGAAGAGCTTCATCTGCTGCTCTTCCACCTTTACGGATAAGCAGGGGGTCCTGCATTCCCGCATCCTGCCGACGCTCGAGCCCGGCACCATTGTCACGGATACCCGTCCCAATGTCATGTATGTGGTCACCGAATACGGCTGCGTCAACTTAAAGGGCCTCTCCACCTGGGAGCGGGCCGAAGCCCTCATCTCCCTGGCGCATCCGGATTTCCGGGATCAGCTGATCCGGGATGCCGAAGCCATGAAGATCTGGCGGCGCAGCAACCGCTAAACAGCAAGGCAGTCCCTGCCGAATCAACAACCTATGAAGCACAAATTTTTGAAAAAAATATGCCTTTTTCTGCTGGCGGCGGTGACTCTTTGCGCTTCCTTTACGGCAAGAGCCGCTTCCGTGACCCAGCTTTCGGATCTTCTGACGCTGCCGGCACCGCCCAGTGTCGAATCCGACTACGCGATCCTGATGGAAGCCAAATCCGGCGCGATCCTGTATGAGAAAAATGCCACGGCCAAGGCGTACCCTGCCAGCATCACCAAGATCATGACCGCCCTGCTGACCGTGGAAAACTGCAGCCTCGAGGAGGAAGTGACCTTCTCCTACCGGGCCACCCATGAGATCGCGCCGGACTCCAGCACCATTGCCCGGACCGAGGGCGAGGTCATGACGGTGGAGGAATGCCTGTACGGCCTCATGGTCGCTTCTGCCAATGAAGTGGCCCAGGGGCTGGCCGAGCACGTCTCCGCCTCGCTGGAGAGCTTCGTCAATCTGATGAATTTCCGGGCCCAGGAACTGGGAACGGTCAATACCCATTTTGCCAATGCCCACGGCTATCACGATGACGAGCACTACACCTGTGCCTTTGACATGGCCCTGATCATGCGGGAAGCCATCCGTCATGAATCACTGCTCACGATCATGGGAACGGAAAGCTATCAGATCCCGCCCACCAACAAACATGACGAGATCACCTATCTCCGCTCCCAGCATCCCCTGCTCACGAACGCCTCCGGCATGCGCTACCCCTATGCCGTGGCCGGAAAAACGGGTCTTACGGATGAAGCCATGTACACCCTCGTCACCTACGCCAAGCAGGGCGATCTGGACCTGATCTGTGTGGTCATGCACAGCGACAGCCGGGCCCAGTCCGGTACCGACAGCACCAACCTCTTCAATTACGGTTTTCAGAATTTCAGCTGCTACAATCTAAGCCAGCAGGAAAGCGTTCTGGACAAAAGCGGGGCGATTTTTCTCTCCAAAAACCTGATCAATTTTACCAGTTCGGGCGATGTGTACTGCGTCCTGCCCAACGGAATGACACCGGATATCCTGGAATCCAAGGTCGTGCTGTTCGACGACAACAGCAAGCCTGACGTTCTGGCGACCCGGATCTACTCCCTGAACGGAAAAGAATTCGGCCGCTGTGATCTGACCGTGCTTCCGCCTTCCGAGGGGCTGGCCTTAAAGCCCATCGTCAGCGTCGTTCCCTCCCAGAACGAGATCCTGCGGGAGAAACATCTGGGGCTGCCTCTCATCTACTGGATCCTGATCGGCGGCGGTCTGGGGATCCTGTTGGTGATCTGGCTGAGCATCCGCCTGATCATCCGCTCCGTCAAGCGCTATGAAAGAAAAAAGGCCCGCGCAAAGCAGGCCATGAATCAGATGACGGACGGACGTTTCCCGCCGCTCCTGTAACGGTTTTCGGACACCTAAGCCTCCGGGAAGAGATCCTCCCGGTAGGTGATTTTCCAATTCGAATACGATCCCATGATCAGACGCACCGGATATCCGGCCTGCTCCATCAGCGCGCAGTCATCTGTCGCGCTGTTTTTTTGCGCCGCTTCATGGGCCCGGATCAAAAGATCCCGCCTGAATCCCTGCGGCGTCTGGACCAGCCAGGTACGGGCCCGGTCCGTCGTGCTCACCACCTCGTCTTTGTCATTGGTCAGCTTCACCGTATCACGCGAGGGAACGGCCAGGGAAACGGCCGGATAATCCTCCAGCGCCTTCAGGCAGTGATCGATGGCTTCCGGCTTGACAAAAGGTCTGGCTCCGTCATGGATCAGAACAAGCGCCTCCCGGCAGTGCGAAAGCGCGTTTCGGACGGAATCCTGCCGCTCCCGGCCCCCTTCACAGAGCACGATCCGGGGCGAAGGTCTGCCTTCCGTCTCTTTTTGGACCAGCGCTTCCACTTCCTTTTGGTCTTCCTTCCGGCAGGGGATCACGATCTCCCGCACCGCCGGATGATTCAGAAAAACGCGCAGCGAATGCGCCAGAATCGGAGCTCCGTCAAGCGGCAGGAGGATCTTGTTCTTGTCTGCCCCGAAGCGGCTTCCGCTCCCGCCGGCCGCCAGGATCACACTGCAGACGGCTTCCTCCTGCGTTTGGCTTTCACAGGGAAAGAGCTGCCAGCCCGCCGGCAGCAAGGCGTTGACCCTGCGGCAGGCTGTATCTCTTTTGTCCCGGTCCTCAAACAGACCGAAAACAGCGGAGCCGGAGCCGCAAAGCACCGCCCGCAAAGCACCGCTTTCCAGGAGAAGCTCTTTTACCCTGGCAAAGGCCCGGGCTGCCTCTTCCGGCAGGACCTGTTCAAAATCATTGTGCAAATATTCCGCTATGGTCCGGATGTCCCCGTCTGCAAGCGCCTTCTCCAGTTTTTCCTGTCGCACTGCGATCTCTTCCGCAGAAAAGGCTGGGCAGCCGTCCAGGTCCCAGCGCCGGTACATGGCGGCTGTCGGACAGCTGACAGGCGGTTTCAGGATCAAAAACGGAAGGATGGCGCGGGCGGAAATCGGCTGCAGGGCTGAGCCGTTGCCCTTCCCTCTTGACGGACTATCGTAAAGCAGAGCCGATACGTCCGCTCCCAAGCGGGCCGCCATCTCCGCCAGCTGCGGTCTTGAAAGCGGCAGGGCGCAAAGCTTAGCGGCTCCCGTCAGTACGGCCGCCGCATCCGCACTGCCGCCGCCCATGCCCGCCTGCTGCGGGATCCGCTTCCCAAGGCGCAGACAAAGCGGTGCAAAGTCCCGCTTTTCGCGCAGCATTTTCAGCGCTTTTATAGCGAGATTGTCATCGTTTTCGAGGGCCGGATCCGAGCATTCCAGCGTATCGGTTCCGGCCGGTTCCATCTCCAGCGTATCATAAAGGGAGAGCGGCTGAAAAACCGTATCAATGGTATGGTATCCATCCGCTCTTTGCCCCGTAATATACAGGCTCAGATTCACCTTGGCATGGGCAAGCACCTGCATTCTCATTCCCCCCGATCCATGTCAGCCGTGATAAGGCAAAAGACCTGTATGCCCTCGCCCCGGCCGAAGGCCGTCAGTCCTTCTCCGCTGGTCGCCGTCATGCCGACCTGCGCCGGTGAGATCCCCAGCATTCCGGCTACATTTTCACGGATGGCCGGGATATGCGGCATCATCCGGGGCCGCTTTGCTTCCACGCTGAAAGAAACGTGGCAGATCCGGCCGCCTGCGTTCTTAAGGTCCCGCAGCGCTTCGTTTAAATACACCCAGCTGTCCTTGAAGCCGGCCTGGCAGAGAGCGTCGGCCACCGGTCCCAGAATATTGCGGCCGGTCAGCCCGGACACGGCATTCGTCAGCGCATGCAGCAGCACATCGCCGTCACTGTTGGCGGCCAGTCCTTTTTCTCCTTCTATAATGAGGCCGCCCAGTACGAGCGGCTTACCCATTTCTTCTTCAAAACGGTGGGAATCCTGTCCCAGTGCACAGCAGATCATCTTAAGATCCTTTCTTTAAGTGGTCTGATTTTTGCGGTATTCATCCTTCCAGCGGTACAGAAGCTCCAGATACGCTTCCGTTCTCTCCGGCTCTTCCTTGTCCAGAAGCGCCGCCGCTTCCAGGCCTTTGCCCTGATACTGCGCCAGATTTTTCTTGTTCTGCAGATTACTGCGGAACTGCTCCAGCTTTTCCTCGCTCACGATATTTTCCAGGCCCGGCGGAAGCTCGTCCCGGCCCATCATCACATTCAGCACGTACATCTTTTCCGGCAGAGAGCTGTCCCGGTTCAGCAGATATGCCTGCTGCAGGCAGCGCATGGCCTCGGGATAATCTTCCACCCTGGCGTAGCACGCGCCCTTGGAGACCAGGATCCGCGAAGCAAAATCCGCGCCGGATACCTCCCGGTTTTCCGAGGAGAGCAGCTGATTGTAGATCCGCAGGGCGCTGAAATATTTGCCGCGGGAAAACAGGGCGTCCCCTTTGGCCTTCATACGGGCGGCCGCGCCCCCGAGCGACATCTGCTCCAGCTGCTTGCGGAAGCTGAAAAGCTCCGCGCTGCTGTAATAGCGCAGATCCTGCAGGATCACATACAGGATCTCATATAAACCGGCACCCTGCTCGCGCATCCGCCGGATCCGGTCCTCCAATTTGTCCTGCTCGATCTGCCGCAGGAAATCAAAGAGCCGCTCGTCCGGGAATTTTTCGTCGATCAGAAGCAGGTTGTTGTATATGTAGTAGCTCAGTTCCTCGCCGCTGTAGAGATGGATCCCCAGCTCGGGAACGTAGTACGGTCTTTCTGCCGGTCTGGTTTTGCACAGGATCAGATTGCCCATTCGTCTTCCTCCTTTCCTGCCTTATGAGATCAGGAAATCCTTGCGGATCACCTGCTCGCTCGCCGGGAAAAGTTCCCCGAAGCCTTTATCCACGATCCGCACGGTCACATGGTTTTCCGAAGCAAAGGAAAGAATGACCTGGATCCGGGTGGTTTTGTTCGGCCGGGCCGGAAGCTCCGAGAGAGAAATACTGATGGTTTCCACCCGCTGCGTTGAGAAGGGGGTAATGATCAGATCCAGACTGTGCACGTCATCCAGAATAAACTCCGCCGAAACGCGGGATTCGTACCAGTTGCTGCCGGCGTTGGCCAGCATGATCTGCTCGTTCCGCCCATCCTTGACCGCATACAGGCTGATAGAGGAAGCCAGTCTTCCTTCACAGATACAGACATACGGATATGCCGATTCCGGCAGCGTGCTGTCATACGCAATAAAGCAGGCACCGTCGGAGAAGAGATGCTGTCCGCCGAAAACTTTTCGTTTGTTGCAGATCTTTTTGACAAAGTCGGGCGCCCATTTGACACTCGTGAAGCCTTCCCCGGTCAAAAAGACCGAAGAGACCAGCTTTTTGGTCAGCATCCGGTCGGCACAGTTGGACAGGATCGTATCGGCCATGCGCTCGCCGACGGGAGTCTCCAGGATATCCAGATCGAAGGCTTCATCCAAAGGCTCGCGTCTGGCTTCCAGGATCTGCGGCCGTCTGCCGCGGATCGCCCGCAGCTCAAAATAATCCAGGCCGGCATCGGTCAGGTCAAAGCCCACGACCATATTGGGCCAGAGTTCCTTCGGCTGGGAAGCCACATAATAGGAGAAGCACTCGGTATGGCTTAAGAAACGGATCTTGTCGCGGGAGAGCCCCACCTGATCGCAGGCAGCCGTCAGCCGGTCCAAAAGATCCGGATTCAGATCTTTCAGCCCAAAGGCCACGCAGCGGACGTCCCGGATCCCGTATTTCGCCCGGGGAAGCGCCAGGAGCTGTTCAATATAATGCCCCATCAGGGTCACGGCGCTGTACTGGGTGCCTTCGATCGTGGCGCTGCCGTCCTTGTGCAGGAGCTTGACCAGCTTGTCCACCATCGTGCCCTCTCCCATTAAAGCCCGGCGGTACGCCTCGGAGCCGATCAGCCAGTTTTCTTCGCCGCGCATCTTGCACAGAACGGTCGGGATCAGACAGCTGGCCTCATCGCTGCCCATCAAAAAAGGCTCCGGCGCATTTTTGACAGAAGAAAAGATACTGATCTGACTGTAGGAATCACAAAGATCGATTCCCAGGATCAACTCATCCATCTTTTCTCCTTTCTGCCTCGTCCGGCTCATAAGATTACAGTTTATTATAACAAATAATGCAAAGAAGGGAAAGAGATTTATACCGTATGGAAATATTCTTTCAGAAGAACATCTTCTTTCCCGAATTCAACGATCTCTTCCTGCCAGCCCTCTTCGGCGCGGGCTGCATCCAGGATCACCCGGTTCAGGCGGGCAAAGCGGCCGCCTGCCGTATCATCCGAGCCCTGCAGGCTCCCTTCTATGAGGATCTCGCCGCCCCGCATGATGCGATATTCCAGTTTCTCGTCCGCAAACAAGAGGACCGGCTTGACAAAGATCCCGCGGAAAACATGCGGCATTTCCGAAATTTTAAATGCTTCGTCCTCTTCCTGCGGCAGGATCCTAAGCCCGATGCTGACCATCTCGTTTTCATCGCCCCGGTATTCGATCAGGGTCTTGTCCGCCAGCTCGGCCGGGAGCGGGAAGAAGCGTCCCAGTTTTTTCTGATACAGGAAAAACTTGCCCTGATCATACAGATTCTGCAGCAGCAGGCTGGCCAGCTTGGTCGCATCCGGCGAAAGCGCTTCCTTCTCGGAATAGTATTTCGTCAGCGCCATCTGGCAGATGAGCGGCAGCATCTCCGGCCGTTTTTCCGAGACGGCCCAGGAGGCAAGATAAGCGAAGACATTGTCCGGGATATGGTCCCCGCGGCAGAAGTAGCGTTCGCTCTGAAGCACCGCGTAGGCGTGCAGCAGCTGGCGGTTCGGGGTCCGCGTGCCTTTCAGATACAGGTCCACGACCCACTCAATGTTCCCGGTCTCTTCCGTGAAGATCATCTGTCCGAGCAGGCGCTCCGGCAGATCATAGTACAGGGCGTCGCCTTCCGCAGCCTTCTGCAGAAGCTCCCGCATGGAAGCAGTGGAGCCGTTGTAATACCGGCACAGATACGTCAGGGTGATGGGGGTCTGATTGCCGCCCCGGTACAGGGACAGGCTGACGGCAAAGAGCGCCTTTTCATATTCATAATTGCGGTCGCGGATCTGGCGGTTCATGAGCCGCAGCAGCATCTGCGGATCAAAGCTGCGGTAGCCGAAGCGGTGCACCATTTCCACCGCCGCTTCCTCTTCGCCTATCTGAAGGAAGTTCTCTGCCAGCAGCTTACCGGCCTTCGGTTCCAGATACGGGCTTTTCTTCAGGGACATCATGAGTGCCGCATATTCCGTATCGTTCAGATCGTGCTGGCGGATCAAAGCCAGGATCAGCTTCTCCCGGTAGATGTCGGACAGATCCTCCCAGCTCTCATAGTGGCGGATCAGCTCCCGCACTTCCAGATCGTTGGCGCCGCCGCGGATCGCCTTCTGACACAGGGAAAGCCGGAACGGAAGGCAGTCCGGTGCTTTTTCACGGATCGCTTCCTGAAGCGCTTCGTCCGCTTCCATCAGATGCTCGCGTTCAAAAACGCACTGCGCAAAACGGTTGCCGTCCCGGTCCGCAAACAGCAGGCGGCAGTACGGCGTGTAAACCGGCAGATACACCGTTCCGTCCTTCACGGGGTAGACGAATTCATCCTTTAACTCCCCATACAGAACATAGATCCGCTCAATGGCCCGGTTGGCCAGTTTTAAATGGACCGTATAGACGATCTCGGCGAGCTGCCTGGCCGTTCGTTCGTCCAGCACCTCGGGGATCAGCATTTTCTCGTAGAAGAAGCAGGCCTCGCGCGATACCTCGCCGCTTAAGAGCTGGTCCAGGGCAAAGCTCTGGATCTGCTTTTCATACAGGCGGTACATCTGTGTTTCGGGACCGTACTGACGTAAAATATACCGGTAGAGCGAGCGCTTGGCCTTTACGTTCTCCGGGCTGTTATAGGTATAATACAGCTGGACCATCTGCGGGATATCGCCGGCGAAATCGGACGGCAGGACAGACAGATACGCTTCATACAGCTCCGCCAGACGGACGTCCTCCCGGATCCCTTCCTCATAAAGCGACCGATACGATGCCTTCGGTTCCTCCTTGCGCAGGATCACCGCCAGCAGGGCGCTGAGGATGGTCTTTTCGGGGTAAACGGCATACAAAAGGCGCAGGATCCGCTCATGGCTGACGTGATAATCCTTCTGCAGAGCCAGGAGTCTGGCACTGCGGTCCGCTGTTTCTGCGTTCCAGCAGCCAAACCGGGCCCCAAAGAGGAGCAGATAACGCGTAAAGCTGTCGATGCGCCGGATCAGGTCCGGATGTGCATTGATCAGCTGGATGGCTTCGATTTTCAGGAGCAGCGGCAGCTGTCCCTTGGTATAATGGTCGCGGATCTTCTGGAAACATTTCTCCGGCTGCTCCGCCCACTCGCTGTCCGAGCGCATGAGCAACGGCATAAGCTCCGGCTTATCCGCCTCATCCTCTTTCAGGCGATACAAAAGACGCAGGAAACTCTCTGAGAGACGGTTTCCCTTCTCCATCTCTTCTTCCAGATATAAAAGCCATAAATACTGGCTGACGTTTTCATTGCGGTTGCGCTGTACCTGGGCACGGTTCTGCTCCAGGATCTCTTTTTCCTCCTGCCGCATCCGCAGTTCCCGGTACAATTCGGCACGCAGCAGATTCCGGGCGGTATCGGGCTCTTTCAGATCATCGCAGACGTCCAGATATTTCAGGATCTGTCCTTCGATCCCGCGCGGTTTTACCTGGGCGGCATACAGGCTGACCATCCCTTTGCCCAGCTGCAGTGCCGCGCGCCGGTACTGGCTGCGTTTAAGGCCTGCGACGTCCGGTTTGCGCTCGGGGATCACCGTGACCGAAACCCGGATCTCCTCCCGCCCGGTATTGACCGTGATCTCCCCCGGGTTTTTCCCGCCGTGCATCTTCTCCCGCAGGAAGCGGAAGGGGATGCGCAGGATATCCTCCTCGAAATCCATGGCGGTCCAGCGCTCCTTGCGCAGATGCAGGAAGGGGGCCTCGCTTTTCAGGTTGATGACGCAGTACCCCGACCCGCTGCGGCGGATCACCAACTCTCCCTGGAGGGTGTCATCGCGGCAGACGTAGGTCTGCGGTTCCCGCTCCACACTGAGCTTTAGCGGCTTCTTTGCCCCGCAGGCCACCAGGAATTCCTCCAGGGCGAGGCGTCTGTCCTGGGAACGGCGCAGAGACTGATACAGGCTCCGCAGGGATTCATCCTGGAAGAAAGGCAGTTCAATAAAGCGGGAAGACTCAAACAGAGCCAGCATGCCCTCGGGCTTTTTTTCCGCCAGCTCACCCAGTTCCGGCAAGGTCAGTGGCGCATCGGACAGGCCTGGCACCAGCTGACCGAAATGAATATGATACGGAAGCGACAGATCGCCCGCGTTGGTCACCAGTGAAAAGCTGCCTTCCAGCAGGGTATCTTCCGTAATGCTCTCTCCGTGGACCACGAAGGGCAGCGAAACGGAAAGTCCGGCAAAGGCGTTCTGAGGAATCTCGATCCGGTCATCGTCCGCATAGGCCAGACCGCGGAAAGGGACCCCGTTGGCGCTCGAAAAAACAAGCTCTCCGCTTCCCTCCTGCCCGCAGCCCAAAAAGAGCTCCAGCGCAGCGTCTGCGAAACGGACGAGCGGCCGTTTTTCTTCCGTGATTCCTTTGGCAAGCTGATTGATCTTCTTCCTCAAACTATCCCTCCTCCTCCTCCCGAAATCCTCCAAAATGGCATGAATGTGGGGGCCAAGGCCTATTTTTTAGTCTATTTTACACCAATTGTGTCAAAAACTCCATATATTTTTTGATTTCCTGCTCATAGCCGTTATCCCCGACCTCCAGGAAGCGGCTGCCCTCCAGTTCGTCCGGCAGATACTGCTGTTTGACGTAGTGTCCGGGATAATCATGGGCATATTTGTAGCCGATGCCCCGGCCCAGCTCACTGTGACCCTGATAGTTTGCATCCTGCAGATGCGGCGGAACGGTTTTGATGTCCGTCTTCTCAACGGCTGCCATGGCCCTCTCCAGTCCCATGTAAGCGGCGTTGCTCTTCGGCGCCGTGGCAACATAGGTCGCAGCCAGTGCCAGCGGGATCCGTCCTTCCGGCATACCGACCCGTTCCAGGGTCTCGGAGGCGGCGACAGCGACCTGGAGGGCCCTGGGGTCTGCCAGGCCTACGTCCTCCGCCGCGCAGATCATGATACGCCGGGCTATAAACTTCGGATCTTCCCCGGCCGTGATCATGCGGGCCAGATAGTACAGCGCCGCGTCGGGATCCGACCCCCGCATGCTTTTGATGAAGGCGCTGATGACGTCGTAATGATTGTCTCCGTCCTTGTCGTAGCGGATCGCCCGGCGCTGGATACACTCTTCCGCCACCTCGAGCGTAAGATGGATCAGACCGTCCGCGGAACGTTCCGTAGTCAGCACGCCCAGCTCCACGGCACTGATGGCTCTCCTGGCATCGCCGCCCGCGACTTCCGCCAGAAAGTCGGCCGCATCGTCATCTATCACGGCATGATACATTCCCATGCCTTTTTTCTCATCCTCCACCGCGCGGTGGATCAATGTCAGAATATCTTCCTTGCCGAGCGGCTTCAGCTCAAAGATGTTGGAACGTGAAAGCAGAGCGCGGTTCACCTCGAAGAAAGGGTTTTCGGTGGTGGCCCCGATCAGGATCACGGTCCCGTCTTCCACAAACGGCAGCAGATAATCCTGCTGTGCCTTGTTGAAGCGGTGGATTTCATCTATAAAAAGGATCGTTTTCTTGCCGTAGGCCGCCCGGTTCTGCTTTGCCTCCTGCACGACCTCTTCCATATCCTTTTTTCCGGAAGTCGTCGCGTTGATCTGGCGGAATTCCGCGCGGGTCGCCCCGGCGATCACCTGCGCCAGCGTCGTTTTGCCGGTGCCGGGCGGGCCGAAAAAGATCAACGATGACAGCTGATCGGCCCGGATCGCCCGGGAAAGCAGCTTGTCCGGTCCCAGGATATGCTTTTGCCCGACCACCTCATCCAGCGTTTCGGGTCTTAAGCGGAGGGCCAGCGGGCTCTCCTTTTCCCGGGCCTTTTCATTCATATAGTCAAACAGATCGAATCCCATGCTTCTCCTTTAATGGCGGGGCTTCATTTCAAAGGTCCGCCAGGTCTCCCCTTCCAGGGTCTTCCAGCGGAAGATCCCGTTTTCCATGGTCATATAGCCCCGGCTGCTCCCGCCTTTGGGCAGCGTCACAGAGCCGGGATTCATGTAAACATAATTCGAAAAATCCTGCAGGGCCGGAACATGCGTGTGCCCGCAGAGGATCACGTCCGTATTCCGGATGGGCGGCAGCGCGTGCTCGTTGTAATGATGGCCGTGCGTCGCGACGATCGTCAGGCCGCTCTCATAGATGACCTGGAAGGGATTCATGACCGGAAAGGCAAGGACCATCTGGTCCACGTCCGCATCACAGTTTCCCTGCACGCAGACGATCCGGTCCGCGTAGGCGTTGAGCTGTTCATAAGCTGCCTGGGTCTGATAGTCCGAAGGCAGTTCATTTCTGGGGCCGTGATACAGCAGATCCCCTAACAAAAGCAGCCTGTCGGCCTTTTCTTCTTCAAACCGTTCCAGCAGTTTCCGGCAGCATTCTGCGCCGCCGTGAATATCCGATGCGATCACCCATTTCATAAGGAAATCCTCCCTGACTTTTTATAATAGCATATTTCCCTTGTAAGGGCAAGAAAAATGCATGGTCCGGCTGCCGGCGCCGTCAAAAAAGGGGGACGCCAAGGTCCCCGCTTTGCACAAAGATATTCGTATGGTGTCACTTGATCTTCAATCCCAGGTAATTGATCAGGTAGTCAGCGATCCCCAACGCATCGGCATATCCGTAGGCCGTTGTATCCAAAGACGCCAGATCTCCTGCGTTGTCCAGGAAGCAGTGCTCTACCAGCACCGTCGGGATCCCGACCTCCGCCCCGTAGCGGATGATGGCGTAATAGTCGGCCGGATTGTTTTCATCGAAATAACTGTAGCGGACACTGTTTGAGGAAAGCTTAAACCCATAGGCTCCGATCCGGTTGATGATGCTGTTCGCCAGGGCATAGCTCTTGTCCGTGGTCTTGGTTTCTTTCGAATAGTAGACCATGGAACCGCTGCCGCCGCCCGAATTGTAATGCAGGCTGACCAGGATCAGCGCCTCCTTGTTTTTGGCATGCTGCGCCCTGGCCCGGATATCCGCGTCTACGTCTCCCCACACGAAGATATCGTCATTGCCGGCCCGTGTCAGCCAGACGGTGACGTTATAATTGTTCACCAGATAGGTGCGGCAGGCCTTGGCTGTAGCCAGATTCAGGTCTGCTTCCTTCTGGCCGTCCAGTGCCGTTGCCCCGGGCCACTTCCCTCCATGCCCCGGATCCAGGATGATCACGACCGGAGGCGGCGGCAGAGCCGCCGTGATCTGGCAGCTGGCACTGACCCCGTCAGCGGTTGCCGTAATGGTGCAGGAACCGTTGGCGACGACACGGACCGTACCGCTTCCGTCCACCGTTGCGACGGACGAATCGGAGCTGCTCCAGCGCACATTCGGGTACGTCGCATTGCCCGGTGAGACCGTAGTCGAAAGCGTCATGCTTTCGCCTCTGACGGTAAACGTATAGGAACTGCGAGAGAGCGACACGCTGCTGACATGGATCAGCGGATTCACACGCACCGTGGCGGACACCGTAAAGTTCCCGACCGCTGCCGTCACGGTACAGGTCCCGGCTGAAAGGCCGGTCACGAGCCCGCCGCCGTCAACTGTGGCGACGGACGGATCCGAACTTGTCCAGCGGATCGTCCGGTCATCGGTCGTATCACCGGGGAAATAACTCAGATTCAGTTTATAGCTGTCGCCCGCGATCAGCGTGAAATCCGTATTGTTTAAGCCGATCCCCGTCAAGGGGGCCAATACACTCACCTCGCAGCTGGCGCTCTTGCCGCCGCAGGAGGCTGTGATGGTGCAGTTGCCCGCACCGACGGCGCTTACTGTCCCGTCGCTCACCGTGGCGACGGAGTTGTCCGAGCTCCGCCAGCTGATCGTTTTATCCTCTGTGGTATCTTCCGGGAGCACGGTGGCCGAAAGCTCTGCGGTCTCCCCTTTTTTCATGTCAAGCCGCTCGCGGCTCAGCTTCACTTCCTGAACGCGCACGACGACCGTAATGCGGACCTTATCACTGAATTCTCCACAGGAAGCTGTGATGAGCGTTTCACCGGCTCCCACGGCCGTGATCAGACCGTTTTCATCCACTTCGGCCACACTCGGGTCATCGCTGACCCAGGTCACCGTCCGCTCGTCATTGGTGTCCGCCGGGAAAAAACTGAGCGTCCGCTGGGTCGTTTCTCCCCGCTCCAGGGTTTCGTTTTTTCCGTCGATCAGGATGCCGGTCATGGGAACGCGGACCATGACGTGACAGGTCGCTTCTTTTTCGCCGACCCGGGCCGTGATGGTGGCTTCGCCCCCTTCCACGGCGGTGATCTGTCCGTTTTCATCCACACGGATCGTGGCCGGATCCGAGGATTCATAGACGGCGGTCGTATCATCCGTCGTGTTGACCGGATCAAAAAGGAGCGCCAGCGGCAGCGTTTCCGCCTTTAACAGACGCACTTCCTCTTCGGCAAAGGAGATCCCCGAAAGGGGTGCAAAAATCCGGAGGGATACTTCATCTTCAAAGGAGCCGGCCCTCCCGCGGAGGGTCACTTCTCCCGGATTCAAGGCCGTGACCACACCTGCCTCATCCACCGCCGCCAGCGACGGATCTGAAATCTCCCAGCTCAGGGTTCTGTCATCGGTCGTATCCTGCGGTTCAAAAAACACATCCAGCGCCAGCGTCTCTCCCACATTGAGGCTTTCCTGTCCAGCCTCCAGGCGAAGGTCCGTCATGGGAGACAGGACCCGCACAACGCATTCCGCCTTAAAACCGTCCGCTTCGGCTGTGATCAGCGCATCGCCCACGCGGAGCGCTTCTATCTCTCCGCGGGCACTCACATGCACGATGGAATCATCCGAGCTGCTGAATACGATGCTCTCCGGCAGTTTTGCCTGCGCCGGCACGGGAGACAGCGTCAATACTGCGCTTTCCCCCTTCTGCGGTCCAAGCGCAGACTCTGAAAAACGGATCCCCGTCAGGGGATAATAAACGACCAGCGGGCAGCTGACAGACAGGTCTCCGAAGCGGCCTTGCAGCGCCGCCGTTCCCTCTTCAAGCGCTGCAATGGTTCCGCCCTCCCGCACGCTTGCCACGGACGGATCCGAAACCGACCAGATCAGTTTCTCCGCCCGGAAGGCTTTCCGGGCCCGCCATTCCAAAAGGCGCGACTTGGGCGTCAGCACATAGGGCGGTGTCTGCTCTTCATAGACACCGTCCCGGATCGAAAGCACCATCTGATCCGTTGTCAGGGAAAAATCGTAGGCTTCCCCCACCGAAACCGGCCACCAGAACAGATAGAGAAGGACCCCGGCCAGCATCATGGCAAGCACGATCGGGATCCAGAGCCCTGCTCTCTTCTTTTCTGGAATGGGTTTTTTACGGGAACCAGGCATATTATCTCCGAAAAAACGATTGTTGATAGTTTTATATGGATAAAATATACCTGCAAGCGCATACATTTGTCAAGAGTCGGGGCGAATTATATTTGCTTTATAAGGGTATTTCCCGGGGATTTCCCGCAGGCGCCTTTTCTGTTAGATCTGCTTCAGGATTTTTTGCAAAGGCATACGCGCCTGCCCCAGGATCTCTTCATAAATGCCAAGAGAAGCTTGCCTCTTTTCAAGATCCACTGCCAGCGCCGCTTCCGACGGGCCCTGATGCAGCAGCAGCAAGAAGCCGGAAATGACGGATGCTTTCGGGTCCGTTTTTAAAAAAGCCGCCGCAGCCGCCGCATTTTCAAAAGTCTGTGTAAAGGCTTCCCCGCCCCAGGTTCCGGCTGCCGCAAGCAAAAGCGGCTCCAGACCGTCTTCGGCTGCAGCCGGGAGGTGTCTTAGCAAACACAAAAGAGAGATGTCTGCCTCAGATTGCCAGACTTCAAAGGCGCAGCGGCTTAAGGGATCAAAGTACTGTTTCCGAAGATACATAAAAGGCCTCCTCTTTCTTCGGGATGAATCACCGTCTTCAGCGTACTCATTTTATTGACAATAGTCAATTATTTAAGCTGAAAGGCTACGAA
>CADBSR010000003.1 GCA_902797385.1 uncultured Lachnospiraceae bacterium
CGGTCATGGCGGATCAGGACCTCCAGATTGGAACGCTTTACATTCATTGCGCTGTCCGTACGGAATCCGCCTATATACTTTGCCAGATAGTTATAAACCATCATGCTGGCAGCATCCGGCCGGGTCTGCGCCATGGCATAAACGGCAGCCAGCTTCCTGGCATCCGCAGCCGAAGCCTCTTCTCCGTAGTTTTCCTCCCGCTGCAGCAGACAGTTTCCGACAAACACCGTGTTTTCCGAGCGTCCGCCCGCCACCCTTTGCGGCATCAGGAAAATAGCACCGAAGGAAGAAGGACCCGGCAGATCCTCCGCCCCCAGTTTTTTGGCCAATTCCTGCCAGGCCGCCTCTGTTTCCTCTTTGTGAAAGTGGAAGAAATTCTTTCCAAGCGACGGCATATAGACGGTTATCCCGTCCTGCTCTTCTTCACGGAAAAAACCGCCGTAGATGGTTGCGGTTTCCGCCACGCCGGCATAGCTTCCCTGCCCGGTCTGCGGCAGACTGCAAACCACCTGTAAAGGGCAATCCAGCTGAATATGAAAATCCACCGGGTTAAGACCGACGACGGGCTGAACGGAATTCAGCCCCGAATCAAACAAGCGGTGAAGGCCGGGCATGGGCCAGTACGGAACATACCCCGGCAGCGCAATGCCCTGCCTGTTGGTATAGTACTGCGCTAAACGGCCGGCATAGGTAATCCGGAAACGCTCCGTAGGGCTTTCCGGCTTTAAGATCAGCTGATCCGCCTCCCGGCTAAAGGGAACGCTTCTCCCCTCGGCGTCCTGCACGGCCTTCACGATCAGACCGTGATGCAGGGTAAAGGCATACTCTGCAAGGCCGACCGATTCGCTTTTTACCCCGAGTTCTGCTTCCGCTTCCAGACGGTCCCGGATTTTCAGTCTCAGTTCCACGGAGGCAAGCGAAAAACCGGCTGATTCTTCTGTCCCCTCATAATCAGAATAATACATCTGGTCAGAGAACGTCAAGCCATGAAATGGATCCAGATCCACAAAAGAATCTTGGTGACGGCGCTGCTCAAAGCGGAAGCCAAAGAATACAGTCAGACAGAAGGCTATGATCAGGGCCACTCGCCCGCCCCTTCTCATCCGCTGTTCCTTTTGCGCCAAATACAAAGCCGCAAAAAGAGCGATCCAAAAGGCAATGCGGCAAAAATGCACGGGTTCAACACCGATTCCATAGAGCGGGTCTGCCCCCCAGCGATACCGATAATGACAGATCGCAAGCCAGGCCGGGATATCCGTGTTAAATCCAATGATGCTGTTTGAAAAGATTTCGGCGGAAATAGGGCTGAACAAAACCGAGAGGCCGACTATTAAGGCCAGGGCCTGATCCAGCTCCAGCGCCGAAAACGCCAGACCGCTCATGGCGCCGAAGATCCCCGGCAGCCAGGTGTACAGTAAAACCGCCCTCACCACATGTCCGAAATACGCCGCCGGTGCTTTTTCCGTGACCGCTAAAATCCACTGGCCCCCAATCTGGAAAGCGCCGAACAGGAGAAGAATACCTGACAGCAGCAGACACAGAGAAAGGCTGTTTTTCAGTCTGGCGCCTTGGATATTTCCGAAGGCTTCCGTTTCATCGCTCTTAAGGAACTGGGAACACAACTCATAGCTTAAGAAGGCAATCGCAGGGTACACCCAGATGCTGCCCTTAAGGCAGCGTTCCAGCCACATAGGCAGCGTATAAATCGACGCGAAGACGCTATCTCCAAACGTACTTAAGGAGAACGAATACACGGCGCCCCAGATAAGGAGAATAAGTGTGGGCACAAGCAGCACCGGCCGACGGATCCAGATTTTCCCAACCGTTTTCAGACTTTGTTTCATGCTTATTCCCCCTTACGTCCCCGGTCTGGTCTCGTCCGCTTCTTTTCCAAAGAACTGAAAAGAAGAATCAGCGCCACGCCGGCCAGAAAGTACGGACCTCCGGCTTTTACGGCCATCCAAAACGTTTCCGTATAACCGCCTTCCCGCCAGGGACCCGTGATGTTATTGGTATCAAACAAATACAGCTTGTTTAAAAAGCTAACCATTGCCGGGTCCAGATCGCCTGCCCATCCCGGAAAACTCCCGAAGAGGTAATAAAACAGCAGAAACAGCATCGGCAGGGCAACGGACTGCAAACATATGACAAGCGCATAAAAAATGCCTAGCAGCAGCATCCAGATCAGCATCACGTACAAGGTAACCCAAAGAAAATTCAGGCCCTTAACCCAGCCAAGCACCAGTGCCGGGACAAATGCCAGAAGCTGCAGGCACCAGATCAGAATAAGGCTCGGGCCGCAGGCGAAGCGTCCCCCGCCGGCCGCCCGAAGGCTTTCCACAGACCCCTCTCCGATCCAGCTGTTTAAATGCAGCATCGGCCAAAACGCAAAGAAAAACGGAAGATACTGGCAGAGCATCATGCCATAGCGCCAGACCTGAGCAGCAGCTGTTTCTCCGGGCGGCAGTTCGCGGAAAACGCTGTCGCAGGCTATCAGGAAAATAACGAGCGGAAACAAAAGAGCCACCAGCAGTGCTCTTTTAAAATCCAGGCGGATCATTCGCAGGCGCGCGGTCATAGCATTTCATGGATACAGCAAAGGTATCCATCCTCCAGGCTCGGCTCCGCCGGAGAAGCCTCCTGCGGCAGAGCCGAAATCACGTGCAGCTGCTCCAGCCCGTCCCTGACGCTGATCCGCACCGCCTCATAGGGCTGCCGCAGCCGTTCGCTCTCTTCCATGGGCAAGGTATAAACCCGGCCTTCGGCGAGGCTGACGATTTCCTCGGCAGTCCCTTCCCGCAGCAACTTTCCCTTGTGCAGCACGATAATCTTATCGCAGACCGCTTCGACGTCTTCTACGATATGGGTCGATATCACGCTGATGACGCCTTTTCTCTTCAGCTTGCCGACTAACAGCTTAAAGCGCATCCGCTCCTCCGGATCCAGGCCAGCCGTCGGCTCATCGAACAGA
Source organism: uncultured Lachnospiraceae bacterium (assembly GCA_902797385.1). Lineage (GTDB taxonomy): Bacteria > Bacillota > Clostridia > Lachnospirales > Lachnospiraceae > UBA6987. The sequence continues at coordinate 2,972 of CADBSR010000003.1, forward strand.
ATCACGCTTGGTTCTCCCAGAAGCGCCTGCGCAATCCCCAGGCGGCGCAGCATACCGCCGGAAAGGCTTCCACAGCGCGCCCGCAGACGATCCTGCAGATTTACCTCCGTTAAGGCCTCCTCTATGGCTTCCCTCTGCTTTGATTTCGGTATTTTCCGAAGCGCTGCATAGTATTCCAGCATCTCATAGCAGCTCAGCTGTTTATAAGCGCTGAAGCGCTGCGGGAGATACCCCACTGCCTCCGGTTTTTCAATGTTGCCGCTGTTTGGCTTTAATATCCCTGTAATACAGCGGAACAGCGTGGTTTTGCCTGAGCCGTTCGGTCCCAAAAGACCGTAGGTGCCGACGCCGATCGTCAAACTGACGTCGCTTAATGCCTGAGTCCGGCCGAAACGTTTTGATAAATGCGTGACTGTAAGCATGGATTCCTCCAAAATCCTTCAAAATACTCCGCGTACTGCGGTACCGCACGGTCTATCATACTCTTCGTGACTTCCGACGTTTTCTCCGTATCCTGAGAAACGATCTGATAAAAGCCACCTTTTACGCATATGGTATATCCCGTACCCCACTCTTCAATCTCAACACCTTTGTAGGTCACAGTCCCGGAAGGCGTCGCAGTAAAAACATTTTCACAGGAGGCCTCCTTCGTCAACTGCTTCCTTCTTGTATAAACAGCGGCCACGGAGCCGAAAATCGGACACAGGTTAAAAATATACCTTAAAACAGGGAAAAGACAGGGGACGGTTCTCTGTCTTTCCCTGTCTTGCGGCGTCAAGACAGAGAACCGTCCCCTGTCTTGACAACCTTACCCTATACAAAAAAGGACCTCCGGTTTCCCGGAGGCCCTTTCGGATCGGATCACAGTGGTGAAAGATCCGACAGATTCTGGATCAGAGAATTAATCCCATTCCAGTTCTTTCAGCAGGCCCTTCATGCTGTCTTCGACGCCCTGAATGTACTTTTCAAAGTCTTCGCCGAACAGCATGTTGATGCCCATGCCCTGGCTCTTCGCTTCCGCGATGAATTCAGGATCCTTTTCCACAGCCTTCAGAGCTTCCACGATCTTGGCAAGGACGTCCTTGTCCAGGTTCGGGGTCGCGACCATGCCGCGGTCGGAGGAGCTGACCAGGTCAACGCCCAGTTCCTTCGCAGTCGGGATGTCCTTCATCATTTCGTTGCGCTCGTTGTCGAACACAGCCAGTACGCGGACGAAACCTTCGCCGGTGCCGTTCCAGTGATCATAGTAGTTGGAGACGTTGCAGGCCTGAGCAGCAACAGCCTTGCCAAACAGAGCGTTCTTCGCATCGGCATCATCCTTGTTTCCGCCGGGGGTGAACTTGGTGCCGTATTTCTGGTTGATCAGACGGATCAGAACGTCGTCGTCAGAGCCCTTGGAACCGCCAGTGGAGATGGTCAGGGGTTCCTTCTTGCCGGCTTCGATCAGGTCGGCAAGGGTCTGATAAGGGCTGTCCGGAAGCACGACCAGGATGCCCGGGTCATGAACGATGTCAGCGATGTTCGTGAAGCTCTTGAAGGTGTACTTGATGTTGTTGCCGGGGTTCAGATAGCCGCCGACCTGGCCGGGATAGTTGGAAAAGCCCAGCGTATAGCCGTCGCCCTTCGCATCGATAACCTGGCCGTAGCCGATCCAGTTGCCGCCGCCGGTCACGTTGCTGACTTCAACGTTGACGCCCAGCTGCTTCTTCAGATACTTTGCCGTCAAACGGGCGGAACGGTCCATAGCACCGCCGGCACCAAACGGGCAGATGATGGTGATGTCGCGATCGGGCCACTTCTTGTTGCCGCCGCAGGCTACCAGGCCGAGAGCCATAACCAGAACGAGGGCAAGTGCTGCAAGTTTCTTCATTGTTTTTCCTCCTGTAAAAATATATAGTTTCCGTTGGGGATCTACCCCACAACTATACAACTTAGACAAACTTTTTTCAAGTCTTTTTCACACTTTTCTCCGGTGTGATCAAATATCTTCCGCAGCCTCTCCGACTTCACCGTATTTCTTCTGGTAATTCTTGGAGATCACCTTGGAGATCAGCGGGGAGAACAGGCCGACCACGATCAGGATCAGCAGCACGATGCAGATCGGGCGGGACATGACGTACTGGAAGAAGGTCTTTCCGAAGCCGATCGCCTGCATGGAACCCTGGTAGATCTGTTCGTCAGCCATAGGTCCTAAGATCAGGGCCAGCACGACGGGAGCCGTCGGGATGCCGAACTTGCGCATCACGAAGCCGAGCAGACCGAAGATGATGCAGATATAGACCGTGAACATGTTCTGCTTGGTCGCATAAGCGCCGATAATGGACAGCATACCGATGCAGGGCAGAAGGATCGGGATCGGGACCTTGGAGACCTTGGTCAGGTAGCGTCCGGCGACCCAGCCGACCAGGCCCATCAGGATATTGGCTGCCAGGAAGCCGATGATGACCGCGTAGGTGATGCCGGCATACTTATCGAACAGTTCGAAGCCGGGGTTCAAACCGTGGATGGTCAGACCACCCAGCATGACCGCCGCCGTGGAGCTTCCGGGGATACCTAAGGTCAGAAGCGGGATCAGAGCACCGCCGGTAACGGCGTTGTTCGCGGCTTCGGGAGCCGCAATACCTTCTGCAATACCGGTACCGAACAGGTCCTTGTGCTTGGACTGGCTCTTGGCCAGGTTCAGGCCGACCCAGGAGGCGATGTCGCCGCCGGCGCCGGGCAGGATGCCGATGAATACGCCGACCACGGAGCATTCCAGGATCAGCGGGATCAGGCCGACGAATTCCTTCGCGGGAGGCAGGAAGCGTCCCTTAATGACAGCTTCCTCCTTGACGTTGGAAGAATGTTTGCCTCTCTCTTCGCCCAGGATCATGATCTGGGAAATGGAAAACAGACCGATCATGGCGGGGATCAGGTCGATGCCGCCCAGCAGCTTGAAGCTGCCGAAGGTAAAGCGGGCGTAAACTTCCGGAGACAGACCGATCAGACCGACCGTCAGACCGATGGCACCGGCCAGCAGGCCCTTAAGCATGTTACCGGAGGCCAGGGAG
>CADBSR010000004.1 GCA_902797385.1 uncultured Lachnospiraceae bacterium
CGACGGGATGGGACCGCGCGGTCAGAACGGTCACAGTCCTCTGGAGTGCCTGGATATCAGCAGTATCGAGCCTTGTATTCGGCTGAACCTGGCGCTGCTGAAGCATCTGGCAGAAGAAAAGAAGTGAGGGAAAAGCACTTCCGGTTTCCCGGATCTTTCCCGCGATTTTTTTTGGTAAGAAAGACCGGAGGGAAACCTCCGGTTTTTTGTTGACGAAAAAGCGGCGGTGTGATATCGTAAATTCAGGAACCACTTCATTTTCTTGACAGGAGAAGGGAACGGATGATGAAAAAAGTATGTTATATCATGCTGGTACTGGCCCTGCTGCTGAGCGCATGTGCAGCGGGCAAAAACGACGAAACGTCCCGGGCAACGGCGGCTGAGGCTGTCACGACCCAGGCGCCCGCTCAGCAGACTGAGTCGGCGGCATCTCCGGCGACGAGTCCTGCGGCGACTCCGGCGGAAACAAGCGCGGCTCAAACGGAAGCCACGACGGCTGTGCCGGCCGCTGAGACAACGGCTGCGCAGACTGCTCCGCCCGAAACGGAGCCGGCGCCGGCCGAGGCAGGTCTTACGAAGGATATTCTGATCCTCTTTACCAGTGACGTCCACTGCAGTGTGGATCAGTACTTCGGTTATGTGGGGCTGGAGGCGATCAAGCAGGCGGCGATCGCGGCCGGCAATCACGTCATGCTGGTCGACAACGGTGACTCCATTCAGGGCGAACCCATCGGCACCATGACAAAAGGGGAGGCCAATATCAAGCTGATGAACGCGGCCGGCTACGATATCGCCATCCCCGGCAACCATGAATTTGACTATGGCATGGAACGCTTCCTGGAGCTGACCAAGATGGCCGAATTCCCTTATATCAGCTGCAATTTCAACAAGGAAGGCGAGCTCGTCTTTGACCCCTACGTGATCCGCGAATTTGAAGGGGTGAAGGTGGCGTTCGTGGGTGTTACGACCCCTAAGACACTGACCTCCTCCACGCCGCGGTATTTCCAGGATGAAAACGGGAAGTTTATTTACGGCTTCCTGCAGGATGAGACAGGCGAAAAGGTCTATGCGGCTGTGCAGAAAGCGGTGGACGATGCCCGCGCGGAAGGGGCTCAGTATGTGGTCGTTATGGGCCATGTGGGCAATGAAACGGAATGCCAGCCGTGGACGTATCTGGATATCATTTCCCATACCAACGGGATCGATGCCTTCCTGGACGGCCACAGCCACGACAGCGACAAGGTCGTGACCAAGAATAAGGATGGCGAAGACGTGGTGCGTCAGGCCTGCAGTACCAAGCTGTACGGGATCGGGTATCTGCGGATCAGCGCGAAGGACGGCAGTGTGGACACCGGTATGTACACCTGGACGCTGCCGGTATCGGCGCCGGAGCTTTTCGGCTTGAACAATGCCATGAGCGAAGCCGTGAAAGAAGCGACAGCCGAACTGGATGCCAAGTTGAACGAAGTCGTGGCACGAAGCGCGGTGGACCTGACCATCCATGATCCGGAAGCCGTAACTGCCGAAGGCCTGCCTATCCGGATCGTCCGCCGGACGGAAACCAACCTGGGCGATCTGTGTGCCGATGCCTTCCTGGATCAGTCCGGCGCCGATATCGCCTTTGTGAACGGCGGCGGTATCCGGGTGAGTATTCCCAAGGGCGATATCACCCTGAATGATATCCTGAGGGTCAATCCCTTCGGCAATATGCTGACGGTGGTGGAAGCGAGCGGTAAACAGATCCTGGATGCCCTGGAATGGGGCGTAAGAGCGCTGCCGGGTGAGACCGGCGGCTTCCTGCAGGTGGCCGGCCTCACGTTTGAGATCCACACCTATCTGGACAGCGCCTGCCAGAAGGATGCGGACGGCATGTTCGCGGGTGTGAACGGCGAATACCGCGTGAAGAACGTCAAGGTGGGCGGCGAGGATCTGGACCTTGAAAAAACATATACGCTCGCGTCCATCGACTTTATTTTGCTCAACAAAGGCGATGGGTACACCATGTTTGAGGGCTGCAAGGTTTTGCAGGATTCCGTCAAGCTGGACAACCAGGTCCTGATCGACTATATTACGGAGACCCTGGGCGGTGTGATCGGAGAAGCCTATGCCGATCCGTACGGACAAGGCCGTATTGTGGCGGTGGAAGAAGCACCGTAATGGATCATGGGAGGAGGCAGGCCCGACGAGGGATGCCTCCTCTTGTTTTTAAAGCTGAAACAACTGGCTGACAGGGGATCGGCATGGCAGAACACTCATCCGAGGAGGTAACACGGGATGCAGACAAGAAAGGAATTAGCGAAGGAAATCGGTCAGTTTCTGGGACTCAGGACCCGGATCATTGCGGTAAAAATGCTGCGGGAAGAAGAGGAGATCCCGTCCGGCACCCTGCGCCCTCTGCGGGATCTGGGACGTCATATGTCGTTATGCCAGGCCTTCAGCCGGGCCCGCCGGCAGGGCATCACCACAGCGCTTCTGCTGCAGGACAACTGGTGCGCGGAGCCGTTAATAGGCCTTGGTTACGGAGAAGCACCGGACCTGTTTTTAAATGGCGGGAACCGTTATCCGGCCTCCGCCAGTTCCCCCGAAGCCGGCAGCCGCTGGGCGAAAGGAATGCCGCGTTTAAAGGCCGGCGAATATATAGGGGTTTTGTGCGGGCCCTGGGACGAGACCGATTTTGAACCGGATGCCCTCATCATCTACTGTGACCCTGCGCAGCTGACGCAGATCATGATCGCTGTCAACTGGATCGACGGGGAAGATGTTCCGAGTCAGATCAGCGGACATGCGGCCTGCGTTTATGCAACGGTTCCGACCATTGCGGAGCATAGGTTCCATGTATCAGTGCCCTGCATCGGTGACAGGAAGCGGGCCGGTGCGCAGGATCATGAAATGATCTTCACCTGCCCGCCCGAGAAGATCGAAGCGCTCATGGAGGGCTTTCGGAAATGCACCTCCACCCAGGTCGGCTTCCCCATCCAGAGCGATACGAGCCTCGAATATCCCCTCGCCCCGGCCTATAAAAAGATCGGGGAGCTGATGGGCGTGCGCTATGATTGAATAAAGCCTGCCGGAGACGCTTCCGCTTGATTCGGACCAGACGCGCAGGGGAGATCCTGTTTGCCATTGGGTTTTCAACAAGAGGGTTTCGTTTGCAAAGAACACAGCGGTCTTTGCTTACAGAATCCTCTTTCTTTTTTTCTGCCTTTCTGCTATAATAAAATCGTTAAAAAGCAAAAAAGAACGAGGATCACTTTTTCAAAGAAAGGTGGATTGTTTATATGGACAAATTCCTATTATCGGGGAACGAAGCCATAGCCCGCGGTGCCTATGAGGCCGGGGTTAAGGTTGCTTCCGCATACCCCGGAACGCCCAGTACGGAGATCTTCGAAAATCTGCCGCAGTATCGGGACGATCTTTACAGTGAATGGGCCCCGAACGAGAAGGTGGCCACCGAAGTGGCCTATGGGGCCTGCCTGGCAGGTGTGCGCAGTCTGACAGCCATGAAGCATGTAGGCGTCAATGTGGCGGCGGATCCGCTCTTTACGGCCGCCTACAACGGGGTCGGCGGAGGCTTTGTCATGGTCAGTGCGGACGATCCGAGCATGCATTCTTCGCAGAATGAGCAGGATAACCGCCACTATGCCCGGGCGGCCAAGATCGCGATGCTGGAGCCTTCGGATTCACAGGAATGCCTGGATTTTACAAAGGCAGCCTATGAGATCTCCGAGCAGTTTGATATGCCTGTTATGCTGCGGATCACGACGCGTGTCGCGCACTCCAAGAGCCTGGTGCATTTTTCTGAGCGCCAGGAGCCGCCGGTGCCCGAATACAGACGGAACGTGCGTAAAAATGTCTGTACGCCGGCGAATGCCTATCTGAATCATCCCAAAGTCGAAGAAAACTTAAAGAAGTTAGAGCAGTGGGGCTGCAGCTCTTCCTTGAACCGGATCGAAATGGCCGGCACGAAGGTCGGTGTGATCAGTGCGTCCATCGCCTATGAATACGCAAAAGAGGTGTTTCCCAAGGATACCTCGTTCCTTAAACTCGGCCTCACCAATCCGCTGCCGATGGATCTCATAAGGGACTTTGCCGCGAAGGTGGAGACGCTGTACGTGATCGAAGAGCTGGATCCTTTTATGGAAGAGCAGATCAAAGCGGCGGGGATCGCCTGCAAAGGCAAGGAACTGACCGGCCTTTTGTATGAAATGAACCCGCAGCTCTTAAAGGAGCGGCTTTTCGGCGTGAAGGATCCTTCGGTCGACGTCGGCGTGGCCGCCGTGTCCCGCCCGCCGGTCCTTTGCCCGGGATGTCCGCACAGAGGCTTTTTCTATACGATGTCGCGCCATAAAGATTTCGTGGTGGCGGGCGATATCGGCTGCTATACGCTGGGGGCGGCTCCGCCCTTAAATGCAATCGACAGTGTCATTTGCATGGGCGGCGGCTTTACGGTGGCCATGGGTATGGCCAAGGCGTTTGAAATGAGCGGCCAGACGGATAAAAAGGTTTTCGGCGTCCTGGGCGATTCGACCTTCTTCCACAGCGGCATGACCGGCGCGGCGGAGATCGCCTACAATCAGGGCAATGTGATCCCCGTGGTGTTGGACAACCACATTACGGGCATGACGGGCCACCAGGACAATCCCGGCTCCGGCTACACCCTGCAGGGAGAGATCGCGGACGCGCTGAAGATTGAAGATATCCTGCGCGCCTACGGCTTTAAAAACGTGATCATTGTGGATCCGCAGGATTTAAAGGCCATGGAGGCGGCGGTGCAGGAGGCCCTGGCGAGTCCGGTGCGGGCAGCCATCATTGTCCGGCGCCCCTGCCTGCTCATCAAGCGCGTGAAGCACGAACTGAGCCTGTGCAAGGTTGATGCGGCCAAATGCATCGGCTGCAAAAAGTGCCTTGGTGTGGGTTGCCCGGCGATCATGGTCAGGGACAAAAAGGCCGTGATCGATGCCAATCAGTGCGTGGGCTGCACGGTCTGCGCGCAGGTCTGCCCCATGGGCGCCATCGGAAAGGAGGCGTAAGGGATGAGTCAGGTCAAAAGTGCGCTGTTGGTCGGCGTGGGCGGACAGGGAGCGATCCTGACCGCGAAGGTGCTGGTAAACGGTCTCATGGAGGCCGGCTATGACGTAAAAATGTCAGAAGTGCACGGCATGAGTCAGCGCGGCGGCAGCGTTTCCACGCAGGTGCGCTGGGGCGAAAAAGTGGCTTCCCCGCTCATCGGAAAAGGCGGGGCAGACATCATCGTAGCTTTTGAAAAAATGGAAGCCGTGCGGTATGCAGACTATTTAAAGCCGGACGGGGTGGCCGTGATCAATGATTATGAGATCATGTCGGCGACCATTGCAGCCGGGCTGGCGCAGTATCCGGCAGGAACGCTGGAAGCCATGCAGGCGCATTTTGAATGTCATATTGTGAAGGCGGAGGCGATCGCCCGCGAGGTGGGCAGCCCGAAATGCATGAATATCGTTCTGTTCGGTTCTCTGGTCGGAGCGCTGGGCCTGGAGGGAATTGACTGGGAGAGCGTGATTGCCCGGACCGTGCCGCCGAAGTTCCGGGAGCTGAATCTGAAGGCTTACCGCGCGGGCAGGGCGGCGGTCTCGTAGGAGCCGGGGCGCTCGGCGGAGCCTTTCAGGAAGGAGCCTCGGTACTTTACAAAGGAATGGAAGATGAATTGTTGGGAAGAATATAAAAGGAAACTCCGCAGCCCGGAAGAGGCGGTGAAGGCTGTTAAGAGTGGTGACTGGGTAGATTACACCACGAATCTCGGTTTCCCGCCCCTCCTGGATGCCGCGCTGGCGGCGCGGAAAGAAGAGTTAACGGACGTCAAGATCCGCGGGAACCTTATTTTCGGTCCCATTCAGACCGTGGAATGCGACCCGGAGCGGCAGCATTTTATCTACAACAGCTGGCACTGCTCGGCCTATGAACGGGCCCTGTGCGATAAAGGCCTGTGCAGCTATATTCCCATGCTGTTCCGGAAAAACAGCTGGTATTACGAAAATTTTCTGCCCGTCAACGTGGCCATGATGTGCGTGACGCCCATGGATGCCCACGGGTATTTCAACCTGTCCTGCGCGATCGGTGTGGCGCGGGCGATCCTGAAAAAGGCGGATATCGTGATCCTGGAGGTCAATGAGCATCTGCCGAAGATCCTGGGCGGCTTTGACGAGAGCATTCATATCTCCGAGGTCGACTATGTGGTGGAGGGTGAGCATGCCCCGCTGCCGGAGTTCCCGGTGGCCGCCGCCACGGCAGAGGACCGCGCCATAGCGGCCCACCTGATCCCGCATATCCGGGACGGCGCCACGCTGCAGCTGGGGATCGGCGCCATGCCGAATGTGGTCGGCGCCATGCTGGCAGAGTCGGACGTGAAGGACCTTGGCATGCATACGGAGCTCTGCGGCGATGCCTATCTGCGCCTGTATGAGGCGGGCAAGCTCACGAACCGGCGGAAAAAACTGCTGCCCGGCCGGGGTCTGACGGGCATCGTATTCGGTTCCCGGGCGCTGTACGAGTGGGTGGATGACAATCCGGCCGTTGCAGGCGCCCCCCTGTCCTACGTGAACGATCCGCATGTGATCGCTCAGAACGAGGACCTGATCTCGGTCAATAACTGTATTGCCGTGGATCTTTACGGGCAGATCTCTTCGGAAAGTGCGGGTTTACGGCAGATCAGCGGGACCGGCGGTCAGCTGGACTATGTGACGGCGGCGCAGGAATCAAAGGGCGGAAAGTCCTTCATCTGCATGACCTCGTCCTATGTGGACCGGGCGGGCGTGCGGCATTCGCGGATCGTCCCGCATTTTGGCGGCGATATCATCACCACACCGCGCACGCAGGCCTTCTGGGTCGTGACGGAATATGGGGCGGTGAATCTGGCCGGTGCCTCGGCCTGGGAACGCACGGAGCGGCTGATCGGGATCGCCCATCCGGATTTTCGGGCAGAGCTGGAAACGGCAGCGCGCGCACAGAAAATCTTCCGCTGACAGGGCGGCCGCCGGCCGAATCGAGAAAAATAAAACACGTCCCCGGGGACGTGAACTAAATCGTACGATATCAGAACAAAATGTTTTTATGAAAGCATGAAAACAGGAAGGAGCTATCATGGTAAACGAGCAAATGCGTCAGATGGGACATACACGCTCCTGCATCCGGGAACTTTTTGAGTACGGAAAGCAGCAGGCAGCCATCGTCGGGAAGGAAAACGTCTTTGATTTCTCCATTGGCAATCCCTCGATCCCGGCCCCCAGGGAGGTGAATGAAGCCATCATAAACGCCGTAGAGACACTGGACAGCATCACCGTTCACGGATACACGTCTTCCTCCGGAAACGCCAGTTTGCGGGATATGGTCACAGATGATCTGAACAAGCGTTATGGGACGCATTTAACCAATTTCAATATCTTCTTTACCTGCGGGGCGGCGCCGGCCGTTGTCTCGGCCGTTCGGGCCCTGGCGGTGCCGGAGGCGGAGATCATTGTCCAGGCGCCGTTCTTCCCGGAATACCGTGTTTATGTTGAGCCGAACGGGGCCAAGCTGGTCGTGGTGCCGCCGGATCGTCCGAACTTCCAGATCAACCTGCCCGAGATGGAAAAGCGCATCAACAAAAACACGCAGGCCGTGATCATCAACTCTCCGAACAATCCGACCGGTGTGATCTATTCGCTGGAAATGCTGGGAAAACTGGCGGCGCTGCTGCGCCGGAAGGAGGAGGAGGTCGGCCACCCCATCTATATTATCTCGGATGAACCCTATCGGGAGCTGGTCTACGATCATGCCTCTGTGCCGTTCATCCCCTCTTTGTATCCGGACACGATCGTCTGCTATTCTTTCTCGAAGGCCCTCTCGGTGCCGGGCGAGCGCATCGGCTACGTGCTGGTAACGGATACCTGCACGGATGAGATCCCGCTCATGGAGGCGATCATGGGGGCGGCGCGGTCCATCGGGCACGTCTGCGCCCCGTCCCTGCAGCAGCGGGTCGTGGCGCTGTGCGCCCACGTCTGGCCCGACATGGAAGTGTACAATAAAAACCGTCTGCGGCTCTACAATGCGCTAACGTCCTACGGATATGAATGCGTGAAGCCCCGCGGCGCGTTTTACATGTTCGTCAAGGCGCCGGACGGCAATGCCAAAGCCTTCTCGGACAGGGCAAAGGCCAAAAACCTGCTGATCGTGCCGGGAGACGATTTCGGCTGCCCGGATTACTTACGGGTCAGCACCTGCGTCTCCTACGACATGGTCGAGCGCAGCCTGCCGATCTTCAAGCAGCTGATAGAAGAAGTGAAGGGCGAGAGCAAAAGCTCGTCCTGATACAAGGCGGTAAACAGAAGCGCACTCACGGTATATTGCGGAATCCCCGGGAGGCGGCTGCTTTAAAAAGCAGCCGCCTCCCGGGATGAATTAATATCCGCAGCGGACAGCTGAGGAGATCTATTCGAGCTTAAAAGAACAAGGGGCAGGCCCGAAGGCCTGCCCCTTATTAAATGCTCAGAACGGATCTGAGGTGCACCGTGATCAGGTGATCTGAAATCAGATGTTCACGGCCAGGAAGAACTTCACGAGGAAGATCACGCTTAAGACGTAGGTCAGCACCGGAACCTTCTTGGCACGGCCGGTCAGGACCATGATGAAGGTGTAGGAGATCAGACCAAGGCCGATGCCGTGTCCGATGGAGCCGGAGATGGGCATGGACAGTAGCATGATGGTGACGGGCACCGTCTGGGTGATATCGTCGAAGTCCACTTTCTTCAGCCCGCTCAACATCAGGATACCGACATAGATCAGAGCGGAGGAAGTGGCAGCGGCCGGGATGATGGCGGCTAACGGGGAGATGAACATGCAGAGCAGGAACATCACACCGGTGGTCAGAGCGGTTAAGCCCGTGCGTCCGCCGGCTTCCACGCCGGAGGCGGATTCGATGAAGGTGGTAACGGTGGAGGTACCGGTCGCAGCGCCGATGGTGGTGCCGATGGCGTCGGAGAGCAGCGCTTCCTTCATGTTCGGCATATTGCCTTCCTCATCGACCATGTTCGCACGGCTGGCGGTCCCGATCAGGGTGCCGATGGTATCGAACATATCGATGATCGCGAAGGTGATGATGATGGTAATGACCGTGACCCAGCCGATTTCAGCCAGAATGCTGAAGTTGAACTTGAAGAAGGTGTTTTCGATCATGTCACCGAAAGGCGGCAGCCAGCTGGCTTCCTTTAAGCCCGCGAAAGGATTGGTGCCCAGGAAGATGGCTTCGCCGGCCCAGTAAATAACTGTCGCGATGCCCATGCCGCCGAGCACGGCGCCTTTGACCTTTCTGTGGCTTAAGGCGATGATGGCGAACAGGCCTACGAACATGGTGACGACGGTCAGGACCATCTGGCCCCAGGAATCACCTAATGCATCCTTGATGGAACCGGCTGTCAGGGCACCGAAGAAATCACGCATCACATAGTAAGGGGCAGCAAAATCGTTTTTGGCAGTATAGACGCCGGCGTTGGAGCCAAGACCGATGTTCATCAGCATTAAGCCGATGGCGGGGGAGATGCCGATACGGATGCCGAGCGGGATCGCGTTCACGATCTTCTCACGGACGTTCAGGACCGACAGGATGATGAAGAGGATACCTTCGATCAGGATGATGACCAGGGCAGCCTGGAATCCCTGCAGGTAGGTGACACCGGCAATCGCAGCCATGCTCGCAACAACCGAGGCGAAGAAGCTGTTTAAGCCCATGCCGGGAGCCATGGCGAAGGGCTTGTTGGCCATGAAGGCCATGCAGAATGTGCCGATAGCCGAGGACAGGCAGGTCGCCATAAAGACGGCGTTCCAGAGTCCCTGACCGTTGGCGCCGAAGCCGGTCAGCAGGTTCGGATTCAGGGCGATGATGTATGCCATCGTCATGAAGGTGGTCAGGCCGGCAACGATCTCGGTCCTGACGGTAGTGCCATTCTCTTTGAGTTTAAAGAGCTTTTCCATAATGCCTCCTTTGTAAGTGGGCTGTGCGCTCCGGCACATGTATGTTTTAATGAAAAAGCAGATCCTTACCATCAGATCTGCCATTTCACAAAACCCAAGAAACAACCAATAGCCGCATCTTCGGCGTGCGGTAGAAACGTTTGGGCCATTCCCTCCAAACTTATACTGGCAGAGTCATCGTTATTCGGTTGACATCCTCTATCATAAACAAGACAGGGGAGAAAATCAAGAAAAATTTAACGGAAAATTTATTTTTTTGGTCAGACCGCTTCCCGATTCGGGCTTGTCTTAATTCAGTTCGTTGTAGGTGGTCTGGATCTGCGCGCGGATGGCCTCGACCAGTTCTTTGCGTTCTTCCTTGTTCAGACCCGTCGTCTCGATCGGCTTGCCGAAGGCAATGGTCACGGTGGCGCGGCGTACAAAGGGACGGTGCTTTTCGAAAATATCGTCCGTATGCGTCAAGGTGAAAGGGACGATCCGCTTGCCGGTCTGGAAGGCGCTGCGGAAGCTTCCTTCATGGAAAGGCAGAAGTTCCTGCGAGTGGCTGCGGGTTCCCTCGGGGCAGACCCAGATGCTGATGTCTTTCTTCAGGAGTTCTTCGGCTTTGGCGGTCGCTTTTAAGCCGGCCCGGACACTGCTCCGGTCCAGATAGATGGTGCGGATGGTGTCCATCCACTGCTTCAGGATGGGGATCCGGCTCCATTCGATCTTGGAAATGCAGGCGGTGGGGCCTTTAAAGAAACGGTAGGCCGTGAAGATATCGAACAGCGAACGGTGGTTGCTGATAAAAAGCACACTTTCATGATCCGGGATGTTTTCCAGTCCGATCGGGACGATCTTTTCGCCGGCCAGCCAGGTGATGCCGCCGAGAATGACCCTGACGTACCGGAGTGCCAGGCGCAGTTCCAGGTCTTTGTTGAATAACCAGATCAAACCCAACACCAAAAGAGCCGGGATCCCGATGATCCCCATGATGAGTACGATCCAGAGAATGATAAGCAGAAAGCGAAGCATGACTCCCCTCCAAGGCATAAACTACCATCTATACTATAGCATAACCGCCGGTGAAAAACCGCAAAAATAAATGTGAATAAAGTTAAGAAATAATAATCAATCTCCGGCGGAAGCCGGGCGCGAAAGAAAAGAGACGATGGAAATCAGTTTTTTCACTGTCTCTCTACAAAGCAGCCAGGATGGCCTCCAGGAGGTCATCGTATTCATCGAAGGCTTTGAATTCCGGATGGGCCGCGCGGATGGAAGCCGGCGCCCGGAACAGGAAACCGGCCTTGGAGGCTTCGATCATGGCCAGGTCGTTGAAGCTGTCGCCGGCGGCAATGGTCTCGTAGCCGATGGACTGCAGCGCCTTCACCGTCGTGAGCTTGGACTTGGGAATGCGCATGCGGTGAGAGAGGATCTCTCCGTCCGGCGCCACATCCAGACTGTTGCAGAAGATGGTCGGCCGGCCGAGCTTTCGGATGAGCGGGGCGGCGAATTCTTCAAAGGTATCGCTTAAAACGAGGAGCTGCATTTTTTCCCGGAGGGCGTCCAGAAAGTCCTTCGCACCGGGCAGCGGGTCAATGGTGGCGATCACCGCCTGAATATCCTTTAACTTCATGCCGTGTTCTTTCAGAATCCCGAGCCGCCAGCGCATCAGCTTGTCGTAGTCGGGTTCATCGCGGGTCGTGCGCTTGAGCTCGGGGATCCCCGAGGCTTCGGCGAAGGCGATCCAGATCTCGGGTGTCAGCACCCCTTCCATATCCAGACAGACGATATTCATACTTTCTCCTTTCCGGCCTGTATCTGCTGCAGCACGTAATCCGGCAGGCCGTCTTTTTCCACAAGATCCGAGAACCGCACCGGTCTTTCTTTGAGGTCAGCCAGTCCCCCCGGCACGGGCAGACCGGTCAGGTGTGAGAGATGTTCCATAAGCAGGAAGGGATCGGCCGGGGCCAGAGCGCCGATCGCCCCCAGGACCGCTTCCGGGAACTTGAACGGGGAGGCTGTGGACAGCACCACGCAGGGATGCTCGGGCGGGCACTTTTCACTGACGCACCAGGCGACTGCCGTATGGGGATCCAGCAGGTAATGCTCCTGCTCCCAGATGCGGCGGATCACCTCGGCCGCCTCTGCATCACTGGCACTGCCGCCGGAAAAATCGGCCTGCAGCCGGGCCAGGAGGTCATCGCGCAGCTGATAGCGTCCTTCCTGTTTTAATTCATTCATAAGCTGGCGGATATAGGCCGCATCCTCGTCCGCGAGCAGGTATAACAGCCGCTCCAGGTTGCTGGAGACCAGAATATCCATGGACGGCGAAGTGGTTTTGTAAAAGGGCCGGTTCCGGTCGTAGAGCCCGCTCTCGATAAAATCACACAAGACGTCATTGGCATTGGAGGCGCAGATCAGCCTGCCGACGGGGAGCCCCAGCTTTTTGGCAAAGAAGCTGGCCAGAATATCGCCGAAATTCCCGGTGGGAACGGCAAAATCCACCGGATCGCCCTCCGTGATCTCTCCCCTCTTGACCAGGTCCGCGTAAGCTTTGAAATAGTAAACGATCTGCGGGATCAGCCGGCCTATATTGATGGAGTTGGCGCTGGAAAGCATCACCCCGGCGTCCGAGGGGAGCCAGTCGGTGGAGGCGAGGGTAAAGATCTCCTTGACGGCGGTCTGGGCGTCATCGAAGTTGCCGCGAATGGCAGCCACGCCCACATTGCGGCCTTCCTGGGAGCGCATCTGCCGTTCCTGAATGGGGCTGACGCCGCCGTCGGGATAGAAGACCAGAATGCGGATCCCCTCCACATCTTTAAACCCTTCCATGGCGGCTTTGCCGGTATCTCCGCTGGTGGCGGTGAGGATCAGGATCTCCTCCGGCCGTTTTTCCCGGATCATGGC
>CADBSR010000005.1 GCA_902797385.1 uncultured Lachnospiraceae bacterium
CCGCTGTTTTCCAGGATCAGGCGGGTCTTCACCATATCGGAGGCTTCATCAATCGTCACTTCATAGTCCAGGACCGAAAGAGCTTCACGGTTTCCGCTTTCCGGAAGCGCACCGCCGGAAGGCTGCGGGGCAGAAAGAGCCTGCGCCGGAAGGCCCGGCAGCATATTCAGGATGAGTACGGCGGCAAGCAGCCCGGCCAGAAAGCGTCTTTTCATCTTCTCATCGCTCCTTTCCCAAATCTTTTGGATTCCTTTTTGTCATTATAACAATCCGGACTGTCGAAATGTGACAGCTCATAAGCAGATTTTTTTCAGGAATATCAAACAACGGTTCTCTGTTAAGGTATATTACTTATATTTTATTATATTACTTTTCCAACGGTATGGCAAGCATTATGCTCGGTTTTGACCTGTGCAGCCTAAAAGAGGAACGGATCCAAAGGATCCGCTCCTCTCAGATTGACTTATATTCCGGAAAAACCGTCTTAATTATCTGCCCGGTTATAACCGTTTTTCATGTGCTGACTGGCATCCAGGACAAGTTTATTCAAGGTTTGGACGGTCTGTTCTTTGGCCATGGCACAAAGCTTTTCGTTTGCCTCCTCCAGAAGCTTTACATCCGCGCTTTCGGCAAATTTCGCATCATATTCCCGCACCAGCTGGCGGCCCTTCACGGCCATGGCATTCTGATACCGTTCAATATTTTGAATCGCGGTATTGTAATTATGATCAGCCAGAACATCGATCAGCCGGCTGCTCCAATAGAAGTTTTCCGTGGATGTATCCAGGGTGACTTTGCTGATATAATCCGGCATCTTCGGGACGTTCGGATATACAGGCAGGAAGGCGGAGAAAGTCGTGGACCCAAAGCAGATCCATTCCAGCCCCTTCACCGCATCCGCAGCATAAGGCCGGATCTGGCAGATGCTGGTCACACCGGTGCGGTTGATGCCGATGGAACGGTACATGCCGCGCTTGCCGCTGTCCTGATTGGAGTAGGGATTGTAAGGCGTGCCCTGATAATGCGCCGACAAAAGGTAGCGCACATCCTCGACCGCCACCAGCCGTTCCGGTTTTACACACCAGGGAATATTGTCGCTTTCAGGCGTGAAATCTGCATTCTCTCCCTCCCAGCGGTAGGTCTTCGGGGCCAGATACCGTCCCATAAACCAGGCACGGGGCGTGTTGTAAATATGATCCATATCCGTGTGGGAGCCGAAAATATTGCGGGGGTTAAACACGCCGTCCGGATTCAAATCCAGACAGTTGTCGCGGATGAATTCTTTCAGATCCGCCGAGCACAGATGCGCTGTCTGCTTTCCGAAGGCATCTTTTAAATCAAAGCTGTCCATGCCAAACTGGTTCGGCGCCAGAACGACCGCTTCATCCGGGACCTTTTTGGCCATCCAGTGATGGCCGCCGATGGTCTCCAGCCACCAGACTTCGTTTTCATCGTTAAAAGCAATGCCGTTGGACTCATAAGTGCCGTACTCTTCCAGCAGTTTCCCCAGACGCAGCACGCCCTCGCGAGCGCTCTTAATATACGGCAGGACCAGAACGACGATATCCTCTTCTCCGATTCCCCCAGGGATGTCCTTTTCTCCCCGCTTCTTCGCCTTTTTATATTCAACCAGCGGATCCGCCGCCAGAACGCGGGGATTCGTTGTAATGGTCTCGGTCGCCGTCATGCCGACCTGCGCCGCATTGATGCCGGTCGCCGCCCAGATCCCGTGCTTCGGGTCAACGCTCGGACAGGATGTATAACGCATCGGATCCCCCGGCAGTTCAATCTCCACATGAGAGATCTTGCTGGTATACTTTTTGGGCTGATCCTTCGGCTCCACGACGATCAGTTTCTTCACGTCGAAGAAACCGTCATCGGTACGGGAAATCATGGTTGAATGATCGTGGCTGGCATTTTTGCCAACTAAGACAGTCGTACAGGGCATTTCCTTTCCTCTTCCTGCGGGTTCTCCCGCCTGTTATTTCTGCCTGCCTTGCGGGCCGATAAAAAGCAGCCGAAAAAGCAGTACAGCGTGTATTATAAACGCTTTCTTCCGGGAAGTAAAATGCCTTTTGGAAGAAAGCGTTTCCTTTTTCTTTTATGAGAGCTGTGCCGAAGCGGCGACCTCCGGCATCGCATCCGGCAGGATCCATTCCTTCAGGATGGCCAGACATTCCCGCAGAAAAAAGGTCGGGAAAAGCCAGTCCGGTGTTCTGGCCGGGATCGATTCCGCCGAAAGCCCCAGCCGGCCGGCCATGTGACAGGCACGGTACAGATGGAACTCATGACTGACTATGATCAGATCCGGGCTTAAGCCTTTTTCTCTCAGGATTTCGGCCGCATAGGCCAGATTTTCGCTGGTCGAGGTGGAACGATCTTCCACAAACAGACGATCGTCTCCGATCCCGGCCGCGACGAGTCCGCGCCGGATACATTCTCCCTCGCTGATGTTCTCGCCCGGTCCCTGACCGCCCGTACAGACAGCCTTCATGGACGGATGCTCCTGTAAATACGCCGCCGCCGCATCGATCCGCTGCTGCAGCATCAGGGAGGGTCTTTCCCCTTTCACACCGCAGCCAAGGATGATCAGTGTCGCCTCCTCCTTTTCCGGCCGGCTGAATGCCTGCCTGGCTATGAAAAAGCCTTCCACGCACAGCACCAGGACCCCTGCCAGAAAGAGGATCCGAAAGATCCGCCGCAGCTTTTGGGGAAGCTTTCCCCGCAGCAGAGCATACAGAAGAAATCCGCCGCCCAGAATCAGCCCCAGAAGATTGCCGGGGTTGAGGATCCTGACCGAGATCGGCGCACTGAACACAGAAAGCAGAACGATCCCGATGACAGCATAGATAACCGGGCCAAGAATACGCCCTGTTCCAAGGCCGGCTGAAGCCTTCTGTTCGTTCTTTTTCATATCAGCTTTCCGGGAAGGTGGCGCCCATCATCTCCTCTATCTGCTGCATATACTCCTGCATCAGGTCGGGATGCGCCGCATAATAAAGGGCCAGGGCCAGGCCAACGGCATTCAGGATCAGCATAACACTGCCCAGAACGATCCCGACGATCGCCAGAGACTTCCGGGGGACGGATTTTAATCCCATCACGCCCAAAATGATGGCCGCAAGACCGAGCGGAAGACCGATATAAGGCACGCAGCATCCGCAGAAGGACGCCACGGCACAGATCACGGACGCCAGAGCAAACCCGTCCTCTTTTTTGCGGACCGGCTGTGTATAAGTATACCCATCCGACGATTTTCCCGAATAATCTCCCTGATTATAGTACCCGCCGG
>CADBSR010000006.1 GCA_902797385.1 uncultured Lachnospiraceae bacterium
ATGGAAAAGGTGACCGGCAACGGCGTTATCACCGTGGAAGAGTCCAAGACCATGCATACCGAACTGGATCTGGTGGAAGGCATGCAGTTTGACCGCGGCTATGTCAGCGCCTATATGTGCACCGACATGGAGAAGATGGAAGCGGTTCTGGACAACCCTTACATCCTGATCACGGACAAGAAGATCTCCAATATTCAGGAGATCCTGCCGCTTCTGGAACAGCTGGTTCAGACCGGTGAAAAACTCCTGATCATTGCGGAAGATATCGAAGGCGAAGCCTTAACGACCCTCATCGTCAACAAGCTGCGCGGCACCTTCAATGTCGTCGGCGTCAAGGCTCCGGGCTTCGGCGATCGCCGCAAGGAGATGTTAAAGGATATCGCAGCCTTAACGGGCGGCCAGGTGATCAGCTCCGAGCTGGGTCTGGAATTAAAGGATGCACAGCTGTCTGATCTGGGCCGTGCGAAATCCGTCAAGGTCGGCAAGGAGAACACCGTGATTGTGGACGGTCTGGGTGATCCGGCCGAGATCGAAGCCCGCGTGGCGCAGATCAAGGCGCAGATGGAAGAGACCACCTCGGATTACGATAAAGAAAAGCTGCAGGAGCGTCTGGCCAAGCTGGCCGGCGGCGTAGCGGTCATCCGCGTTGGTGCTGCCACTGAGACCGAGATGAAGGAATACAAGCTCCGCATGGAAGATGCCCTGAACGCGACCCGTGCTGCCATGGAGGAAGGCATCGTGGCCGGCGGCGGTGCGGCTTATATCCATGCTGCCAAGAGCGTGGCCGAGCTGGCTGACCAGTTAAACGGAGATGAGAAGACCGGTGCGAATATCGTGCTGAAGGCTCTGGAAGCGCCGCTGTTCCATATTGCTGCCAATGCGGGTCTGGAAGGCTCCGTGGTCGTCAATAAGGTCAAGGAATCCAAGGAAGGCTTCGGCTTCGATGCCCTGAACGAGACCTACGTCGACATGGTGAAAGCCGGCATCCTGGATCCTGCCAAGGTCACCCGTTCCGCCCTGCAGAACGCCGTGAGCGTAGCGGCCACCCTGCTGACCACCGAAAGCGTTGTTGCGGACATCAAGGAGCCAGCCCCCGCCGCTCCCATGAACCCGGATATGGGGATGATGTAAGACAGAATAAGATATCAAAAAGGACGGCTCCGGATTCCGGAACCGTCCTTTTTTTGATCCCTGAGATTTCTGGCTGCTTATACTCTGACCGGGACTTCCTGTGTCTGTTTGTCCTTCGGCCAGGCGGTGGACCAAGCCAGCGTCAAAGCCTTGCTCTCACCAGCGGCTAACGGGAAGACCCAGCGGACAAGGCCGGTCTCTTCGTCGCGAACGCCGCCCGAAAGCTCCTGCGCCTCCACGACGATGCTCTTTTCATCGGAAACCGGGATCTGATCCAGAATACTGACCTCGACGGTCTTGTCTTTCCGGGAGCTGACGGTGATCTCGTATTCGTATTCGGTCTTTTTCTGCCCTTTCAGCAGCACCTGTGAAGTATGACGCTTTTTCTGGAGACGTTTGACCTTGATGCTTTCATCCACGCCCAGGGACAGATCGTAGGTGTCCTTGGTCATATCCGGATTCAGGATCACATTGCCGGCGAAGGCGCCTTTTAAGTAAACCGAGGCCGGCGTGCCGCCCAGTTCTTCCAGATCCGCCGTCGCGACTTCCGCCGCCAGGTAAGACTCTTCGGAGAGCTTCGGGACGGCCACCACATGATAGCGGCAGGCGATCCGGTCGGTCCGGATATCGCAGAGGATATCCTGATCCTTCGGAATATCCCAGGTCCCGCTTAAGGCATATTCTGTCATGGTCTCGCCCTTGGTGGCGGTGCCGCTGCCGGCCATGACGGGGCTCATGCCGCCAAAGGATGCCATGGGGGCGGATTCTTCCATCATCATCGCTTCTGTATCAAGTGTGGCGGTGTCCTCCATAGGACGGGCCGCCTTGGCCATGGCCCCCAGCATCATATTGCGCTGCATCGGCGGCGCAGGCACATAAAAGCGCAGATGCGCGGAGGCAAGCTCCGGGATACTGCCGGAAACGGAAGGGTTGCCGGTATACAGGCAGAGTGCGACATTGTTCCAGTCTTCCCCGGTGTTCTGAGCGACCCGGGCGCGCAGACGAAGCTGAAGAGAATCGGTATCGTCTTCACTGTGGATCTCGTAGACCGGATTCCAGGAGGCTCCGTAATCCCGGTAGGAAAGTTCGAGCGGATACGTCCCGGCCTGTGCGGCCTGTAACTCTGCCATGACATAGGGCAGGCCGGCCTTTCTGCGGGCTTCTTCCAGTTCCCGGGAGAGCGCTTTCTTTTCGGCTTCCAGTTCCTGAAGCTCCTGGGAAAGGACGCCGAGCCGTGCCGGAAGCTTTTCCAGATAATCGGTCATTTCCTCAATAGAGAGGGATTCCTTGTGCGAAAAATCCGCGTTGTTTTCCCAGAGTGCCGCCATCTTTTGCTTCGTCTTGATGCTGCTCTCCAGGCGAATCATTTTTTCGTTCAGCTCCCGCAGCGCTTCCTGCTGCGCTTCGGACGTCGGCCGGACGATCTGAACATTTGATCCGCTTACGCCTTCCGGAACGCTCAGCCGCAGAGAGCTTTCATCCAGAGAATGACTAAGACCCTTGAGGCAAAGCGTCTGGGTGCCGGCCTTAAGGGAAACAACAGCCTTTCTTTTTATGACACATCCGTTCCGGTATACGGCAGCGGAAGTCATTTTTGTATCGATCATATTTTACCTCCGTTTATAGTCCAGTCCTGTTCCAATTGGCGGCGTGACCGCCTCGGTTGTCTTCAGTATAGCATATCCGGAAAATGCCTGCCATCTTTTTTTCGCGTACGGGAAAGGCGGCGGGGATTGACTTTTCTCCTGAAATTGAGTAGAGTGTAGGAACAAAATACCCTTAAGGGAGGTCTGTGGAATGAAGATCGGGATCGGCAGTGACCATGCCGCCTTTGAGATGAAGGAAGAAATCAAGGCCTATTTGAAGGAAAAAGGTCATGAAGTGACCGATTACGGGACATACTCCGCGGCTCGCTGCGATTATCCGGTTTACGGGGAAAAAGTGGCGAGAGCCGTCCAAAGCGGCGAAGTGGAACGGGGTGTTCTGATCTGCGGGACCGGGATCGGGATCTCGCTGGCAGCCAATAAAGTCAAAGGGATCCGGGCGGCTGTCTGCTCGGAGCCGTACAGCGCGGCCATGGCCAGACGGCACAACAATGCGCAGATCATTGCCTTCGGGGCGCGGGTGATCGGGATCGACACGGCGAAAATGATTACGGACGCCTTCCTGGAAGCAGAGTTTGAAGGCGGGCGGCATGCCGGGCGCGTGGCGCTGATCGAAGAGATAGAAGACCGGGAACGGGCGGAAAACGGGGAGGAAAAATAAGATGTCTGAAAAAATGATGCTTACTTCCGCGGAGGCGGCCAAGCTGCTTCGCAGATGGAATGAAGAACTGACGGCCCTGGAGGAGCGGGAAAATGTCAGCCGCGAATTCGTGGCCTCTACCGGAGAGGACCTGGAGATGGTCCGTCCGGAATATGACTATGCGGAAATGCAGGCAGCCATGGGCGAACTGGAGGAAAAGATCCGCGCCTTAAAGCATGCCTTGAACCTGTTTAATACCAAGACCGTGGTGCCGGAGTTCGGCATGACCATTGATCAGCTGTTAGTGTACATGCCCCAGCTGAGCAAGAGAAAAATGAAGCTTTCGCAGATGGCGGCCAAACTTCCGCTTAGCCGTGAAGTTCGCTACAACAGCAATCTGGTCGAATACCGCTATGCCAACTATGATCCGGCTCAGGCCAAAGCGGACCTGGAAGCGGTCACGGATGAGCTCTCAAAGGCCCAGACGGCGCTGGATACGCTGAACAACACGAAACGCTTCAGCTTTGAGATGTAAAAATAGGAGGTTTCCCTCCTTTTTCCGCTGCCGTACGGAACCCTCTCTTTTTGAGAATAGGCGCTTCGGTGCGTGTTCGATGTTTCAGGTTTACGGTTATTCCTTTTTGTTATTCTTTATCGGATGCGGTTCACTGTCGGAGAAATGGCAGATCATTTTTTCTCCGTACGGCAGGAAAACTTTTGGGCGGCGGAAGTTCGGTTTCAGGCCGTCCATTTTTATGTCTCGGGATCGTTTTTCTTCACCGGGGGCAATGATCTGGTCCGCTCACTGATGATATACCGCGGCCGCCCCTTGGTCTCTAAGTAAATCTTGCCTATATATTCACCGATGATCCCTAAAAACAGCATCTGAAGGCCGCCGACGAAGCAGACGATGCAGGCGAGCGAAGCCCAGCCGGCAATGGTCTTGCCGAGGAAGTAGGAGACGACGGACCAGATGATCCCGATCAGACTGAGGAGCGAAGCCAGAAAACCGAGCCCGGTGATCAGGCGGATGGGCTTGACGGACAGGCTGGTAATGCCGTCCACGGCCAGGCCGATCATCTTTTTCAGGGGATAGTGGCTCTTGCCGGCCAGGCGCTCCTCCCGCTTGTAATAGACGCTGGTGCTCTTGAAGCCGACCAGGGGGAACATGCCGCGCAGGAACAGGTTTACTTCCTTAAACTCCGCAAAGGATTGCAGGACTAAAGAGGATACCAGACGGTAGTCGGCATGGTTGTACACGCTCTCCACGCCCATGCGGTTCATGAATTTATAGAAACCCTGGGCGGTGGTCCGCTTGAAAAAGCTGTCGGTGTCACGGTTGTTGCGAACGCCGTAAACGATCTCACAGCCGCCCAGATAGGCCTCGACCATTTCGTCCATGGCATTTATGTCATCCTGCCCGTCGCAGTCTATGGAAATGGTGATATCGCAACGGTCCTTCGCTTCCATGAGGCCGGCCAGGACGGCGTTCTGATGGCCGCGGTTGCGGCTCTGGCGAATGCCGGCAAAGTGAGGATCCTCCTGTGAAAAGGCCGTGATGAGCTCCCAGGTGGAATCCTTGCTGCCGTCGTCCACAAAAAGAATGCGGCTGTTTTCGGCGATCCTGCCGTCAGCGATCAGCTGCTGCAGCTTCCCCAGGAACAGGCGGGACGTGATCGGAAGAACTTCTTCTTCGTTGTAGCAGGGAATGACCATATATAAAACCGGCGTCTTTTCACGGGACATAAGCTTGATCTCCTTCCGTCTGGTTTACAGGAAGGATTATAGCGCAGACCGCAGGTTAATTCAAGGGCTTGCCTTTTTGACCGTGATGCTGTATGATACGTATTTATGGAGGTGTATCCATGAGTGAAACCAGAAATACCCGGAAGGGCACAGGCTCGTCCGGAAACAATAACGGGCTTCGCCGTCAGGGAACGGCGGCCGAAAAAAAGGCCCATCAGGACAGTCTGAAGCGACAGAAACAATACAAGAAAAAGAGGAAGCAGCAGGTCGTCGGCCTGGTACTGGAGTGTGTGCTGCTGGTGATCGTCGTCGGCGCCTATATCGGCATCGACTATGTCTACAGCACCTTGAGGAAGATCACCGATATCACGCAGACCACAACGGTCGCGACGGCTCCGTTACCGACCCTTCCGAGAACCGGGCCGGAGATCGCGCCGACAGACGAGACCACCCAGAAGCCTACGCCGCCTACGGGGCCTACGGATCCGACGCCGGAGATCCCGGATGATACCGAAAATCCGAACGAGACGGTGGAGTTTACCTATCCGGAGGTCAATGTGCCGGATCGGAACGGTTTCTATACCTTTGTGCTTTTCGGGGTGGACGCCCGCAACAACGACCATCTTTTGGGCGGTACCCAGGGGGATGTCTGTATTATCGCGTCCATCAATAAATCCACGGGGGAGATCCGTCTGGCCTCTGTTTACCGGGATTACTGCATGGAATACAATCCGGAAGTGCACCGGAAGCTCACAGACTGCTATGCCCGTTATGGGGCGCAGGAGGTCATGGAGCTCTTAAACCGGAACCTGGATCTGAATATCACCCACTTTGTGGCCGTGAACTGGCTCTGTCTGGTTGATCTGGTGGATATCTTCGATGGTCTGGATGTCTATCTGACCGAAGCGGAGGCAGAGGCCGTTGATAAATACGTATGGGACGTGGCGGAAGTTACCGGCCGGCCGCAGGAGCCCGACTATATGTTCATCGGCAACTTCCACAAGATCGAAGGTGCGAACCCGGAGACCGATGATCCATGGTATTACATGGATGGATACCATGAAGGGACCTGGCATTTGAACGGGATCCAGACGACTGCCTACAGCCGCCTGCGCTACGGCCTGGGCGACGACTACAAGCGGACTGAGCGGCAGAGAACCGTTATTAATCTATTGGTAGAAAAGGCAAAGAGCTCCAGTCTGACCAAGATCATGGATGCCATCAACATGATCGCGGAGAATAAGCTGAGGACCTCGCTGCCGATCAAAGAAATTACGGCCCTTGCCCTGCGCTACAGGGATTATCATCTGGGCTCTACGTCCGGCTATCCCAGTGCCGGCATTGTCTCCAATAAAAACCTGAGCTGGCAGATCCTGGCAAGCGATATGGTCGGTGAAGTCAAAAAGCTTCATGCGACCCTGTATGATGATTTCGACTATGTCCCTTCGGAAAACGTGGAACGGATCGCTGCCTACATGAAGCAGCGGATCGCCGAAGCAGCACAAGCACAGTAAAGCAGTATAAACCATGAAGATGTCTGTGAATGAGCGGGCGCACAAGGAACACTTGGTGCGCCTTCAGCGCTATAAAAGAAAACGCGTGTGGCAGTGGGTCCTGCTGGGAGCAGAGTGCCTGCTGTTGGTTTTCGTGGTCCTGGCGTATTCCGGTGTCAGCTTCATGGAAGAGGCTTTGCATAAAATCAGTATCCCTTCGGAGACAACGTCTCCGGATCCGGCCGAAACACCGGATCCGGACTATACGGAGGCGGAACCCCTGCCGCCCCTGGAGAGCGAAGAGGAGCCGGAGACCCTGCCGCCGTTAACGGAGGATCCGGATGAAACACGGGGGGAGGACCCTTCGGAAGAAGCACCTTCAACGGAATTCGTCAATCCAGCCCCCGCCCGCGTGCCCGACCGCAGCGGCTATGAGACCTATGTGCTATTCGGCGTCGATACCCGCAAGCAGAAAGAACTCTTAAAATACACCATGGGCGACGTCTGTATCATTGCTTCCGTCAACAAGCAAAGCGGTGAGGTGCGTTTGGTCTCGGTGTACCGGGAC
>CADBSR010000007.1 GCA_902797385.1 uncultured Lachnospiraceae bacterium
ACTGAAGCTCCTGATCCTTAACTACAGCCAGGGGAAGGGGCCAGGCATACTCTGGATCCACGGCGGAGGCTACGTGCTGGGCATGGCTTCCATGGTTTATGTTTCCATGGGCCGGATGCTGGCCAGAAAATTTGGTGGCGTCGTCATTTCCCCGGCCTACCACCTGGCTATGAAAGCGCCGTATCCGGCCGCCCTTGAGGACTGCTACGCGGCTCTGAAATACATGTTTGACCATGCCGATGCGCTCGGCATCGATAAAAACCGCATCATTGTCGGCGGGGAAAGTGCCGGCGGAGGTCTCGCGGCCGCCGTCTGTCAATATGCCCGGGACAAAGGCGAGGTCCCGGTTCATTTTCAGATCCCTCTCTACCCGATGCTGGACTGTGAGGATACGGAGTCTTCCAGAAACAACCACGGTCATGTCTGGAACACCAGACGGAATCATTGGGGTTGGAAATGGTATCTGGGCGATCTCTACGGAACCGACCGGGTCCCGCCGTATGCCAGTCCCTCCCGGGCAACGGATTACAGCCATCTTCCGCCCTGCTACACCTATGTGGAGGATGGCGAACCGTTTTACTGCGAGACCCTGACCTATGTGCGGAAGCTGAAAGAGGTGGGGATCAGCGCGCATGCGGATGTTTTCCACGGCAACATCCATGCCTTTGACGGTCTCTTCTGGACAAAGAACGCAAAAGAAGCCAGAAGAAAACTGCTTCTGGCTTCTGAAAAATACCTGACGGCAGATCGTTCATGAAGATTAAGACAGGGCGAAGACACAGAACCGTCCCCTGTCTTTGAAGCCCGAAAATCTGCAAAGACAGAGAACCGTCCCCTGTCTTTGAAGCCCGAAAAACTGCGAAGACACAGAACCGTCCCCTGTCTTTGAAACCCGAAAAACTGCGAAGACAGAGAACCGTCCCCTGTCTTTGTCTTCGAAAGAACTGAGGAGGGAGCGTTTATGAAGTTTAGACATACGAATCGGCCGGGGTTTTGGCTTGGATTCATTGATTTCTTCACGGCGGGGCTTTTCTTCCTGCTGTATATGCCCTTGGGCGGGCTGCAGGATGAGCTGGAAGAGGTCCTGGGGCATAAGCTCATGCCTTACTGGAAGGCTTACCTGCTCGGCATCCCGACGCTGTTTATTTATCCGCTCGTGTGGATGGCGCGGATCGCGGAGGAGTTAAAGGCAAAAGCCGTTGTGCTGGGTCTTGACGGGCCGTACACTTCCTGGTGGCACATGTTCGGCTGGAACACCTTCGGGGTCCTGCTCTTGGGTCCGGCCGTCGCCACCGGGCGCTTCTTTGATACACTGAACCGGGTCGAGAAGGAGCTGAATAAGGCGTAAGCCACCGGGCAGGCTATGCCGCCCTTATCCCATGCCGCCCTTATCTCCTGCCGCTCTTATCTCAGCTTCAAACCATCCTTGAAGGCTTCGCCGACCCGCTCGGACACGCGGTAATAGCCGTGCGTATAAGGGTCAAAGGCAATGGCGTTGACCAGGGACATATCCGGCTTGCCGTTTACCATCACGCGCTCGTCCGCCGTGACATTTACGACCTTGCCGATGACGCCGCAGCCGTACTCGTTGTCCTGATATTCAACGAACTCGCACTCCAGGCAAAGCGGGAATTCGTTGATCACGGGCGCATCCACCATCTCTGCCTTGCTCGCGGTCAGACCGCTTTTCGCCAGCTTATCCGCCACTTTATTGCCGGATGCCATGCCGAAAAAGTCGGCTTCCGTAACGTGAGCCGCATCGGCAATGCTGACGGTAAAGGCCCCTCTGGCCTTGATGTTCTTCACCGTCTTATGACTTTCGGTCAGGTTCAGCGCGACCATATTTCTTTCCTGCATGGTGCCCCAGGCGGCATTCATCACATTGACGCTGCCGTCTTCGTTGTACGTGGCGATCATCAGGACCGGCATGGGGAAAATTCCTTCGGTGATATTCAGTTTTGTTCTCATCTTGCACCTCTTTTTTACGGTAAAATCATAACAGTACCGCTTGTAAATCATGACAGTAC
>CADBSR010000008.1 GCA_902797385.1 uncultured Lachnospiraceae bacterium
CCGCTTTCCCCCCGCCTGGAGATGAAAATGTACCTCATATGGAACAAGTATCAGAGCTTCACCCCGATCGCAGAGCGGTTTTTAAAGCAGCTGCAGACGTCTTTTTCCGAACCGGCCGGGCGGGAGGCCGGTTTCCGGACGTCCCCGAATGCCGATCTCTCAGAATCGTAAAAAAACCTGAAAAAACAGCTTGACACATCCGGACCGCCCACGTATAATCGTCACGAATAACGACTTTAACATAGTACGGGATACTATGAAGGCCATCATATTTTACGCAGTGCCTCCCAAAGAAGGCGCGCCACAGCGAAGAATCTTCCGCCTCCACAGCATCACCCTGCTGTGGAGGCGTTTTTACAAAGAGGAGGACCTGAAGGATGCAGAAGAAAGGTACAAGACAACTGACGGTGAAAATGCTGATCGCCATGGCGGCAGCCGTGCTGTGCGGACTCGCGGTGATCGCACTGCGTGAATCGTTAACCGGCTCCGGCCGTGA
The DNA here is from genome assembly GCA_902797385.1 of uncultured Lachnospiraceae bacterium. Taxonomy (GTDB): domain Bacteria; phylum Bacillota; class Clostridia; order Lachnospirales; family Lachnospiraceae; genus UBA6987. The sequence continues at coordinate 497 of CADBSR010000008.1, forward strand.
AGCGGTCTGGAACACCATCAACAACCTGCTGTTTGCGGACATCTCCGCAGCCGGCAACGAAAAGGCCGTCGGCCTGTTTTACATCATCGGACAGCTGTTCGTGAAAGCGCTCCAGCTGGTCATCGTCCCCATGGTATTCACCAGCATCGTTCTGGCCATGCTCCGCATCGCGGATTCCCGCAAGCTCGGCCGCATCTCCGGCAAGACCGTCGGCATGTTCCTGCTCACCACTGTCACCTCCATCATCCTGGCCGCTGTTGTCGGCATCCTGGCCTACAACGCGGGTCTCTTCCGCAACACTGCCCTGGATATGGCCGGCAGCACCGGCAAAACCGGCAGCAACCCCCTCATGATCATCCTCAATGCGGTGCCGAACAACCTGGTCTCCGCTCTGTCCAATAACGGCGGCGTCCTGGCCATCGTAGTCCTGGCGCTCGCGGTCGGCCTGGCGGTCAACGCCCTTAAGGACAAGGTCACCGTCCTGCCGAAGCTCTGCGAAGAGATCGGTGAGATCATCAACAAGTTCCTGAGCTTCGTCGTCGACAAGTTCGGACCGCTCGCCATCTTCTGCCTCATCACCCGCACCTGCGCCACTTACGGCATCGCCCATTTACGGCCCGCCATCGCTTACGTTCTGCTGACGGTCGCCCTGCTGCTCTTAGTTCTCTTCGGCGGCTACGCCCTGGTCGTAAAAATCACCACTGGCCTCAGTCCCCGTCCCTTCGTCAAAAAGATCTCCAAAGTCGCCCTGTTCGGCTTTTCCACCTCCTCCAGCGCCGCGACCCTGCCCCTGAATCTGAAAACCACTACGGAAGATCTGGGCGTTCAGGATGAGATCGCTTCCTTCGTACTGCCGCTCGGCATGACGGTCAACATGGACGGCACGGCCATCATGCAGGTCATTGCCACCATCTTCATTGCCGGCTGCGCGGGCTATGAACTGAGCCTGCCCACCGTGCTGCTCATCGGTGTTCTGGCGATCATCGCCTCCATCGGTACGCCGGCAGCCCCCGGTGCGGGCGCCGTCATCCTCTTCACCATCCTCAGCGGCGTCGGCTTCGTGGGCGAAATGGCCTTGATGGCGTACAGCCTGATCCTGGCCATCAACCGTCCCATTGAGATGCTGGTCACCGCCCTGAATGTGGTCGGCGACAGCGCCTGCGCCATGGCTGTCGCCAAGAGCGAAAACGCTCTGGACGAAGAGCGCTACCGCGCTTAAGCCATGAAAAGCGAGCAGAACTGCCTGATTCGCAAACACGAACTGACCGCGCCGGACACCTGGACGCTCCTGCTTGAGACGGAGCGGGACATGGTGTGCCGGCCGAGCCAGTTTTTAAACATAGCCGTTCCGGGCTTTCCCCTGCGAAGACCGCTTTCCGTGACGGATACGCAGGACGGACTGATCCGGCTGACCTATCAGACGGTGGGTGAAGGGACCCGGGCGCTGGCCCGGTATACCGGAAACCTGCTGTCTGTTCTCGGTCCTTTGGGGAACGGTTTTTCCCTGCCGGAGCCCGG
>CADBSR010000009.1 GCA_902797385.1 uncultured Lachnospiraceae bacterium
CATGATTTTTTCGTGTACGACCAGACTCGCCCCGGCTTTTAATTCCGCCCGGGTGATGCGGTCCGTATCGTCGATCCCGGCGATCTGCGTGGTCTCCATCTCCATGGAAGCCCCTTCGTCCAGGTAAACGACCGTGGTCGGATTCATGACACGCCGGCTATCTTCATCCCCTTCCCCATAGTGCTTTTCCACATAGCGCAGCTTCGCATTTTTGGACACATGGAAGGTATGGATCCCGTCATGCTGGCTTAAGGACCCGCCGCAGTTGTGAATGCCGCAGCCCGCAATGATCACCACGTCAGCATCCTCGCCGATCCAGAAGTCGTTGTATACCAGATCCTTTAATCCCGTTTCACTGATCACGACCGGAATATGCACGCTTTCGTGCTTCGTGCCCGGCTTGATATAGATATCGATCCCGGGCTTGTCTTCCTTGGTCACAATATCGATGTTGGCTGTTGTATTGCGGCCGGCGCCCGCTCCGTTGGAGCGGATATTGTAAGCACCGGTCGGAAGGGCATCCAGGTCCGCCACTTCCTTTAACATTTTCATGGTAATTTCGTCAAGCATTGCTGCCTCCCATCTTGCCTAAGAGCACATCGCAGGCTTCTCTGGTGGTGCCGCCCAGGAGCTTCGGTAAAACAGTCTCGCGCGGACCGACCTCTGCCAGCTCACCGCCCCGCATCACCACGATCGTATCCGCAATATTCAGGATCCTCTCCTGATGCGAAATAATGATAATGTTGCCCTGATGCTCCTCGTACATCTTTTCAAAGACCCGGATCAGGTTCTGGAAGCTCCACAGATCGATACCGGCTTCGGGTTCATCGAAGATCGTCAGCTTTGTTCCGCGCGCCAGCGCCATGGCGATCTCAATGCGCTTCAATTCACCGCCGGAGAGCGAAGCATCGATCTCACGGTTTATATAGTCGTTTGCGCAGAGCCCGACCTCGCTCAAGAAGCTGCAATAGTCGACCTTTTTCTTGTCCTTGCCATAGGCCAGGCGCAGCATATCCTTCACCTTTAAGCCCTTTAAGCGGACCGGCTGCTGGAAAGCAAAGCTGATCCCGGCCCTGGCGCGGTCGGTGATGCTCATGTGGGTGATATCCACCCCGTCAAACAGGATCTGTCCCTCGGTGGGATCGTACAGGCCGGCGATCAGCTTCGCCAGCGTTGACTTACCGCCGCCGTTCGGCCCGGTAATGGCCGTAAAGCGCTCATCGATCCGAAGACTGACGTTATGTAAGATCCTGGCGCCGTCTTCGGCGGTGTAGCCTAAATTTTTTATTTCTAACATAAAGACTCCTTTGACCGGAACTGTGTCTGTGATCAGTTTCGCCGCCTATTATACTTGATTTCCCGCCGGATTTCAATCACCGTCCGCAAAGACCCCGCGACCACTTTCCCCGGTCCGCAAAGCGCCTTTCCGGCCCAAACTCTTTGCTGTCTTCCGGTTGACGGGATCGTCTGAATATTCTACAATGGAGGCACTGCTGTCCGGACACCCGTGTTTCCGAAAGACAGCAGGAAGGAGGAAGGGATGGTCCCGGCAGCGAAAGCCCTTTGGCAACGCGGCACGGAGCCTGCCGCAAAGCATGAAAATACTGATCTATACCGCAAACGAAGGAAAATACAAACAGATCGCATCCTTAGCCGCTGCCATGAACATAGAGCTGCAGCGGATCCGGGAAAGCGAATTTAATACGCCGCTCTATACCCTTTTGGGCCTGCCGGCTGCTGCGGCCTCTGCTCCGGTTCAGAATGCCGCCGTCCCGCTCTTGTACAACCCGCCGGAAGTGATGCTGCTGCATGCCTTCCCGCAGGGCGTGCTGAATCATTTCTTAAACACCTACCGCGCCATAGGGATCGAGTCCCTCCCGTTTAAGGCCGTCACAACCCCGCACAATATCGGCTGGACCCCCTACACGCTGGCGGAGCATCTGCGTGAGGAGCATGAGGCTATGAAACGTCAGTAAGGTCTTTATGCAAAGGAGCTGTGAAAATCCGTTTTCACAGCTCCTGCTTTGTAAATCCTATGCCTCCTGCAGCTGGGGCGTCAGGAGCTTTTGCATCATCTCTTCCAGCACATCCCCCAGATTGTC
>CADBSR010000010.1 GCA_902797385.1 uncultured Lachnospiraceae bacterium
ACTAAGTCTTGGATTCTGCCTTTTTGCATTTTTACTCCTTCCTCACAGTAAAAACTTATTATTTAGGAAGCCTGATCCGAAGCCCAGAAAGGCTCTTAATGGGCTTCAAATAATACCAGGTTGCCGTTTTCATCAAACGGGACGGGTTCATAAGGGCCGACCACCTCAACCGGCTTGACCGCTGCCTTGACCGCTGCCTCGGACATATAAACTTCATCCAGATACTTGGTGGAGCGGATGATGACCAGACGGATATCTTCGTTCTTGATCTGTCCGCAGAGCTTGACGCCGGCCTGGAAGACTTCCTTGTCGTTCTCCAGGATCATGGGGATGCGGGTCGAATTCGGCTCAGTGGAGGTGATGGTGTTCATGTAGGAAACCTGCAGATCCACCTGCTCGAACATATGGCGGGGCATGAAGTCCGCCAGGCCCATGCCGTTGCCGTTGCCTTCCGACTTTTCCGTCAGATTCAGCACGCCGAGCTTGATGGTGTTCGGACCGCCCGAAGCAGCACGGGTATGATACCGGCCGATGATATTCGTGTCCATGCCGGTCCCGCTGATCTCCTTGCCGATCTCATTCACGATCAGAACGTCGATCTCATCCAGCGCGATGCGGGGCATGCGTTCCCGGGAAGCGATCAGATACCCGGGCTCCTTGTCCGCGATCTCATCCTTCTTTAATACATGCAGTTCCGCCAGGTGATTGTAGCCGTTTTCAATGGTCGCGACCCCGCAAAGGATGTTCAGGTTGGCCAGGCCGACTTTACCGACGGTCTCAATGTTCTCTGCCATGTTTTCAAAGCGCAGGAAGTGGGTCATCTCCGCGCCTTTCTGCTTGGCCAGACCGATGGCCATCATCTTTAACAGACCACTCTCGTACTTCCCGCGGAAGGATGTGTGAAGTTTGACCCGGTTCACCAGAATGATGCCGTCGCACTCGCAGGCGTTTTTGTCAATATACACCGGCAGGCCGCGCGGCGTGGTCCCGATCTGGTTGACCTCCATGGAAGCCAGGACCGGTGCGCCAATCGTCTCTTCCGTAATGCCGTAGCGGCGAAGCACTTCTGTCTGGCCTTCGGCCGTAGCGCCGCCGTGGCTGCCCATGGCCGGGATCAGAACAGGCTGTCCGCCTTTTTCCTTCACGAAGTCAGCCACCGTTTTGATGATCAGCGCATACTGATCGATCCCGCGGCTGCCGCAGGTAATGGCGATCCGGTCTCCCGCTTTGATGGGTGCGCAGTTTTCTTCCAACCCCAGACGCAAATGTTCCGCCACATTTTCCAGTTCGTCATTGTTAAAGGTCTGACGAACTTTGGCAACGGGCGGAATTTTGTAGTTCTTGAGCAATTCGCTGATCGCGTTCATTTTCACCTCTGTTTCCCGGAACAATCATAAGCGGTCCGGGTCTATTTCTTTAGAATATTAATAATAACCAAGCCAATACTCACTAATCGTATTCCTTTTTTTCTCCTTTGTCAAGGGAAAAAAAGGCTGTCCCTTATTCTTTTTTCGTATTGTTTCATATTATCCTAATTTTTAACATTGGCAGGCGTCTCTGTTTATATCAGGCCGGCCTGCCTAAGGCCAAAGAGGAAGAGAAAGATGGTGAGCATGGAAAAGACCGTGGATACGGAAACGATCTCGCCTGCCATTTCCCCGTCGCCGTCGTATTCGATCGTCGTGACATAAGTAACAACGGCGGTCGGTGTCGCAAAGGCCACCAGGACCGCGATCAGCTGCCGGGGCGTCCAGCCGGCCGCGATCGGGTAAATAAATGCAACCAGGGGGATCAGTACGAGCTTGTAAAGCGTCGTCAGCAGGATATTCCGGCTGTTGATCCGCAGATGATTCAGATCCAGACGGGCCCCCAGCATGATAAAGCTGATCGGGACGGCGCAGACAGAGATGTTGTTGATGGTCTTGGCCCCCAGTTCCGGCATCGGAATGCGGGCGAGACTCCAGAGCATACCCAGCAGAAGGCCGACCAGAAGCGGGTTTTTCAGCCAGCCGAGCACGAGCGCGGCCGGGGATGTTTTTTTCACGGTAGCCTGATCGCCCCTGGCCGCCAGGATCTTCTTCTGATACCGTTCCAGGACCGGGACCGATGTAATATTGTTAAGAAGGGTCAGAAGGACCAGAGTCAGGGTGACCTCCGGCACCATTTCTCCGAAAATCCCTTCCGAAACAGCGATCGCATACAGGGTGATATTGGTCCGGAAACCGCAGTGCACCATGGTACACTGTCTGGCCGGATCCTTTTCAAGGCGGGGTACGACAAGCATCAGAAAGCCAAGTGACAGTCCGAAAAGAAGCGCCACATAAAGAGCCGTCGGCTGCCGCAGCATGGCACCGAGATCGATCTTGTAGGCGACGTTGAACAGATTGACCGGGAACAGGATCTGCGCCACGAAACGGTTCATTTTCGCCGTGGCATGTTCATCCACTATTTTGCTGTGGCGCAGCCAGATGCCGATCCCCAGATAGACGAGAAAAGGAAATACGACCGAAAAGGTCATATAGAGATTCTGAAGCATGCTGTCCTCCGCCTGCCGTCATGAGAAGCCCGGCAGGCATTTTAAAAAGTCGTATTTACTCGGCTTCTATTTCTTTAATGATACATTCGTTGCCCTGCTTCAGCCAGGTTTCCCAGCTGCCGCAGTGCGGGCACTGCTTGCCCTGCGGGACCGTAGGATACGTCCTGCCGCAGCCTTCACAGTAGGTCACGGCCGGGATCGTCTCCAGGATCAGTTCCGCTTCCTTTAGCACCTCATGCCGCCCGCGGAAATAATTCCAGCAGTCCACGAAGAGATCCGTCATGATCCCGGAGACTTCGCCGACCTGAAGCGTCACTGAACCGATTTTTGTCAAGTGTTCCTGTTCCGCCGTCTCGTCCAGTGTTCTGGCCAGATGCAGAACGATACCCATTTCATGCATATTTCTGTTTCCTTGCAGGGCGCCCCGCCCTCCCCCGCGCAGGGCAGGGGAGGGAAGCCCGCTGAGCGGGTCGGAAGCGGCCTGCCAAAGTCCTTATTTCTTTTTCCGTCTGATGGCGATCTTCGCCGTCCGTTTGGCGGCGTAAGCAGCGACAGCGCCCAGCTTGTCTTCGCAGCGGATCATTTTGGAGGCTTCCGGATGGTCGTGCTCCAGATGGATCGCGTCGAATTCGCAGCGCGTGGTGCACAGACCGCAGCCAATGCAGCGGTTCGTGTCGACCGTGGTCGCGCCGCAGCCCAGGCAGCGGCTGGCTTCCGCCTTCACCTGCTCTTCGGTAAACGGCAGGCGGGTATCGTTAAAGGTGCTGATGGGATCCACGTTCTTGTAGCCCGGCACCTGGCGGCCGGCCGTATCGAAGGAGTGCGGATCGATCAGGATATTGGTCTTGTCCAGTTCAATAAATTCACGCAGGTCGCGGGCAATGGTCAGGGACTGGCCTTCATGCACGAAGCGGTGCATGGACTCGCAGGCTTGGCGGCCGGCCGCGATCGCATCAATGGCGAAACGGGCGCCGTGCTCGATATCGCCGCCGGCGAAGATATCCGGCTCGCCGGTCTGCAGCGTGACGGGATCGGCGATCACCGTGCCGCCGCGTCTCGTTTCGGCCTTCGTATCCTTTAAGAGATCGCCCCAGACAGCTGCCTGGCCGATGGCCTCCAGCACGTTGCCGCAGGGGATCGTGATGGTATCGTTTTCATCGTAAGTCGGTGCGAAGCGGTGTTCGGCATCAAAGACGCTGGTGCAGCGCTTGAAGACCACCGCCGTCACACGGCCGTTCTCGCTTAAGAATTCCTTCGGGCCCCAGCCGTTCATCACGGTGATGCCTTCGGCCGTCGCTTCCGCGACCTCGTCCTTGGCAGCGGGCATCTCTTTTTCGCTTTCCAGGCAGAGCATGGTCACCTTGCCCTTGGCGGCACGGACCGCGCTGCGGGCGACGTCCACGGCCACGTTGCCGCCGCCGATGACCACTACGTCGCCGTCAAAGCGGGCGCTGCTGTCATCGCCGATCCGGCGCAGGAAAGCGACACCGGATTCCACGCCGTCCGCGTCTTCCCCGGGCACGCCGACCTTGCGGCCGTCCTGCAGACCGATCGCCACATAGAAGGCTTTGTAGCCCTGTTCCCGAAGTTCGGGGATGGTCACGTCCTGACCTACATTGACGCCGGTCCTGAATTCCACGCCCATCGCCCGCAGGACATCGATTTCAGCATTTAAAACATCCTTTTCCAGGCGGAAATTCGGAATGCCGTAGGTCAGCATACCGCCGACCTGCTGCTCTTTTTCAAAGACCGTCACATCGTAGCCCTGACGGCGCAGATAATACGCGCAGGAAAGGCCGGAAGGACCGGAGCCGATCACAGCCATCTTATAGTCGGGGCCCCACATCTTGCCTTCGTCATTTTCACATAACGGGATATAGCGTTCTTCCGCTTTCAGCTCCAGGGAAGCCACGAATTTCTTGATCTCATCAATGGCGACCGGCTGGTCGATGGTGCCGCGCGTGCAGGCATCTTCGCAGCGGCGGTTACAGATGGAGCCGCAGACGGCCGGCAGCGGGTTATCCTGCTTGATGAGCTTTAAGGCATCGAGGTACCGGCCTTCTTTGGCCATCTTCACGTAGCCCTGGACCGCAATATGGGCCGGGCAGGCCGTCTTGCAGGGCGAGGTGCCGGTGTCGTAGCAGTTGATCTTGGCATCTTCGCGGTAGTGGATATTCCACTTCTCCGGACCCCAGGGCTGATCGTCCGGCAGTTCCATCTTCGGATATTCGATCTCGCCGTTTTTGGTGCAGAGCTTCTGGCCGAGCTTGGCGGCGCCCACCGGGCAGACCTCCACGCACTTGCCGCAGGCTACGCACTTGGTTTTGTCAACGTGCGCGCGGTAGGCAGAAGCGGACATGTTCGGTGTATTGTAAAGCTGCGACGTCCGGAGCGCGTTGCAGACGCCCGCCGCACAGTTGCAGATGGCGACGATTTTCTCTTCGCCGTCGATATTGGTGATCTGATGCACGAAGCCGTGGCGTTCCGCCCGTTCCAGCAGCTCAATGGCCTCGTC
>CADBSR010000011.1 GCA_902797385.1 uncultured Lachnospiraceae bacterium
CCAAGACAGAGAACCGTCCCCTGTCTTGGGTTCGCCGCATGTCTTTTTTCCAGGCCCTGCTGGTAGTTGTCTGTGATCTCGTCTAAATCTTTTCCAGTTTGGGAAGCATAGTCTTTCCCATTTTCTAAAAAATATCTGCTGCAGAGAGCGGCCGACGCCGGGCCTCTTTGATCACAGCGGCAGAAAGACCCTCTCAGAACCCGTGGCCGCCGCCGTGGGAACCGCCACCACCGCCTCCGCCGGAGTGACCGCCTCCGCCGCCACCCGAATGACCGCCGCCTCCGCCGCCGGAGTAACCCCCGCCGGAATAACCGCCGCCGGAGTGGCCGCCACCGGAGTAACCGCCACCGCCGCCGGAAGGCGCATTGATATAACTGTATTGCTTCACAAGTCTGGTTTTGGCATCGGCCAGCACGACCGTTTTCGAAACGTTTTTATCCAGCTGGTACACCTCGGAAGGCTTCTTGATCCGCGTCCGCTGAAACGCGATCACAAAGACCAGCAGCAGGGCAATACACGCCGCGATCAGCAGATTGCTGGCATGCTTCATGGGTTCCGGCACCGCCCGATCGGACAGGACCTCGTTCATCTGCACAAAGGCCCGTCTGGCGCATTCATAATACGCCCCGTCTCTGGCGTAGGTGTAAATATTGTCGGTGATCGTATTGCACTTGGCTACCGTCAGCTTGGAAGAAAGGTCCGTCACGCGGATATACAGCTGCCGGCCGTCACTGTCCGTCGTATCAAAATCGATCAGGAAAAGAATGCCGCCGTTTTCATCAAACAAGGCGTTGTACAGCTGCAGAGAATAGGAAACGGCCGACGTTTTTCCCGTATCCTCCGTGGTGGCGAAGGCAACCGGGAAGTAGGCCGTCACCGGCAGCATATCCGCCGCCAGCTTCTGCTCTTCTTCATCACTGAGCATATCCGCCTCGTCCAGGATCGTGACCTTCGAGGCATCCGCTTTCTCGCTGTCATTTAGCGCGCTTTCACGGTAGGCCAGCCAGCCGTCCCAGGCAAAGGGCAGGAGCAGAAGAAGCAACGCGCCCGCGAGGAGCCAGTTCAACGTCCGGTTGGAAAGAGGTCGTTTTGTTTTCTGATCAAACTGCTGTCTGCTCATTCCCGGCCTCCTCTCTTCATGGTAAACACGGGAATGTCCCTGGACGCCAGCTTATTCTGCTTGCTTATGACGTCGAAGCTGGCCCAGATGCAAACCAGGATATTGAGGGCACCGGCCCCGTAATACCACAGATCTTCCACGGTTCCCGACATAAGCACCAGGGCGCCGGCCGCCAATGCCAGCCAGACCTTCCACAAGACGGAAAATGCGGCGGCCAGCGAGCGGGAATATTTCCAGTTGGTCCGCCCGGCCGCCCCTTTTACGTTGCTGCCTATCTGGCGGAAAACGCCGGAGAAAAAGCGGATGATGAGCACGGTGACGATCACCGGCCAGGCCAGCACCGTCGGATTAAAGGCCGTGAAGGAGGGGAATAGTTCCGACACCACCAGCTGCACGAATGGCCAGACGAAAAACAGCACCACCCCATAGATCACAAAGCTGCTGCAGCCAAGCGGTTTGGGGCGTTTTTTCCCGGCGCTGTCAATGTTTTTAACCGCATCCGCAAAGGCAGCATAGCCGACAAGGCCGATATCGTCCAGGTGGTTCTCCCGGATGTAGACGTCCTGGGTCAGCCGGCCAAGGACGATCCCAAAGACCGCCGTCAGGATCATGGATACGGTCAGGAAGGGCTCCGGCTTGATCGTGAGCCCGAAATTCATGAGCGTCGCGATCAAGGCCGTCACGATCACGCTCACCTTGATATATTTGCCGCGGTCCAGCGGGATATCCGCTGCCACGTCTCCGTTTTGTCCGTTCACAGCCGCATAGCAGATCCGGTCGCGGACCCGGTGGGTCAGCAGCCAGACCGGCAGCAGTATTTTTTTCCGCCCGGCCGCGACGTGATCCGGATGGATGGACAGATTCTTCTCCAGCTGAATGCCACTGATCGAAGACGAATTGTTAAGATCATCGCTGACTAACTGACGGACGATCGGATCATACTCCTCCGCTTCCACGTCACTGCCGTCCGCATAGTACCCGGCCACGTAGCCGGGACGGAAAGGCTGTTCCCGCTTCCAGTCATAGCTGTCCACGGATTCGCTCATGGCATCCGGGAAGGCCAATGCCGCATCAAAGCGCAGGCCCCGGTAAGCCGCCTTCAGCGTTCCGTCCACCTCATACACGCTGACTTCCGTCCGCCGTCCGATCGACCGGCTCTTGGTCTGTTTGACGGAGACAGGCTGCTCACAGGACGCCTTATAGAGATAAAAGGGCATGTAAATACCCGTCATCTCCTGCCGTCCTTCTTCCCGGATCCACTCCGGGGCCAGCAGGATCCTGTCTGTTTTCTTGCGGTAATTCGCCAGTGCCGTCTCCTCTTCCAGGGAGAAAGGGATCATACCGGAAGGTTTTTGCTCCTCCCGCACACGCCGGTCAAATACGACCGAGGAGCCGCAGTAACTGCAAAAAGTAGCCAGGGTATTATCGTAGCTTAACACCACACCGCCGCACTGAGGACAGCTCAGTTCCGTGGTCTGGTACAGGCCTTTTTTATCCAGATAGGTTTCATAGTCGTCCTGTGTGATCAGGCCGTCACAATATTCGCATTTGACAGAGCCGCTCGCAAGATCATAGCGGACGCTTCCGCCGCAATGCGGACAGGTAAAGGCAATCATCCTTCTCTCCTCCTGCCGGAATCATGATAATGGATCTGTCCCGATTGTATCATATTCTGAAAAACCGGACAAGAGCACGCTGGCTCTGTCCGGCTTTTCATTCTGTCTTATTTGATCTGTTTTACAGCAGCTCGGCGATCTGGACCGCATTGGTGGCGGCGCCTTTTCGGATCTGGTCCCCGCAGATAAACAGCGCCAGGCCGTTTTCCGCCGTCAGATCCTTCCGGATCCGCCCCACATAGACCAGATCCTGATCGGAAGTATCAAGCGGCATCGGGTAGCTGTGCTGCGCCAGATCATCCACGAGGCGGCAGCCGGGTGCGTTCTTAACGGCCTCTCTGGCCGCTTCCACACTGACCGGCTCCTTTGTCCGGATCAGAGCTGAAATGCTGTGGCTTCGCATCACGGGAACTCTGACGCAGGTGCAGGAAACGGTTAAGGCCGGCAGATGCATGATCTTGCGTCCTTCATTCTGCATTTTCATTTCTTCCGTCGTGTAGCCCTGAAAGGCTTCTGAGCCGATCTCCGGGATCAGGTTAAAGGCTAAGGGATAGCGGAAAGCCTTGGCAGGATACTCCTTGCCCTCCGCATAGGCGCGGACCTGGGCATCCAGTTCTTCCAGGCCGCCCTGTCCGGCGCCCGAAGCCGCCTGATAGGTGGAAACGATCATGCTTTCGATGGGTGAGAGGCGGCCGATCCCCGCCACTCCGACCAGCGTAATGATGGTCGAGCAGTTCGGATTGGAGATGATCCCCTTGTGCTTTGCCGCATCCTCCGGATTGATCTCCGGCACCACCAGCGGGACGTCCGGATCCAGGCGGAAGGCGCTGGAGTTGTCCACAAAGACGGCGCCCGCTTCCCGGATCGCCGGTGCGAAGCGCTTCGCAACCGGGTTCTGCGCGGCCCCTAATACAATATCGCAGCCTGCGAAAGCGGCCTCGGAGGCTTCCTCGGCCACGAGTTCTTCCCCTTTAAATCGCAGCCGGCTGCCGGCGCTTTTGCTGCCGGTCAGCAGTTTCAGGGAGGCAAGCGGAAAGTCTCTTTCCTCCAGTATTTTCATCATTTCCCTGCCTACGGCGCCGCTGGCGCCGAGGATCGCGACATGTTTCATTGCATGGTCCTCCTTCTTCCCTTCCTTCAAAACGCTTCCGGTCTCTGTATTTTCAACCGCCTGTTCCTTCTCCGCAATTTATACGCAGATGCTGTACAGGGCGCGGACCGCGGGCGCGTAGTCTTTTTCTTCCACCCCGATGATGATGTTCAATTCCTCCGGTCCCTGTGAGATCATGCGGACGTTGACGCCGCTTTCTCCCAGAGCGCGGAAGATGCGGGCCGAGGAGCCCTGCCTGAACGCCATGCGCCGGCCTACAACCGCCAGCACCGCAATATGCTCCGTCAGCCGGATCTCATCCGGCTCCAGATTTTTTTCAATATCACTTAAGACCGCATATTTCCGGGTCGAAAGCTTCTGATCCTCCACAATGCAGGAGTAGCAGTCGATCCCGCCGACCGTATAGGCGACCGGGATCTCGTATTTGGCAAACCCGTTTAAGATCTGCCGGAAAGCGCCTACGGCGGAGGACATGCCCTGCTTGGTCACGGTGATGATCGTAAAACCCTTTTTCCCGGCGATCCCGGTGATCAGCTGTCCGCTCACCTCTTCTTCCGCCGGGAAGGCTTCCCGGATAATAGTGCCGGGGTCCTCCGGCGCATCCGTGTTGCGGATATTGAGCGGGATCCCTTTTTCCCGGACAGGGAAGACGGAGGATTCATGCAGGACCTGGGCGCCTATATAGGAAAGCTCCCGCAGTTCGGAATAAGTCAGACGCGCAATACAGCGCGGATTCTCCACAATGCGCGGGTCTGCCATCAGGATCCCGGAAACGTCCGTCCAGTTTTCATACACGTCCGCCTCCAGCGCGGCAGCCGCCAGGGCACCGGTCACGTCGGAACCGCCCCGGCTTAAGGTATGGATCTGCCCATCTGGCATGATCCCGTAAAAACCGGGGATCACGACCCGCCTGTCACCGGCCAGCATCCGCAGGCGTTCATAGGAGACCTCCTGATCCACACTGCCGTCCAGAGAAAAGCACAGCCAGTCGGCCGCATCCACAAAGTCATATCCCAGGTAGTCTGCCATTAAGCGGGCTGAAAGATATTCCCCCCGGGAGACCAGTTCATCCTGCGAGATACCCTCCCCGATCTTCTGCCGGATCGCATCCAGGTCCGCCTCCACATTGACGCGCAGGCCGAGCTCTTCTTTCAGGTCCGTAAAACGCTGCCGGATCATGGAGAAGACGTTTTCACAGGAGACGCCGTACTGCACATGCGCGTAGCAAAGATACAGAAGGTCCGTGATTTTGTGATCCTCCCCGAAGCGCTTGCCGGGTGCGGAGACGACCACGACGCGTCTGGCCGGATCTTTTTCTATAATCGTTCTGACCTGGCGGAATTTATCCGCGCCGGCCAGAGAACTTCCCCCGAATTTGACAACTTTCAGCATGGGCTCTCTCTCCTTTCCTCCGGCAGGATGGCAGCAAAATATTCTTTGCCTGCAAGCTGCGCTGCCAGCGCCTCCGGCTCCGTGGGCTGTGTCCGGAAGCTTTCCGTCCCCAGGCGGACGTACCAACACGGGGCAAAACCCTGGTTTTTCACGGTCGCCGCTTCAAAGGTACTCTGGTAAAAGACGGCCCGCCGGACGGAAATATCTTCCAGATCATGCAGGACATTTAAGGCCGTCGGTCTTCCGCCCGCGCCCTGTCCGAAAAAGGCAAACGGGCCGCCGTTTTCAAGCGCGCAGCTGATCCGGTTGAAATTGTCCGGGACGGCCGCCTCGGGTGCGGAAGACGGAACAAAGGCCGGTGCGATAAGCGCCCGCACGCTCCCGTCCGCATTGCGGAAACTGCGTGCCAGCAGCCGGATCACAAAGCCGCCGCTGCGGGCGGTTTCAATATCCTGTCCTGTCACATGCCGGATCCCGAAGCAGGGGATCGCCTGCTCATCGAAAACCGCCTCGAAGGCCGTATTCATGGAAATGGTCAGCTTCCGGCGGGTGTCCGCCCCGTCGATATCCGCCGACGGATCCCGTTCCGCAAAGCCGAGCGCCTGCGCCTGGCCAAGCACCGTCTCAAAACTTTTTCCTGCCTTTGTCATCTGATCCAGGATATAATTGCAGGTCCCGTTCATGATCCCGCCGATCTCCTGAACGCGGTCCGCTCTTTTGAGGCGTTCCAGATTCGGCAGCCACGGGATCCCGCCGCCGACGGCCGCGGTAAAGCGGAAGGAAACACCGTTTTCATGGGCCAGCCTGGCCAGAGAAGAAAAGCCGGCTGCGACGGCTGCTTTGTTGGAGCTTACGACATTTTTCCCGGCCTTTAACGCTGCTTCCATATAGCTCAGCGCCGGTTCCACCCCGCCGAGCATCTCGGCAACGGTATCGATAGCCGGATCCTGCAGGATCTCTTCAAACGAAGCGGCCCTTTTGTCCCGCGCCGCAGTCATGTGACGCGAAAAGATCCGTGTCACCCGCAGCGTCTTATGATCCTGTAACAGGAGATCCAGTTCGGAACCGACCGTTCCGTACCCCAAAATGGCTGTCTGCATTCTTTCCTCCCGGAAAACCTTGCAATATTTTGAGATTTAATTTATCATAATGAATGCGAAAATACAAGTTTCTTCCGTTATTTTTGCATTATGCAATATGGCCTTGATCAGGAGAATAATATGCAATATACAAGTACACGCGGCCCGGAGCAGGTTTCCGGGACAAGAGCCATTCTGAACGGGCTCGCCGCCGACGGCGGCCTGTATATGCCGCTTCGTTTTCCGTCCCTGGATTACCGAAGCCTTCTGCCGCTGTCCTTTACCGGGATGGC
>CADBSR010000012.1 GCA_902797385.1 uncultured Lachnospiraceae bacterium
CCTCTCCGCTCCCGAACGTTTGAAACTGGAGGCGGCCCGCTCCATCCGCGAAGACTTCCTGCATCAGAACTCCTTCCATGAGATCGACACCTACACCTCGTTGGAGAAGCAGTACCGCATGATGAAGCTGGTCCTGGCCTACTACCATGAAGGCTGCGAGGCGTTGGCCGGCGGGGCGGATATTGAAGCGCTGGTCAACATGGCCGTACGCGAAGAGATCGGCCGTTTCAAATACACGCCCGAGACCGACGTCAAGCCGGCCTATGAGAAGGTCCTGGCCGAATTAAAGGCTGAAATGAAAGCGCTGCTTGCGAAGGAGGAAGACTGATGCCGAAGGAATACCGTACCATACAGGAAGTTGCCGGCCCCTTGATGCTGGTGACCGGCGTCGAAAACGTCGCCTACGATGAACTGGGCGAGATCGAGCTGAAAAACGGCGAAAAGCGCCGCTGCAAGGTGCTGGAGATCAACGGCGGCAACGCCCTGGTCCAGCTGTTCGAATCCTCCACAGGCTTGAACCTGGAAAGCAGCAAGGTCCGTTTCCTGGGCCGCAGCATGGAGCTGGGTGTATCGGAAGATATGCTGGGCCGCGTTTTCGACGGTCTGGGCCGGCCGATCGATGACGGCCCCGAGATCCTGCCCGAAGCCCGCAACGATATCAACGGCCTGCCCATGAATCCGGCAGCCCGCGCCTATCCGCAGGAATTCATTCAGACCGGTGTTTCCGCCATCGACGGCTTAAACACCCTGGTCCGCGGCCAGAAGCTGCCTATCTTCTCTGCCTCCGGTCTGCCCCACGCACAGTTAGCCGCGCAGATTGCCCGCCAGGCCAAGGTGCGCGGCACCTCCGAGCCCTTCGCCGTCGTCTTTGCCGCCATGGGCATTACCTTCGAGGAATCCAACTTCTTCGTGGAGAGCTTCCGTGAATCCGGCGCCATTGAGCGGACCGTTCTGTTCATCAACCTGGCCAACGACCCGGCCGTTGAGCGTATCGCGACCCCGCGTATGGCCCTGACGGCCGCCGAATATCTGGCTTTTGAGAAAAACATGCACGTTCTGGTCATCCTGACCGATATCACCAACTACGCCGATGCTCTGCGTGAGGTCTCTGCTGCCCGCAAGGAAGTACCGGGCCGCCGCGGATATCCCGGCTACATGTATACGGACCTGGCCTCCCTCTACGAGCGTGCCGGCCGTCAGAAAGGCAAGAACGGGTCCATCACCATGATCCCCATCCTGTCCATGCCGGAAGACGACAAGACCCACCCGATCCCCGACCTGACCGGGTACATCACGGAGGGCCAGATCATCTTAAGCCGTGACCTGCACCGCAAGCATGTTGTGCCGCCCATCGACGTTCTGCCGAGCCTGTCCCGTCTGAAAGATAAGGGCATCGGGGAAGGCAAGACCCGGGCGGATCACTCCAACGTCTTAAACCAGCTCTTCGCCGCCTATGCCCGCGGCAAGGAAGCCAAGGAATTGATGGTCGTTCTGGGCGAAGCCGCTCTGACCGCCATGGACAAAAAATACGCCGCCTTCGCGGATGCTTTCGAGACCCATTATGTGTCTCAGGGCTATCAGACGGACCGCAGCATCGAAGAGACCTTAAACATCGGCTGGGATCTGCTACGTCTGCTGCCGCGTACCGAGCTCAAGCGTATCGACGAAAAGTATCTGGATATGTACTACAAGCAGTAAGGAGCTGTTATGGCATCTTCACAAGTCATTCCGACCCGTATGGAACTGGGGCGGCAGAAACGCCGCCTCACCACTGCGATGCGCGGACACAAACTTTTAAAAGACAAGCGGGATGAGCTGATGCGTCAGTTCCTGGAGCTCGTGCGCGAAAACAAGACCCTTCGCGAAAGCGTGGAAGCCAAGCTGAAACGGGCCAATGCCAACTTCGTTCTGGCCCGCGCCGCCGGCTCCGACCAGATCCTGAACACAGCGCTTCTGGCCCCCAAGCAGCAGGTCTTTCTGGAGATGAGCATCAAAAATGTCATGAGCGTGGAAGTCCCTGTCTTTGAGAAAAAGACCCGGACCGAAAACGAGGGCGATATCTACAGCTACGGCTATGCCTTCACACCGCCCCAGCTGGACGATGCCGTTGAATCCTTAAACGAAGTCCTGCCGGAGCTGCTTCGCCTGGCCGAGGTGGAAAAATCCTGCCGTCTGATGGCGGCCGAGATCGAAAAGACCCGCCGCCGCGTCAACGCGCTGGAGCATGTCATAATCCCCGACGCCCAGCAGAAAATCAAATTCATCACCATGAAACTGGATGAGAACGAACGCTCCACCCAGATCCGCCTGATGAAGATCCAGGACATGATGGTCGCCGAGGCCATCGAAAAAGCAAAGGAGAAGGGCCTGTAAGCGACCCCTGTCATAAGAAAAGGAGCCCCGAGGGAGGCACTTCGTAAGGAGTACGCCACGAGGGACTCCTTTTTATTTTTTCTTTCCTTTTTCTGAAAAAAGAGGTATACTGCCTCCATATATTCCTAAAACCCGGTTTTACGGAATGTCCTCACTGGTCGGCTGCCAAGCTTTTGGCCGGCCCGGTTCGGGAAGGAGGCCTCTGATGTCCCATCTGATCATACCCAAAGACTATAAGCCCGCCCTGTATCCCATGGAAACACAGCGTGCGATCAAGAAAATCAAGGATTATTTCCAGGACGAGCTGGCGTATCATCTGAAGCTGCGCCGCGTATCGGCCCCGTTAATCGTCCTGCCCGGATCGGGTCTCAACGACAACCTGAACGGGTTTGAGCGGCGGGTGGATTTTACCGTGAAGGATATGCAGGAGGAAACCGCCGAGATCGTACAGTCTCTGGCGAAATGGAAGCGGTATGCCCTCGGGAAATACGGGATCGAGCCCGGCCGGGGCATCTACACGGACATGAACGCGATCCGGCGCGATGAAGAGCTGGATAATCTGCATTCTCTGTATGTGGATCAATGGGACTGGGAGAAGGCCATTACGCGCCAGGAACGCAACCGCGCCTTCCTGCATCAGACCGTCGATACCATTTACCACGCTATCCGCAACTTAAGCGACTATGTCAGCCGCTGCTATGCCGAGCTGCGCAGTGATATTCCCAACGAGATCTTTTTTATTACTTCCCAGGAACTGGAAGACCGCTTCCCCGATCTGACCCCGAAGGAGCGCGAGAACCGCATCTGCCGCGAGAAAAAGGCGGTGTTTCTGGAAGGGATCGGGGCACCCCTGGCTTCGGGTGCCCCGCATGACGGCCGTTCTCCGGACTATGACGACTGGAGTCTGAACGGTGATATTCTGCTTTGGAACGAGCTGCTGGGCTGCGCCTTCGAGGTCAGTTCCATGGGGATCCGCGTGGATGCCGAAGCCATGGACCGTCAGCTGCGGGAAGCCGGCTGCGAGGACCGCAGAGAGCTGCCCTTCCACCAGGCTGTCCTTCACGATGCCCTGCCGCTGTCCATTGGCGGAGGGATCGGCCAGAGCCGGCTTTGCATGTATTTCCTCCACAAGGCGCATATCGGAGAGGTCCAGGCTTCCCTGTGGCCTGAAGAGATGCTTGAGGCCTGCCGGGAAGCCGGGATCGAATTACTGTAAGAGCGCCCCTTTCCCATAAGAGACCGCGCCGGTCAGAAGGAGCGGAATGGCCACGACCGGATACACGATCATCAGCCGGTTCGTAGTCCCGTAAATCTCCAGGACGCCCTGCATCAGACTGCCCATCGTCAGGATGGCGATACCGCTCCGCCAGCAGAACCGGCTGATCCCGTCCGGCATTTCCAGCCTGTCCCGGACAGCGATCCACAGCGCCGGCAGCGCCCCGAGCAGGAGCGGGATCACGAAGGCATAGATCATATAGTACGAATAGACCTCGTGACTGAAGCATTCATAGATGGCCCCGATCAGAGCCGTAAACAGGCTGATTGCCACATATCCCAAAGCCGCTCCGGCGGCTTTTTTCTTATCCGATGTAAACAATGTCACTCACACTCCTTTCCTTGATGCTTTTGCCCGACGTGGTCGGTTTATTGATCAGTTCTCCCATAAAGACCATGGAGGATGATCCGCCGCCGTCCAGGTTATAGGCCGTTTCAACACCCAGTTTCTGCATAAACACGGCCAGCTGGTACAGGGAGAGGCCTTCGCTTTCCGCGGTCCGGCCGTCCGAAACCACAAAGACGTAGTGCATCTCGCCAAGCTGCCCGATCGCGGTCCGGGGGTTGCTGGCCATGGCCTTGCCGACCTCCTCGCTCGCCGATACCGCAATCCTTCCGCCTTCCACCAATCCGGGACCGAAGGAGAACGCCTGCCAGACACCGGCCGCTGCCAGCTCATCGGCGCTGTAGTCGGAAGGATCCGCGACCTCAAGCGTCCCGTCCGCGTAAATGCAAAGGACCTCATTACTGCCGGCTTTTTCCCGGTACACGACTCCGTTCCGGATCACATAGCCGCTCTCCTGCGCCCCGTAATAGTCTCCGTTAATCGCCAGGATCGCGTCATTTGCTGCTGCCGTATCGGACGTTTTCGCCGTGACGTTCTTGCCGTATGTGTCTTTGGCGAAGGCCGTTTTCAGGTACTGTGCCGAGGAGAGGGTAATGTCCGCCACATAAACCGCGGTTCCTTCCTCTTCGTATTCACTGAGCACGATGCTGATATTTTCATCCGAATACTCGCCGATCACTGTTCCGCCAAGCGAAGCACTGAGTGCCGTCGCCGTTTCAGCTGCCGTTTCCGGAACCGCGGTGCTTTCCGCCGCGCTGCTCGTCCGTTTCCCGCTTCGCCCTGTGCTCTTCAGTCCCGTGGAGGCAGCCGCGGTTTCCGTCTGTTCTGCCGAAGAATCGCTGCTCACATTTTCAAAGAGGGACAGGTTCATCTGCGTCGCATCAGACGCATAGCCCCGCGCGATCACAAAACTGTCCAATGCAACATATAAAGTGAAGGCAAAGATCGCCAGGCCCATCAGGAAGCCGCCTCTACGCATTTTCATGACGCACCTCCCCCGTAAAAACAAGTTTCTTCTGTGCCAGAAAGCTGACCGTAAAGAGCAGCATCTCTGTCGCGAGTTTGGCAAGCCATGCCGTCACACCCAGCATGGTCAAAAGCTTTAAGATCAATGTATTGCAGGCCAGGATCACCACAGCCAGCGCCGCATAGCGCGGCAGCGATCTCGCCACCGGCGCCTTTTCCGCAAAGACCATCCGTCGGTTCAATGTATAATTGACCGACGCACTGCAGACCCTTGCCGCGATATTCGATACCAGCACCTGTCCCGTCAGCAGCGACAGCAGGCAGAAGAGGATATAGTCCACGGCAAATCCGACCAGCGATGAGGCGGAAAAGCGAAGGATCTCCTTGTAGACCCGCCAGGAATCCTTCACGGTATCAAAGTGCGATGACGCATTGTCGTTCAGGTAAACGGTCCGGATGTCAATTTCGCGGATCTCTTTCTTTTCCCGGGCCCGGGTCAGCAGCATATTCATTTCGTACTCATAGCGGCTCCCGGGGATCTCCAGCAGATCCGGGATCTGATCGGCCAGGAAGCCCCGCAGGCCGGTCTGTGTGTCATAGACAGCCGTTCCCGTGGATAAGCGGAATACCAGGCGGGTGATGGCATTGCCAAAGCGGCTGCGCAGCGGAACCTTTCCTTCCATTTTGCGGGATCCCAGGACCAGCGCGTCCGGTGTTTCACCGACGCCCAGCGTGATCCTTTCAATATCCGGGACCGTATGCTGTCCGTCCGCATCGGCGGTGACAACGATGCTGTCCTCCGGGAAATGTTCCGCTATATAGCGCATGCCGGTTTTCAAGGCTTCGCCCTTGCCTTTGTTGACTTCATGCCGCAGCAGGACGGCGTGTCCGGATACTTCGTCAAAGACTGTCTGACACTTTGCAGAGCTGCCGTCGTCGACAACGACCCGCACAAAGCCCCTTTCCTCCAGTTCTTTTAAGACTTGTATCAGCGATCCATCCGGTTCATACGCCGGGATCAAAACGATTTTCACTAATTCTTTCATCTATAAGCCCTCCTTTCCGGGGTTTATGACAAAAGAATAAAGCGGAAAGCTTAAGTGAGACTTAAAGCTTCCCGCTTTGAAAATTTTTTTTAGTCAGGTTTTCCGTGCTTATTTCAGCTTGGTCAGTGCTTCCGCGATCCGTCTGACCGCTTCCTGAATGTTCTCCATGGAGTTGGAATAGGAGATACGGACTTCCTCCGGCGACTCAAATGCCTTGCCGGGCACGATGGCAACGTGCGCCGTCTTTAAAATATAATTGCAGAAATCGCCCGAATCCCGGATCACGCTTCCGTCCGGTGCCGTCTTTCCGTAGTACGCGCTGACGTTCGGCATCAGATAGAAAGCGCCGTCCGCGCCCGCGCAGGAAATGCCCGGGATCTTGCTTAAGGCATCCTGCAGCCAGATCCGGCGGCGGTCAAATTCTTTCCGCATGATCTCCAGATCCTCCTGCGGGCCTTCCAGGGCGCTGATGGCCGCCCACTGCACGAAGGTCGTGGCATTGGAGGTCATGTGACCCTGCAGACGTCCGGCCGCTTTCGCGATCTCCAGCGGAGCTGCCAGATATCCCAGTCTCCAGCCGGTCATGGAATAGGCCTTGGAGAAGCCGTTGATGGTAATGGTGTGTTCATAGACCTCCGGAGAGAGGGTGGCAATGCTCATGTGCTTCTTGCCGTTGTACAGAAGCTTTTCATAAACTTCGTCGGAAATCACATAGAAGTCATGTTCCACGGCCAGTTTGCCCAGCGCGCGCAGGGCTTCTTCCGTATACACGGCACCGGTCGGGTTATTCGGGCTGGTCAGGATCAGCGCTTTGGTCTTTTCGGTCAGAGCAGCCTCAATGGCGGCTACATCCAGCTGGAAGGTGCCGGGCTGCGTTTTGACGAACACCGGAACGCCGTCTGCCAGCTTGACCATCTCGGTATAGCTGACCCAGCAGGGTGTGGGGATGATCACTTCATCGCCCTTGTCCACCAGAACCTGCAGCGCTTCGTAAACGGCCTGCTTGGCACCGGTCGTCACTACGATCTGATCCGCGGTATAGTTCAGACCGTTATCGTTCTTCAGCTTCTTGCTGATGGCTTCCCGCAGAGGCTGGATCCCGCTGTCCTTGGCATACTTTGTCTTGCCTTCCGCCAAAGCTTTGTTGGCCGCTGCCACAATATGCGCAGGGGTGTCAAAATCCGGTTCACCCACGTTCAGCCCGATAACCGGAACGCCCTGTGCCTTTAAATCCTGCACGATCGCCGTCAGCGAGGTCGTTGCCGACGGTGTAATGTTTCTTGCTCTTTCACTTAACATAGCCTATCCTCCTGCTTGGTTTTCCCTTGCTTTATGATTCTTTTTCAACGGCCGGCCCATGCGGCCGTCCGCTTTCGATTCTTACTTTCGGGCCGCTGCGCGCAGCTCTTTTTCCACTGCCAGGATCTCTTCCAGGGAAGGGTCCTTCACCACCCGGTGCCGGGCCATGGCCTCTCCTATAGAATCCGCGATCCCCAGATAGCTCTGCTTTCCCGCCAGGAAATCCGCCACCGCGATCTCATTGGCGGCATTGAAGACAGTCGGCATGGTCCCGCCCGCGCGGCCGGCCTCATACGCCAGCGCCAGCGCCGGGAAGGTCTCCGGATCCGGTTTTTCAAATGTCAGCGCCGACATGTTCCAGAAATCCAGCGCCTGCGTCATTTCCGCGCCCCGTTTCGGATAGTTCAGAGCATATTCGATCGGCAGCCGCATATCCGGCACGCCCAACTGTGCCTTCACGGCGCCGTCCGAAAACTCCACCATGGAATGGATCACGCTCTGCGGATGCACCACCACGCGGACCTGGTCATAGCTGACCCCGAAAAGATGATGCGCCTCCATGACCTCCAGTCCCTTATTGGCCAGGGTGGAGCTGTCCACGGTGATCTTCGCCCCCATGGACCAGTTCGGGTGCTTTAACGCCTGCGCCGGTGTGATATCGCGCAGTTCATCCCTCGTTTTTCCGCGGAACGGACCGCCGGAAGCCGTCAGCAGGATCTGCTTGATTGGATTGTGCCGCTCGCCTTCCAAGCACTGGAAGATGGCGCTGTGCTCGCTGTCAACCGGCAGAAGCTCCGCTCCCGCCGCCTTCACCGCCGGGATCATGATATGTCCCGCCGTGACAATGGATTCCTTGTTCGCCAGCGCGATCCGGGCGCCTGTCCGGATCGCCCACAAAACCGGCTGCAGGGCGATCATTCCAGAGATGGAGATGGCGTAAATATCGGCCCGGTAGTCTTCGATCAGCTGCCGCAGCCCTTCCATCCCCGAGAGGACCGGAACACCCAGATCCCGGATCCTGACGGTAAGATCCGCCGCCGCCGCATCATCCGTCACGCATACCGCTTCCGGGTGAAGCAGGCGGATCTGCTCCTCAAGGAGGGCAATATTGCGGCCGGCGGCCAACGCACGGACGCGGTAGGCGCCGCCGCTTTTCAGCACCACGTCAACACTCTGCCGACCAACGGAGCCGGTAGAGCCTAAAATACTGATACTTTTGCTTTCTGTCTTTGTGACATCCATACTGTCTGTTATCACCGGATGGCTGCTCCGAATCTCTTTCGTTTTTATTGTACCATTCCGGGCGGTCCGGGGAAAGATTTTTTTGAAAGATAAACCGCCGCCTCACTATTTTATGCAGGAAAAACCACACGCTTTCCTTCGGAATACAGGCGTTTTCCCTGCCCGGCCGCCAGCTGCAGCCCGCGCCTACATCCGCATGGTGATCAGGATATCCCCGGGCCGGATCCGGATCTGGTTTTCCGGCGTCACCACCATGCCGTCCCGGATCAGGGCCGTAATCACCAACTGCTGCATTTCCTCTGCCTCCCGGATCGTACGCGAGACAAAGACCGAGTTTTCCTCTACCAGCACGGAAGCCGTGCTTTTTTTATATTCCTCGACCTCATCCCGCTTCTGCAGACGCGTATAATGCTCCACAAAGCCGGCGGAAATGATCCCGGTCGGGATCGCGACCGCCCCCACCCCAAGGAAGGTAATGATCACCCCCATGATACGCCCCAGCAGGGTGATGGGGTAAATATCGCCGTAGCCGACGGTAAAGACCGTTGACACGCTCCACCAGATCCCGGAAAGCGCGTTCCGGAAGGATTCCGGCTGCGCTGCATGCTCCACGCTGTACATACACAGGGACGAAGCCAGGATCATGACCAGGATAATGAATACCGCATACAGGATCGCATTGCGCTTTTCCTTGATGACCGAAGTGATGACCTGGAATGAGTCATACTGTGTATTGATGCGGAACAGATGGAAGATCCGTGCCGCCCGCAGGATGCGCAGGGCGCCGAAACCGGAGAGGAAGAAGAACGGAAGAATGGTAAACAGATCCACCAGACCGTCAAAGGAAAACAAAAAGCGGAGAATGGCTTTTCCCTTCTTTTCTCCGGGGTACAGCAGATCCGCCGTCCAGATCCGAAGCGCATATTCTACGCAGAAGATGAGGACCGTCACGGTCTCTATGATATGAAAAAGCTCATGATACGGGGCCAGTTCATCAAAGGTTTCCAGAAGCAGAACCGCAATATTGCACAGGATCACGGCCACGATAAAAAAATCAAAGGCGCGGCTTGGAGCGTCTTCCTTTAAGCCGATCTGAATGATCTCGAAAATCCTTTTCCGTTTCGATTCTGAAATACGGCGCATACAAAAACTCCTTTGCTGCTATCTTACACGAATTGGCTCGACAGGGCAAGGAGTTTTTGGGAGCTCTTGCTGCTTTTTATCTTTTTTGGTGTTTTTGATGACCGCTGTATCAGCTATGGAAAGCCTGATCCGGGGTCTTGGCCAGGGTATAGGCGACCAGGAACGCCAGGTCCAGATCCTCTTCTGCCGTGGTAACATCCAGGCAGAATTTTGTAGTCAGCAGGCTCTTGCCCTTCGGCGAGCTCGTGGCAATGGTCGCAAGCGGACGGCCCTTCAGGCTGATATCATACGAAAAGCCCAGCTTTTTCCCCTGCAGATGAGAATCGATCCGGATCCCCTGCTCGTGCAGGTAATCCCAGATATTCTTCCCGTCATATTTAAAGCGGGAGTTCGTGGAGAAGAGACTGGTCCCCAGCGCTCCGCTCGTCTCAGTGGTCGTGACATGACCCACCTTATGCTCTTCGCTCCGGCCGGTCAGGAAATTCGTAAATACGACCTGCGCCGCTCCGAACAGCGGTGCCTTCATCACCTTCGCCTCGCAGACAGTCGTTCCGTTTTCGTCTGTCATGAAAAAGCCCTGCTTCATCAGACCGTTTGCATCCGGCTGCAGCAGATATGTCTTCATTTCACCCATTGATCCATTCTCCTTCCTGAAGTTTTAACGCTTTATTCCGTTTTGCTGTCTTTACGATACTAAATGCAGCGATCGCTAGAACCACAGCGCCGCCGGCCATCAGTCCCACCGCGAGCCAGGGGCTGTTTTTCGTTACGACATCCGTCGGATCCGCCGGATTCACCATAACCGTGACCGGATCGCCTACTTTCATGCCGGAAAAGATGCCGTATTCTGTTTCATATTCTTTCCCATCCACGATGTATTTGATAAATATCGTATAGGTCGCGTCCACCTTCGACCCGTCTTCATAGTGCTCATCCTCAAAAAGCTCAGCCTTGCTGACCGTCGCTTCCGTCTGCGTAAAACCGCTGCTGCGATTGATGGTATTCA
>CADBSR010000013.1 GCA_902797385.1 uncultured Lachnospiraceae bacterium
CTCGATCAGCTTTCCCGCGAAATATCCTTCCGGGCGTTTGAATGTGCTGCCGGCATTCCGGGTATTTAAAGGCTGCTTCTCACGCCGACGCTCACCGAGCTGATGCATCTTCTCTTCTATCTCCTCCCGCTTGCCTGCCGGGAGCTTAAGGACGGCGGAAAGCACGATCTCTTCGCTTTCCTCCGCCAGGGAATGACGGTATCCGAAATGCATATCGGCCGCTGCCACTTCACGGATCCGGCCGTAGCGGTCCATCAGACGGACGCTTTCCACCACGTCTTTCATCTCGCCGCCAAAGGCGCCCGCGTTCATCATGATCGCTCCGCCCAAAGAACCGGGGATCCCGTGGGCAAATTCCAGGCCGGCCAGCGATGCCTCCGCCGCCGCCTTGGCTACATTCCGAAGAAGGGCGCCGCACTGCGCCGTGATCTTCTCCCCCTCCACGCGGATCTCATCCATCCCGGTCAGGTCAAAAACCGCTCCCGGTACGCCGCGGTCACTGACCAATAGATTGGTGCCTTTTCCCAGGATATAAACCGGCAGTTCTTCCCGCAGGCACAGCTGCAGGCCGGTCTTTAACGCCTCCTCCGTGTAAGGCTTGGCGTAAAACCAGGCTCCGCCGCCCAGCCGAAAACTGGTATGCTCCCGCATCGGCTCCCCGAACACGATCTCTACGTCATCTGTGGCGATGGTATAATCCTCCGCCAGCTTCATAATATCACTCATGATTTACAGCCCCCGGTCCCGCATCATTTTTTCCATGACCCGCCGTTCCAGTTCCTTGCCGGCGTCGTACCCCATTCTCTTCTGTCGGAAATTCACAGCCGCCGATTCAATAATAATGGCGGAGTTCCGGCCGGGGCTCATGGGCACCGTATAGCAGACCAGCTTATTGCCGAGGTATTCCACATATTCTTCCTTCATATTCAGGCGGTTGAAGACCTTTCCCTGTTCCCAGGCTTCCAGACGGATCACCATGCTGATCTGCTTCTCGTCTTCCACACATTCCACCCCGAAGAGCGCCTTCACGTCGATCACACCGATCCCGCGCAGCTCCATCAGGTATTTTGTCACCTCCGGCGAGCGGCCGACCAGCTCACGTTCACTGTAGCGACGGATCTCCACCGAATCGTCCGAGACCAGACGGTGACCGCGCTTGATGAGTTCCAGCGCCGCCTCACTCTTGCCGATCCCGGAATCGCCCAGAATCAGGACCCCTTCCCCGAAGACGTCCACCAGCACGCCGTGGATCGCCACCATCGGGGCCAGACGGATCTCCAGCTGCCGCAGGAGACGCGCTTCAAACAAAGAGGTCGGAGACGACGTCTGCAGGATCGGGATGCGATATCGCAGCGCCAGCGCCAGGACATCTTCGGCCGGCTCAAAGCTTCTGGCCAGGATCAGGCAGGGAATATGCGCCTGGAACAGGCGTTCAAAGGCCTCACAGCGGGCTTCCCCCGAGAGAGACTTGACATACTCATGCTCGACCATGCCGACGATCTGGATCCGGGTCGGATCGAAATGCTCCATGAAACCGGTCAGCTGCAGGGCCGGCCGGTTCAGGTCCATATTGTCGATCAGGATATCGCTTAATGCGATCTCGGGCGTCAGATTGACCAGCTGCATATCTCTGGCCACCTGCTCCAGCGAGATCGTGATTTTCTTTTCGTCTCCGCCTTCCGGCGTGTTGGACACTTGATTGATCACCGCAAAATTAGATTGTCTGCTCATTGTCCGTCCTCTTTTCCGGAAGGATCCCCTTCCGGCCTTCCTTCTGCTCCTTTCACCCCGGTTTTGCCGGAGGAAACAAGCCTGGTGTTATATTTCAGTATATCAGTTTCAAAGGCAAATTGCTATGCCTGGCCGTCTGTTTCCGGCACTTCGCCGTCATGGAAAAAGGCATACACGGCGATGGCTGAAGGTTCATTCATCCCGGGGATCGCCTTCAGAGTCTCCACACTGGCCGCCTTCATGGCGTCGATCCCGGGAAGCGCTTTTAAGAGTGCCCGCCGTCTGGCCGGTCCGATCCCCGGGATATCGTCCAGGATCGAATGGACCTGGCTCTTGCCGCGAAGGGACCGGTGATACTCAATGGCAAAGCGGTGGGTTTCATCCTGGATCCGCGTGATGAGCTGAAACACCTCTCCGCGGGTATCGATCGGCAGTTCCACGTCCTGGAAATACAATCCGCGTGTGCGGTGATGATCGTCCTTCACCATGCCGCAGACCGGGATGGAAAGGCCCAGATCAGCTAACAGGGACTGGGCGGCATGGACCTGCCCCTTGCCGCCGTCCATCAGGATCAGGTCGGGAAAGCGCAGGAAGGAATCTTCCTCTTTCATGTTTTCCCGGATCATATCCTGTTCTTTCAGGCCGTGTGTAAAGCGGCGGTACAAGACCTCCGTCAGAGAGGCGGTATCGTTGTTGCCTTCCACAAAACGGATCCGGAATTTGCGGTAGTCGTTTTTCTTCGGTCGGCCGTTCTCATAGACCACCATGGAACCGACCGTCGCAAATCCGCTGATGTGCGAAATATCGTAGGCTTCGATCCGCACCAGATGTTCCATCTTCAGCAGATCGGCCAGACTCTTCAAGGCGCCGCTGCTGCGCTGCTCTTCGCGTTCGGCTGCCCGCTGCAGGCGTGCCAGCTCTGCCGCCGCATTTTCCGCCGCCAGATCCAGCAGTCCCCGTTTTTCGCCCCGCTGTGGGACGCGGATGGTCACCTTCCGGCCGGCGCGGATGGTCAGGACCTGCTCCAGGAGCTCCCGTTCCGCCGGCTCCGTCCCCACCAGGATCTCCCGGGGGATGAAGGGCGTTCCGCTGTAGAACTGTCTGATCACCTGGGACAGGACTTCGGCCGGATCTTCCTCCGGCACCTCGATCCGGCTGTGATCCCGGCCGATCATACGGCCGTTGCGGATAAAGAAGATCTCGGCCATCCCCTCGCCTTCGGAAAAGGCCAGGGCCAGCACGTCTCTGTCCTCGCCGCCGGGTTCGGATATTTTCTGCCTTTCTGCCAGCACCTTCACGTCTTCGATCAGGTCCCGCAGACGGGCGGCTTCTTCAAAGTCCAGCCGGCCGGCGGCTTCCTGCATCTTATTCTTCAGCCACTGCTGGGCCGGGCGGTAGTCCCCCTTTAAAAAGCGGCGGGCCTTTTCCACGCTTTCCCCGTATTCCTCCGGGGAAATATAGCCTTTCTGACACGGCGCCGGGCAGCGGCCCATCTGATAGTTCAGACACGGCCGTTCCTTTCCCTGCTGCTCCGGGAGCTTCCGCTCGCAGGTCCTCAGCGAAAAGATCTGCTGCATCTGGCGGACTGTATCGCGAACGGCCGTCACATTGGTATAGGGTCCGTAATACTCATGCTTGTCGCGTTTCAGACGCCGGCTTAAGAAGACCCGCGGATACATCTCGTCGGATGTCAGACAGACGTACGGGTAGGTTTTATCGTCCATCAGCATGGTATTGTAGGGCGGACGATGTTCCTTGATCAGGTTGCATTCCAGAATCAGGGCTTCCGTTTCCGAACTGACGGTAATGGTCTCAAACCAGGCGATCTCCTGGATCATTTTGATGATCTGCGGCCCCCGGTTGACGGTCTTGGCGAAATAGGATTTGACCCTGTTTTTCAGACTGCTCGCTTTTCCCACGTAAAGGATCCGGCCGTCTGCGTCATGCATGATGTAGACACCCGGCTCTGCCGGCAGTTTTTTCAGTTCTTCTTTGATATTGAAGCTCATACCCGGATTATAGCACAAAACAGCTGAAAAGGAAGCCTGAAAAGCCTTCTTTGTCAAAACGGACCAGCGGATTCGGCAGCAGTTGCCTTTTTCCAGGAAAAGCGCTATAATAGATCAAAATCTTTTTTTAATAAAGGGGCAATATGGCAGAATCGCGTTCCAAAGATAAATCACCGCTCGCACAGGACAGAAACCGCAAAAAAAGGATCGTTCTCTTTTCGCTGCTCGGTGTTCTGGCGCTCATCTGCGTCATTTTACTGACGTCCTATCTGTATACGACCAAACGGGGTGAAAAATGGACCCCCTTTGCTTTCCTGTTCGGCACATCGGCTGAGCTGACACTTCCCTACTCTCCCACGATCCCGTTGGATATCCTGATCCCGATCGCGGAAGGGGAAACCCCGACGTTCCCTACACGGGCGCCTTCTGACATAAGCGAAGACGATACGCAGGGCGGTTTCTTTACCGAAGCGTCTGACAACAGTGAAACGGCGCTTCCGGAAAGCTCTCCGGAAGAAACGACGAGTGAGGCACCGACGACGGAAGAGCCCACCACCGAAGAGCCGACCACGGAAGAACCCACCACAGAAGAACCGACCACCGAAGAACCGACCACGGAGGAACCCACCACCGAGGAGCCCACGACCGAAGAGCCGACCACAGAGGCACCTGTCACGGAGGAACCCACACCGGAAGAAACCACGACGGAGGAAGTCGTCTTTGACGAGGCCGATCTGGCCGCTCATCTGGCCCAGGCCGGTCTGGAAGAATCCATGCTGGAAGGCACTCAGCTGATCGTAGTACGCGCAACAAGCACATCGGAAGGCATTGTCTACTTCTTTGAAAAAGGATCCGACGGCTGGGTCTTCGCAGCAGCGGTCCCGAATGCCAATGCTCAGCTGGGCGAAGGCGGTATTTCCGGCGTCAGATCGGCCGGCAGCAGCGTAACGCCGAGCGGCCTGTTCACCGTCGGCCCTGCCTACGGAACTGCCTCTGCCGCCATTACCGCCATGGAATACCATGCGCTGCTCTCCGGCGACGTCTGGGTCACGGATCCCAAATCCTCCCACTACAACACGCTCTGCAATCTGCACGAGGTGGATCAGGACTGGACAAGCAGCATCGAGCTGACGAAGCAGCCCGATATCTATAAATACGCCATTCAGGTCAATTACAACGCGCCGGAAGCCGACAGAGCCCTCGGTACCTCCGTTTTCCTGAACGTCACGGCCGGGACCCCTACCGACGGTTCCATCGGCCTGAAAGAAGCGACGCTCTTCTCGCTGCTGCAATGGCTGAGTCCCGAAGCAGCCCCGCATATTCTGATCTACCGGGCCACCCCGTAAGATCATCAGTCTGCCATGAAACCGATCATCAATAAAAAACTGTTCTATTTTCTGAACTTCACCTGGGGACTGCCGA
Source organism: uncultured Lachnospiraceae bacterium (assembly GCA_902797385.1). Classification (GTDB taxonomy): domain Bacteria; phylum Bacillota; class Clostridia; order Lachnospirales; family Lachnospiraceae; genus UBA6987. The sequence goes on from CADBSR010000013.1 coordinate 5,163, forward strand.
TCAACATCGGTGGTCTCATAGTGGCTTTCTTTCTGCTGATCACCGGCCACAAGCCGCATCGCTGGGGCCCCTGCTTCTATTTCAACGTCGGCAACAACTGGGGCGGCGCCGAATGGGGGGTCATATTTGTGACTGACAAGCAGGACAGCATCCACATCAAGAACCATGAGATGGGACACGCCATGCAAAACTGCTATCTGGGCCCGCTCATGCCGTTTATTGTGAGTCTTCCCTCTGTGACCCGGTACTGGTCCCGGCGGATCGGGGAGCGCATGAAGCACCCGCCCAAAACGTCCTACGATTCCATCTGGTTTGAAGGATCGGCCACACGCCTCGGAACGCAGTACTGGCGCGTCCTGGCCGAAAAGCAGAAAAAAGAAGGACTGGCCTGAAGGCAGATAACGCCTGGCCTGTTCCGGACAGCAAAAAGCGGAGCCGAAGCTCCGCTTTTTTTGTTGTCAGATTCCGCTTCTTCAGCGCGGCTGATCTTCCTGTGCCTTTGCCTCAACCTTATCTTTCGCTTCCTTTTCAGCGGCCTTTTCTGTCTCAGCCGGCTTATCTTCAGCCGGCGTTTCTGCCTCAGCCGGCAGGGCTGCTTCTTCGGCCTCTGAAAGCGTCTCTGCTTCCATGGCCGGCTCGTCAGCTGAAGCTGCCCGGGGTTTCTGCAGCGCAATACTGATTGCCTGCGACATCTCCTTTAGGACGCCCACAGCCGGATTGAAGACGCCGTACTGGCAGACTTCCACGATCACCATCCCGATCGGAATGGCAAAGATCATGCCGCCGATCCCGTACAGTCTGAAGCCGATATAGATAAAGAGCAGGGTCAGCAGCGGCGGCAGTCCCATCATATCGCCCATGATCTTGGGGGAGAGAACATTTCGCACGATCTGTACACCAATATAGATCACGATCAGCCACAGCGCCGTCCAATACCGGCCGGATGCGACCTCCACCACCGCCCAGGGCCACAGGATGGTTCCGGAGCCGAAGACCGGCAGGAAATCCACGAATGCGATCAGGACCGAGATCAGCAGGGCATACTGTACGCGCAGCAGCAGCATCCCGATCAGGATAATGATGGCCACGATCCAGGACATCTTGATCTGCGCTACGAAGTAGCCGCTTAAGGCCTTCTTCAGACTGGCCTTGCCCATGTTCAGGAACTTCTTGATGCTGAGCGGCATGGCGTCATAGAAACGCTTCCAGATATTCTCCCGCTCCATGACCAGCAGGAAGGAGCAGACCACCGTTACGATCAGATAGAACAGAGCTTTCGGGACCGACATGGCAAGATTTCCGATCTGCCCGGCAAAATTCGTGCTGAATTCCGTGACCCAGGCAACGATCTTGTCCTTGGCCGTCGCCAGGAAGCCGTCCAGCTGATTGCCGATCCCTTCCGGGAGGCCCTTAAAGAGTCCTTCCAGCCACTCTCCGATCTCCTTGATCACGCCCATCAGACCGTTCAGATACCCCGGTGCGCGCAGGATAAAATCCGTAATTTCCCGGACCAGCGTCCCAATAAAGAACCAGAGCAGACCCACGATCACGGCGATCACCAGGATGATCACGATCACCGATCCGTATTTCTTTGTAATGTGCAGCCGCTTCTCCAGCAGCCTTACCAGGGGTCCCGTGATCAGCGCTATGATCCAGGCGATCACAAAGGGGATAAAGAAACCGACCAGTTTCGGCAAAACAAAAACTGTCAGGACCACCCCCACCAGCGTCAGCGTCAGGGTCAGGAACCATCTTGTGTTTCTGTGTGCCTTTGTTTCCTGCATTATGCTTCCTCCTCGGTGCCTGCCACGGAAACCGCTTTGATCCGCACCGCATAAGGGCCTTCATAAGCACCCGATTCAAACCGTTCGGTGGAGAACAGGAGCTCACTCTGCTTTTCCATCAGAGAGCAGCTCACCGATCCGCCTGTTACCGGTGTTACCGTTCCGTCCGCTTCGATCAGATACGCCAGACGGATCTCTCCGCCCAGATATCCGCTCATCGAATTCATCTGGAAATCCGAGAAGGTCACAGCCCAGAGGCAGGGACCGGCCTTCAGTTCCTCAAACGAACGAGTCCCGGGGTTTTCACAGCGAAGGCTCCGGTAGTCGCCGGTCGGCTCCTCGTTCAGATAGCGGCAGAAGCGGTTTCCGCCATGCACGGTCTTCAGGATACCGTCTTCGATCAGCGTACGGTCTTTCATGGGGATCCCTTCCGGACTGAAGGGGTCCTGCGCTTTGAGGCTTATGGTCAGCGCTTCAAAGCCGTCCTCGGCCTTCTGCACGCATTCGCCCTTTTTCCAGCGGGAATAGCCGGGATAGATCATCATGGCAGAGGAACGGCGCAGATAGTAGCTCAGCACCTCTCCCACGTTGTCACCGCTTAAAATCAGGTCATAATTGCCGCTCTTCAGGATCTTCTGTGCCCGGGCCCGGTCTGCCGCAAAGGCCAGCGTCCCCGCGACCAGGCGGGACAGCGCCTCCGGCCGGAAGCGGTCATAGGAAAAGTCCTGATACAGCTCCACATCTTCAGGCTCTTTGCACTGTGCCACAAACTCGCCGTTGATCCGTCCGCCCGTCCAGCTGACATCGGTCCCTTCCGAGCTGACGATCCGGGTCTGGCTGCGTTCCGCAAAGAGCTCCGCGGAATTGACGAAGGCCTTCGGATGGACATCGCTGGCAAAAAGAGCCGCACTCATTTTGGATACGATCTGCGAAAGCGGTGCCTGCAGAAGGGCATCGTCCGAAGCCTCCACCTGGGCCCGGGTGGCATCCGGCAGGGCATAGCCGGGGTTCATGGCGAAAGACGCCGCATAGTACGCTTCCTGAAGGCGTTTTTTCAATTCATCCCACGCGATCTCCGGCGGGACGGTCACACTGGTAAAGCCCAGCCGGCCCGCCTCATCCTTCCGGAACAGCGTGACCGTATAATACGTCACATCCTTGCTGCGCCGTGTATCCAGTTCCTGCCGGACGAAGAAGAGCTCCGCCGTCTCCTCCCGGCGTTTTTCGATCCTCCAGGCCGCCGGCGCAATCAGGCCGATGGCATCTTTTATCCGATTGATCATATCTGCCTCCTATCCCAGACGGATCCGCGCCTTCATGTACGGGCCGCCGTCCGAAACCTTGACGAATTCCTTATAGCCTTTTCCGCAGAAACCGCCGCCGCCGAGGCGGATATCCGGTCCCATCATGGAAACAGACTTCAGCAGATCCGGTACATAGCCGGTCAGAACGATGGGCGAGAAGATCCGCCCTGTCAGTTTCCCGTCCCGGATCTCCCGGGCCACATTGACCAGACACTGGATCCCCCAGTTCTTGGGGTCTTCCATCCCGGACGAGGGATTTTCCAGCAGGAAACCGTACGAGACAGACGCCATCATCTTCTCCAGGCTGTCATGGCCGCCTTCAAAATAGGTATTGGTCATGCGGGTGTAAACTTTCCGTTCAAAGCTTTCCCGCCTGCCGTTGCCGGTCGGTTCCACGCCAAGACGGGCTGCGCTCAGGGCATCGCACATACCCCGCTTCAGGACCCCTTTGTCAATGATCACCGTATCGCCGGACAGGGTCCCTTCATCGTCAAACAGGAAGGTCGCGACCTCATCCACGGCGGCACCGTCGTGCATGGTCACCAGCGGGCTGGCGACGTATTCGTTGATGCAGGAGCGGGCCAGCGCCCGATCTTTCACAAACATGTCCATTTCCACGCCGTGACCGAAGGCTTCGTGGACGATCATGCCCGTCGTCTCCGGATCACAGATGCAGTCATATTCTCCCGGCGGGATCGGTTCGCTGTCCAGCAGCTCCAGCGTGCAGCGGGTCACTTCGTCCAGGGCATCGCCCAGTTTGTCAAGGACTTCCGCGCCGCCCAGATTGGAGAAGCTCCGGTGATAGCTCTTGATCTCCTGCCCGCGTCCCGCCATGGCCGAGACGGAGACCGTCGCATACATGAGGCTCTGATCCAGATCGCGGTTCTCACTGATAAAGAGCTTCCGGTATGCTTTATAATTCATCCGGCAGGCCACATCCAGGATGCCTTCCTTCTCCAGCCCTTTCTGCCGCAGTTCACGCAGGCGGGCCAGAATGGCTTCATCCCCCAACTGGCGGGGATCGATCCGGAACGTGCCCACTTTCTTCAGGCAGGCCGGCTCGTCCTTCGGCAGGGGCGTCTTAAGCGGACGGATCCCCTCCGGCAGCCCTTCCCGCGCCGTCTTCAGATCCTCCCGGATCCGGGCGCAGATCTCCGGGATCATGGCCTCGGTAAAACGGTTGAAGGAATACTCGCCGCAGCCCGTTTCATCAAATACACGGACCACAAAGCCCCCGTCCCTGGCAAATCCGCCCGTGCTGATCGACGGACCGCTCCGGCTGATGCTCCAGTTTCTCTCATCGCCGTCCGATGCCAGCACGCTGGCGTAGGCGTATTCTTTCCGCAGGGTCTCCACCAGCTTCTTTAAGGCTGGTTTCAACGCGTCCATTTGCTCAAACATTCAGATGCCTCCTTTTCTCCTTTCCTATCTCAACCCGAGAACCCGCCGTCAACCGTCAGCACCTGACCGGTTATAAACGACGCCTTCTCTCCTGCCAGGAACGCGACCGCTTCCGCGATCTCCTCCGGCCGTCCCAGACGCCCGAGCGGCGTCATTTCCGCCAGTTCCCGCAGGGTTTCTTCTCCCAACACTTTGACCATATCCGTATCGATCACCCCCGGCGCCACGCAGTTCACACGGATCCCGGACGGTGCCAGTTCCATGGCCAACGACTTTGTGAGGCCTATGATGGCATGCTTCGTAGCGGAATAGGTCGATTCAAACGATGCGCCGCGCTGGCCCCAGATGGAGGAGATATTGACGATACTGCCGCTCTTTACATGGATCATATGCGGCAGCACCGCCTGAACCGTATGCCGCATGCCTGCGACATTCACGGCAAAATACCGCTGCCACATAGCTTCATCCACGTCCTGGATCAAGGCCTGTCCGGCCACGCCGGCATTGTTGACCAGCAGCGTCACGGGGCCCATCCGCTTTTCCACTTCGCGGACCATGGCGTTCACCGCCTCCGCGTCCGCGACATCCGCCTGATACGGCATGGCCTCCCCGCCTGCCGCCACGATCTCCCGGCAGAGTGATTCTGCCATATCCCGGCGTTCGATATAATTAACACAAAGAGCATATCCTTCCTGAGACAGCCGGGCTGCCACGGCCCGGCCAATGCCCCGAGAGGCGCCAGTCACCAGCGCAACTTTTTTCATGCTTACTTCTCCTCTACGGCCTAAGGCCTTCAAATATTTTACTATGGATCGCCTTCTCTTGCAAGATAAAATAGGCCGCCAATTCCAGCTGCTTAAAAATCTTTGGGAGGGAATTGACATTTGACAAAATAATGATACAATAATCTTCGCACGCCGGTGTGTTGGAATTGGCAGACGAGGTGGACTCAAAATCCATTGGGCTAATCACCCGTGCGGGTTCGAGTCCCGCCACCGGCAG
>CADBSR010000014.1 GCA_902797385.1 uncultured Lachnospiraceae bacterium
CTAATTCTAACACAAAAAGAGGTCACCTGCTCATCACAGATGACCTCTTTTTTGCGGGACTGTTTTTTCACAGCCCCCTTTGAAAAACGATTGATTACTCTTCGTCCTGCTCGGCGGCGCGCTCGGCGACTTCCTTGTCCTGCACTTCCTGCGGTGCCTGCTCATAGCGGGCAAACTCGTAGGTGAAGCTTCCGATACCGCCCGTCATGGAGCGAAGGTCCGTATTGTAGCCGTACATTTCGGACATCGGGCAGTCCGCTTCAATGATCTGATTGCCCTTATGGTCCGGGGTCATACCCAGAACACGGCCGCGGCGCTTGTTCATGTCGCCCATGACATCACCGGTGAACTTGTCCGGAACCGTGACCTTGACGGATGCGATCGGTTCCAGCAGGACCGGGCGGGAGGCCTTGTCGGCGAAGCAGTTCTTGACTGCCAGGTGAGCCGCCAGTTTGAAGGCCATTTCAGAGGAGTCGACCGGGTGATACGAACCGAAGACCAGCGTTGCCTTCAGGCCTACGATAGGATAGCCGGCCAACGGGCCCTTCACGACCATTTCCTGAATACCCTTCTCAACCGCCGGGAAGTAGTTCTTCGGAACAACACCGCCGACGATCTTCTCTTCGAAGACGTAAGGGGTATCCAGATCGCCGCTCGGAGCGAATTCCATAACGACGTCACCGTACTGACCGTGTCCGCCGGACTGCTTCTTGTGCTTGCCCTGAACCTTGACACTGCCGCGGATGGTCTCACGATACGCCACCTTCGGCTTGTAAAGCTCTGCCTTGACTTTATAGCGGGCCTCCAGCTTGCTCATGGTGACTTCCAGCTGCTGATCGCCGATACCGAAGAGCAGAAGCTGACGGTTTTCCTTGTCGTTGACGGAGCGGAGGGTCAGATCTTCTTCCATCAGCTTGGAAAGAGAGGTGGCCAGCTTGTCTTCATCGCCCTTGTTCACGGCACGGTAGGCCTGGCTGGTATACGGTTTGGAGAGGTCGGGAGCCGCATACGCAATGGGCTCTGTCTTGGAGGCCAGGCTGTCGCCGGTCGCCACGGACATCATCTTCGCAATAGCGCCGATATCGCCGGCATGCAGTTCCGGAACTTCAATGGCTTCCTTGCCGCGCATCAGATACAGGCGGGCCACTTTTTCTTCGATCTCCTTCTGAACGTTGAACATGACGCTGTCAGCTTTCAGAACGCCGGAGCAGACCTTCAGGTAAGAGTACTTGCCCAGGAAAGGATCGATCAGGGTCTTGAAAACCTTGGCCGTAGGAGCCAGCGTTTCGTCATAGTTGGCTTCGAAGGTTTCGTCGGTGCGGGTATTGGTGCCGCTGATCTTGCATTCGGCCGGCGAAGGCAGGTATTTATCGATATCGTGCAGCAGCACGCGAACGCCGTAGCAGTTCAGGCCGGAGCCCATCAGCACCGGGACCAGGTCACCGCCGGCTACGCTGCTGTTTAAAGCCTTTGCGATTTCTTCCGAAGTGAACTCTTCCCCTTCGAAATAGCGCTCCATGAGCTCTTCATCCGTTTCCGCAACCGCTTCCATCAGCTGGGCATGCGTTTCATCCAGCAGATCCTGAGCGGAAGCCGGGATGGCACATTCTTCATATTCACCCTTGGTGCCGGTGAACTTGCGGGCAGACATCTTGGGAACATTGACAAAGCCGGCCAGCTTGTCGCCTTCACGGAAAGGAACCTGGAAAGGCGCTACCTTGTTGCCGAAGGTTTCCTTTAATTCGGCGCAGACGCGGGCATAGTTGGCGTTGGCATCGTCCATGTTGGTGACGAAGAACATTCTGGGCAGGCCGAGCTTTTCACATAAAGCCCAGGCTTTCTGTACACCGACCTGAACGCCGGCCTTGCCGTTGACAACGATCAGCGCGGCATCCGCGGCGCTCACAGCTTCTTCCGCTTCCCCTACGAAGTCGAAATAGCCGGGCGTATCCAGGAAATTGATCTTCTTGCCTTCCCATTCGATAGGAACGATCGTGGTACTGATAGAGAAGGTTCGTTTCTGCTCCTCCTTATCAAAGTCACTGATGGTGGTCCCGTCCGTGACCTTGCCCATACGGGAAATAACTCCGGTTACGTATGCTGCAGCTTCCACCAGGGTGGTCTTGCCGCAGCTCCCGTGTCCCAGGACCGCTACGTTCCGGATGTCTTTTGTCGAATAAACTTTCATATAATTGGATCCTCCTTAAAATGATACACGAGATCATGGTTTGCCCAAAAAGATATAATACAGGAAACAAACGCATATTTCAAGTATTTTACAGATTTTCAAGGTAAGAAATATATTCATTCTCCAGTTTTCCGCTTGCCAGCGCCGCATCCAGCTGGTCCAGCATCATCTGACGGTCCCGGTTCAGGGTCCCGCGCAGCTGAACATAGTTCGAAATATGGTTGGATCGCAGAATACTGCCCTCGGAATCCAGCCCGGCCACCAGCATCCGCATCTCTTCCACGATCTGCTTCGGCGTCAGGCGTTTGAAGCGTCCCGCCTCAAAATCCCGCGACATTTTCGTCCCGCGGCGCAGCGTCAGCGTCATGATGCCGATATACTCCGGCTTGATGAGAGAAAGCGCTCTGGCAGATTCCCTTGCGTTTTCTTCCATTCCATCCTGGCCGCCCAGACCGGTGATCTGGGTTATGGAGAGACGGATCCCGGCCGCTTTTGCCTTTCTGCAGGCCTCTACCGTTTCCGCTACCGTAACACCTTTGTCGATCTCCTTCAGGATCCGCTCGCTTCCGGATTCCAGCCCCAGATAAACCATGTCAAGGCCGGCCTTCTGCAGAAGCTTCAGCTCCTCTTCGCTTTTGATCAGCAGGTCCCGGGCGGAGGCATAGGAGGTGATCCGTTCACATTCCGGGAACAGGCGCCGGATGGTTTGCAGGATCTCAAGCAGCATGTCCGTCTTCACGATCAGCGCATCTCCGTCTGCCAGGAAGATCCGTTCCACATAGCGGTAGGCCCGGCGGGCCATTTTCAGGTCTTCCAGAACTTCCTTCAGGGAACGGATGCGGAACTGCTTGTCCGCATACATATTGCAGAAGGCGCAGCGGTTGTGGCTGCAGCCGATCGTGACCTGTAAAATATAACTGTACGCCTCACTGGGCGGTCTGTAGATCTGTCCTTCGTATCGCATTCAGCGCTCTCCGATTCTTTAAAATGTTTCATCCGGGAAGTATTGCTTCAGGAACGCTTCTTCCGTCAGGATGGCGACCCCGAGCTTTTTGGCCGTCTGGTTTTTGGCCGACGACGAAGCGGCATCGTTGTTGATGAGGGCCGTCGTTTTGGAAGAAACAGAGCCGGCTACTTTCCCGCCCCGGTCTTCGATCCTCGTTTTCAGTGCATCCCGGTTTGAAAAATGTTCCAAGGAGCCCGTTATGACAAACGTCAGGCCGGCAAGAGAAGTCGCTTTTCCTTCGTCTCCCCCTGCATTTTCCTCTTCCAGGGTGAGATACCGCAGCAGCTCATCCAGTTCCCGGCCGTGAGCCGGATCCGCAAAGAAAGCCGCGATCCCTTCCGCTACCACCGGTCCGATATCCGGAACGGCCTGAAGCGAGGCGGCATCCGCCTTCCGCAGGGCATCCAGGTCCGCATGGAAGTAGCGGCTTAAAGTCCGGGCTGTCGCCGGTCCCACATTGCTGATCCCAAGCCCTGTGATGAGCCGGACAAAATTGGTCTTCGAGGCGTTTTTCGCTGCCTCCAGAAGATTTTCGAAGCTCTTTTCCCCGAAGCCTTCCAGCTGAACGATCTCTTCTTTACGTTCCCCCAGGCGGAACAGATCCGCAAACTCCCTGACAGCCCCGATATCGATCAGTTTTTCCAGCGTCATCTCGGACAATCCGTCTATATTCATGGCATTGCGGCTGACAAAAAGATCAAATTTCTTGATCTGTCTGGCCGGACACTCCGGATTGGTGCAGTAAAGGGTCTGGGCTTCCCCCGACTCATGAACGACCGTTGCATGACCGCAGACCGGACAGGTCTTTGGCGGCCGGATCGTATCGGACCGTGTATAGTTTTCCGCGATCTGCGGAATGATCATATTCGCTTTGTAAACCCCGATCTCGTCCCCTTCGCCTAACGCCAGTTCTTTCATGACGGAAAGGTTGTGAACGCTGGCCCGGCTCACACTTGTGCCTTCCAGCTCGACCGGGTCAAAGATCGCGACCGGATTGATGAGGCCTGTCCGCGAAGCGCTCCATTCGATGCGCCGCAGGTGGGTCCGTTCGATTTCATCCGCCCACTTGAAAGCGATCGAATCGCGGGGATATTTGGCTGTCGTCCCCAGACTTTTTCCGTATTCGACGTCATCCATCAGTAAAACCAGGCCGTCGGAAGGGATCGGATACTGTGCGATATCCTGCTTGAAGGCGGCCACCGCCTCCGGCAGGCTGTCACGGTCCACAAAACGGTACTCCACCGTCTCAAATCCCAGGGAGCGGACAAAATCCAGTTCCTCATGACGGGAAGCAAAGCTTCTGCCGCCGGCGGTCACGAGCGAAAAGACGTAAAGTCTTACCCTTCTGGACGCTGTGACGGCGCTGCTCAGCTGCAGGACCGAGCCCGAGCACAGGTTCCGGGGATTTTTGTACTGGGGTCCGTCCTCCGGCAGGGAGCGGTTGATCTCTTCGAAATCGTCATAGCGGATCACCGCCTCCCCCCTGACGATCAGTGTGTCCTGAAAGTCGATGCGGAGCGGAATATTGCGAAATGTCCTGGCATTGGCCGTGACGATGGCCCCGACTTCGCCGTTTCCACGGGTGACTGCTTCGCTTAAACGGCCGTTTTCATAGGTCAGTACTACCGTCAGTCCGTCCATTTTCCAGGACAGGAGGCCGCTCTGATCCCCCAGAAAGTTTTGCAGTTCCTCCACAGACTTTGTCTTGTTTTGGGAGAGCATGGGGGCAGGATGCCGCTTCTTGGGCAGGTTCGTGACCGTCTCATAGCCAACTTTCTGCGTCGGGGAGCCGCTTAAAACGATCCCGCTTTTCCTTTCCAGGTCAAGCAGTTCATCGTAGAGGGCATCGTAGGCTCTGTCGCTCATGATCTCCCGGCTCTCCTGGTAGTAGGCCCGGGACGCCTCGCCCAGGATGGGGATCAGTTCCCTCATCCGCAGGATCTGTTTTTCTTTTTCCGTCCCGCTCATCATTCCTTCATCCCCAAAGCATCCAGGAGGGCTTCGTATTCTTCTCCTACGATTTCCCGGTATTCACCAAGCTGCAGATCACCCAGGGTGATATTCATGATCCTCACGCGCCGCAGTTCCGTGACTTTATACCCGAACACCTCGCACATCCGTCTGATCTGACGGTTTAAGCCCTGCGTCAGAACGATCCGGAAGCGGTTGCGGCTGACCTTGCTCACCTGGCAGCGGCGGGTCACGGTCTTTTCATTCAGACGGACGCCGGCACCCATGGCTTCTATAAATTCCTTCGTGACGGCGTGATCCACCGTAACAATATACTCTTTTTCATGACGGCCCCTGGCATGGGCGATCCGCTCAGCCAGTTCTCCCTGATTGGTCAGCAGGATCAGCCCCTCAGAGTCCTTGTCCAGCCGCCCGATCGGATAGATGCGTTCCGGATAGCCCACATAGGTAACGATATTGGCCGGTTCATCCTTTGCGGTCGTCGTGACGACACCGACCGGTTTATTGACGGCGATCAGCACCGGTCTGGCGGTCTTCCTGACCGCTTTTCCGTCCACGAGTACTTTGCTTCCTTCTGTTACTTTCTGTCCCAGTTCAGCTTTTACACCGTCAACGCTGACGCGCCCGGCCTCGATCAGCTGATCCGCCTGCCGCCGGGAACAAAACCCTATATCGCTGAGATACTTGTTCAGTCTCATTTCTTCCATCGCTTGATCCTCTTAAGATATTCTATACTTCCCCGTTCATATAGGCCAGGGCATAACAGACTGTCAGTGCTTCCGAAAGGATCAGGCAGTCTTCCCCTATATCAAAGCAGGGATGATGGTGGGAGCTTCCGCTTTCCGGCAAAGCCGGATCACAGGAGCCTACATAGGCATAACAGCCGGGGACCCGGTTGATAAAGACCGCCATATCGTCCCCGCCCAGGGCCGGTTTGCGGCTGGTGATCACATTTTCGGCGCCAAAGAGGGAAACCGCCACCTGCTGGGCTTCCCTGGATGAGGCCTCATCATTGACAAGGACCGGCGTAAAGTCAGCCCATTCCACCTCAGCCTCTCCGCCGTAGAAGGAAGCCATTCCTTTGGCCAGTTTTTCGATCCGCTCTTTGGTCTTCTCCCGGAGGACCGGATCCAGAGAACGGATGGTTCCCTCCATCTCGGCCCTGTCGGCGACTACATTGTAAGCGCTGCCGCCTTTAAAGGTCCCGACCCCGATCAGCAGGTTATCCATGGGACTGCTCATGCGCGTCACCAAAGACTGCAGCGCCACCAGGATCTGCGCCCCGATATAAACGGCGTCCACGCCCAGCTCCGGCCGGGAGACGTGGGCCCCCAGGCCTTTGACCGTGATCCGGAACCAGTCGACACTCGCATTGTTCGGTCCGGGCATGATGACAACTTTCCCCACCGGCAGCTCAGAGGCCGTATGGAAACCAAAGGAGCGGGTGGCGGCATCGATCTGCCCTTCTCCTACCATGGCATATCCGCCATAGCCGACTTCCTCTCCCGGCTGAAACGCGAAAAGGATGGTTCCGGCAAAGAGATCACGATGCGCCGCCAGCAGCCGTGCCGCCCCGATCAGGGACGCAGTATGACCGTCATGGCCGCAGGCATGCATCCGGTTCGGGGTCTCGCTTTTATATTCACATTCATGCAGCTCATTGACGGGAAGGGCATCGATATCAGCCCGAAGGACCAGGCAGCGTTCCTTCCCATCCTCTGTCAACAGGACCGGAGCCGCTTTTGTACCGGTTAATTCTGCCATGACTCCCGTACCGGCCGAACGCCAGTGCTTCAGTCCCAGCCGGTCCAGTTCCTCTTCGATCCGGGCCTGTGTACGGAATTCTTCCCGTGCGATCTCCGGATGACGGTGCAGATCCCGCCGAAGATCAACGACCGCTGCATGATCCTGCAGCACTTCCTCATAGATCATTTTTTCGAGATCAGTCATATTCATTTCCTCCCCATGACTCATCCTGCCTGCCGGCACAGTTTAAACAGGGCAGCCTCCCGCGGCGCCAGCGTCAGGGAAGCCGACCCCGCCTCCAGCGGGATCTCTTCCTGCCCCAGGTTATATCCGTTCTCATCCGTCAGGATCAGGCGGACCAGGCTCTGGCCGCCCATTCCGTCGATCTCAGGGATCGTGACCGTCGTTTTTCCGGCGGTGATCCCCTGATGGATCACGACCAGAAAGCACTCCGCTTCCCGGAAGCGCGCATAGACAAGCAGTCCCTGCTCCGCCTTCAGGATCCGGACCGACCCGGTCCGCAGCGCCTCATACCGGCGGCGGATCCGCGTCATATTTTCATAATAATCGATCAGTTCATTGTCCTCACGGCCCCAGGGATACGTCCTTCTGTCGTCAGGATCCGTAAAGCCGCACAGGCCGGCTTCATCCCCGTAATAGATGCCCGGCGCGCCGGGCCAGGTCATCTGGAGCAGGACCGCCGCCCGCAGGATTGCTTTGTTTACTCCCTGCTCCGCGGCTCTGTAGCCCAGTTCTCCCAATCGTCCGACCACGTGATTGGTTCGGGTCAGGAAGCGGGAATGGTCATGATTATCCAGCTGGCACAAAGAAGCTTCCAGACTGGGCCGGGGCAGCCGGGCCATGGTCTCTTCCATGGTGCGGAAAAAAACGTCAGCGGCGCCTTCCATCCAGGGCAGATACCGGTCGCTGTGCTTTTCCATACCGGTCAGGAACCAGCTGACGGGATCCATAAAGGCGTCATAGTTCATGACACTGTCCCATTCGTCCCCGCCCAGCCACGCAGAAGGGTCGCCGTAGTGCTCTGCCAGGATCAGTGCCTCCGGGTTGATGTCCCGCACCCTGTCTCTGAATTCCCGCCAGAAGCGATGATTGGCCTCTTCACTGTGACCGACATCGGCGGCAACATCCAGCCGCCAGCCGTCCGCCCCAAAAGGAGGCTTCAGCCACTTTTCCGCGATTTTCAGGATCTCTTCTTTCAGAGCCGGCGAGCCGTCAATATTCAGTTTCAGAAGGTTTTTGTTGCCCCACCAGCATTCTTTTTCGCCGTTTTCACTCCGGCGGAAATAATCCTCCGGGACCGGTCTGTCCGGATACAGCTTTCCGGCATTGTCCCAGGCATGAAAACTGCTGCAATGATTAAATACGCCATCCAGTACGACCCGGATCTGCCGTTTATGGGCTTCCCGGATCAGTTCTGCCAGCACCTGATCCGACGCTTCCAGATTCTGTCTGGAAGTCGTTCGGACCCGATATTTTTCCAGGCCCTCTCCCTCTTCACAGATCCGGCCGAGGTGCGGGTCTACATGCGCATAGTCCTGCGTATTATAGCCGTGACTGGAGGGCGCCACAAAAACCGGGTTCAGGTAAAGGACGTCCACCCCCAGTTCTTTCAGATAATCCAGCTTCTTCAGGATCCCTGCCAGGTCGCCCCCGTAATAATGATGCACGTCCAGTGCCGTCACGGGGTCATCCCAGCGCATTTTCCGGCTCACCAGTCCAACGTCATCAAAGATCTCTCCGGTCTCCACGTCATTTGAGGGATCCCCATTGCAGAAACGGTCCGGAAAGATCTGATACCAGACCGCTCCCCGGGCCCAGGCGGGCACGTAAAAGGCGGGATTGACAGAGAACGGGATCAGATCCTTCAGCTCACGGATCCCGTTTCTCCCGTATAAAATTTCTTCGCTGTCCTGCCGGACCGACGCAAAGTACAGGATTTCCTCCCGGGTTCCGGGGCACTGCGCCTCAAAAACGTCCAGGATCCCTCTGGAGGCGGTCCGCTGTGCTTTCAGTTCCCGTGTCACATCCTGCTCACGAAGCAAAAAAGAAACGGAGATCCCTTCCTCTCGGGGGACCCAAATACGAAGAACAAAGGGTTCCCCGCTCTTCGGTTCCGCCGGGATTCGGAAATTTTCCGTTTCATCACAAAAAATCAGCCGTTTGTCCACTCCGGTCCTTCTCCCTTATGCTTCTGCAGCCGGCTCGGGCACGCTGTGATTGCTGGCTTTCTCAAAGATCGATTCAAATTCCTGCTGACCGATCTTTTCCTTTATGATCAACTCTTCGGCTACCGCTTTTAAAGCCGGCAGGTTTTCCTGAACGATCGCTTTGGCCTTCGTATAGCATTCGTCCATGATCCGTCGGATCTCGCCATCCAGAAGGGACGCCGTTTCTTCGCCGTATTCTCTCGTATGACCAAAATCCCGGCCGATAAAGACCGAATCTTCACTGCCGTAATGGATCATGCCGGCTTCCTGGCTCATGCCGTATTTCATCACCATGGCCCGGACCTCTTCCGTCGCCTGCTTGATATCCTGGCTGGCACCGGTCGTAACATCGCCAAAAATCAGCTCTTCCGCGATCCGTCCGCCCAGACTGACCATGATCTCCTGGAGCATCTGACCTTTCGTCCGGAACATTTCGTCCTTTTCAGGCAGCGGCATGGTATAGCCGGCCGCGCCCAGCGTGGTGGGGATCACCGAGATGGTATGAACCGGACCGACGTCCGGCAGCACATGAAATAAGATCGCATGCCCCGCCTCATGATAGGCTGTGATGCGTTTTTCCTTTTCCGAAATAATGCGGCTTCTCTTCTCGCCGCCGACACCGATCTTGATAAAAGCCAGATCCATATCCTTCTGCGTCAGGTACGGACGGTTCTCCTTGGCTGCCAGGATCGCGGCTTCATTCATCAGGTTTTCCAGATCCGCGCCGGAGAAGCCGGCCGTTGTCTGGGCGATGCGTTCCAGATCCACGTCCTCGCTTAAGGGTTTGTTCTGAGCATGGACCTTCAAAATGGCCTCCCGTCCCTTGACATCCGGGCGGGAAATAGCCACCTTCCGGTCAAACCGGCCGGGTCTGAGGATCGCAGGATCCAGGATATCCACCCGGTTCGTAGCCGCCAGGACGATGATCCCGGAATTGACGCCGAAACCGTCCATTTCCACCAGGAGCTGATTGAGCGTCTGCTCCCGTTCATCGTGACTGCCGCCCAGTCCGCTGCCTCTTTGTCTGGCGACGGCATCGATCTCATCAATAAAAACGATGCAGGGCGCATTTTTCTTGGCTTCCTGGAAAAGGTCGCGGACGCGGGACGCACCTACACCCACAAACATTTCCACGAAGTCCGATCCGGATATGCTGAAAAAGGGGACTTTCGCCTCCCCTGCGATCGCTTTGGCCAAAAGGGTTTTGCCGGTACCGGGCGGGCCCACCAACAGAATTCCTTTGGGGATCCGTGCGCCAAGCTCCGTATATTTCCCGGGTGTCTTCAGGAAATCCACGATCTCTTCCAGATCGGCTTTTTCCTCATCCAGTCCGGCCACGTCGCGGAAGGTCGTTTTGTTGCCTTTGACCATGACCGCCCGGCTCTTGCCGAAGTTCATCATCTGGGCATTGGCACCGCCGCCGCCGATCCCGCCCCGCAGGAAGGTCATCAGCACGAAAAAGCCGACAGCCACCAGCAGGACCACGGAAATGATCGCCAGAATATCCGGTGTATGCGTGATCGTAGAAAGCGTCCATTTGATCTTGGTACCGGACGCCTCCAGCGCCAGCAGTCTCTCCTGGACCATATTCACGTCTGACGTATTGAAAAAATACCGCGTCTTGCTGTCGCTGCTCAACACATAATAAACGATACCGCTCGGGATATCCTCGCTCTGTTCTATTATAACACTGGAAACGGAGCCGGCTTTCGCTGCGCTCAGGAAGGCACTGTAAGAAGACTCCTGCTGCGCAGCCGCCTTCCTGGCCGAACGGGCACCCAAAAAGAGGGTCACGCCGATCATCAGCAGGATCATGACCATAAACCAATTTCCGCGCGGTTTCTGATTGTTCAAATGATTTCTCCTACCTGTCTAATAAATTGAATCGTCTGCGTTTCAGACAAATTCCACATAGCCGATGTACGGCAGATTCCGGTACATCTGATCGTAGTCCAGACCGTATCCGACCACGAACTGATCCGGGATCACAAAACAGCTGTAATCCACACTGACGTCGTCGACCACACGGCGCGAGGGCTTGTCCAGCAGCGTCGTCAGACGGATCGAAGCCGGATGCCGGTCCTCCAGCAGCTTTTTCAAATAAGAAAGCGTATGTCCGCTGTCAATGATGTCTTCCACGATCAGGACGTTGCGGCCTTCGATCGGCTCATCCAGATCCTTGTTCAGACGGACGATCCCGCTGGACTTCGTTTCACCGCCATAGCTGGAGCAGCTCATAAAATCCATGGTCAGCGGCATCGTCAAGTGTCTGGCCAGCGACCACATATACGGAACACTTCCCTTCAGGATCCCGATCAGGTGGATCGGCTTCCCGTCATAATCCCGGTTGATTTTCTCTGCGACTTCCCGGATGCGGGCCTCTACTTCACCCTCTGTGATCATCGTTTTGACAACATGTGCCTTCATTGGCTTTCCTCCCTGATATGGACCGTGATCTCGGCCACAGTCCTCGTATTCTCATGAATATAAGCGGCAGCATCCAGGCGGTAGCCCACGACCCACAGAACATGCGGGCCGTCTGCCAGGACCCAGATCTCATTCCGTTTGCCGGCCGGGATCTTGTTGTCCACCAGATAACGCGCCAGGAGCTTCTTCCCGCCTCCCGGAAGATAGAAAAAATCACCGTCTTCCCTCCGACGGAGGTATACATGATCGCTCATTATAGCATAGTCCACCCATTTCGTGTAGGTTTTGTCAGGAATTTCCAAATCTTTCCGATACGGAAACAGCCTGACCGACCAGATGGGTGTCTCTTCGGCCGCCGCGTTCTTCAGCGCATCACGGCTCACGATCCTGAGGTCCTCCTGCTCCCGCAGCAGGATCCTGTCTCCGGGCAGCGACAGCGCCGCCCCGGATCGCTTCTCCAGCAGACTGACGGCGGCTTCATAATGGACCGTGGAGATATCCTTCACTCCGCCGTTTTCCAGGAAGAACGCCCGCAGCAGCCGCTGCTGAAGGAGGGGATCCACTTCCCGAAGGGCGTCGAGCCTGATCTCAGGCCCTTTTATAAGACGCTTTTCACGCAGCCACCGGCTTGTTTCTCTTTCCAGATAATCGTCGCTTCGCTGCAGGATCCCGGCCGTTCTGGCGATCCTGGCCGCGGCTCCGGGAAAAGCCTCCTCAATGGCCGGCAGCAGCTCATGACGGATATAGTTTCTGCGGTAGCGGGTATCCTGATTGCTGGCATCCTCCCGCCAGCCGGCCTTCTCTTCTTTCAAAAAAGCTTCCAGCTGACGGCGCGGAACGGAAAGGAGCGGACGGAGCAGCCGGATCCCCTGATCCAACGCCTGCTCCGGTCTTATACCGCCAAGGCCTTTAAGACCGCTGCCTCTGAACAGATGGAACAGCACGGTTTCTGCCTGATCATCCAGATGGTGCCCCGTCAGAATACAGTCTGCCCCAAATTGCCCGGCTGTTTCCAGAAAACGTTCATAGCGGCGCTTTCTTCCGGCCTCCTCCTCGGAAAGCCCTTCTTTTTCAGCGAGGGTCCGGATATTTTCCCGATACACAATGAGCGGGATGTCCAGATCATGGCACAGCCGGATACAGAACTGCTCATCCGCCTCCGCCTCCTGCCGCAGACCGTGGTTGATATGGACCGCATACAGGGTCAGCTTCCATTCTTCCCTAAGGGCTGCCAGGAGCCGGACCAGACTGACCGAATCACAGCCGCCGGACAGGGCGCACAGGCAGACCGATCCCGGACGGATGCGTCCTTCCTTTCGGAGCAGATCCAGCAAACGCTCTTTTTCCATGGCGTCTACTCCGTGGGTTTTACAATGATCTCGCCGGGATAGACCAGTCCCAGTTTTTCCCTGGCCAGCATTTCAATATAGCGAAGCGTCTGACGCAGCTTGCTTTCTTCCTCGTACTCAAAGGCCCGTCCCTCTTCCGCTGCGATCTGGGACTGCAGTTCCGCCTCGCGGGAAGCATAGGAAGCTGCCTTGTCGGAAAGGTTATGGATCGCCAGCCCCATCCCGATCACAAGAAACAAAACGATCACCGTCAGGATCGCCCAGGTCCGGTTCCTTTTTCTTTTCTGTGATTTGTGCTGTATTGCCATGTTCCACTCCTTCTGTTAGGGCCGATCCATTCAGCCAGGGACGGATCAGATGTATTCAAACAGGCTTTCCGCCTCTTCCTTTCTGACGGTTTCCTTAATATCCAGTACCCGGACGCAAACACTGCGGTTTCCAAAACCGATCGTGATCTCATCCCCCGTTTTCACATCATACGAAGCCTTTACGACCTTCCCGTTGACAGAGATCCGGCCCGCGTCGCAGGCCTCGTTCGCCACGGTCCTGCGCTTGATCAGCCGGGTCAGCTTCAGGTATTTATCGATCCTCATCCTTAGCGGTATCCTTTCTTTTCCATCGCCTTGATCCGATACCAGAGCTCCAGCGCTTCCTCCGACGTTTCTGCTTTCTCATCCCCGAAAACATGCGGATGGCGGCGCACCATTTTCCGGGCCAGGCCGCTGATCACGTCATCCAGGGTGAAGAAGCCGTCCTCGGACGCGATCTGTGCATAAAAGACGACTTGCAGCAGCAGATCCCCGAGCTCCTCCTTCAGATTTTCCATATCCTTATTGTCTACGGCATCCAGGACTTCCTGCGTCTCGTCACGTAACGTCTTTTTAAGGCTCTCATAGGTCTGTTCACGGTCCCAGGGGCAGCCTTCGGGGCTTCTCAGCTCCGCTACGATCTCCCGCAGTTCCTGAAAACTGTAGTGTTCCTTCATTTCTCTCTTCATAGGGTCACTCCTGCCCGCCCTTCTCCATCGGCGGGTCCCAACAGGGTCCGATTTCTTTTACCCCGGCAGCTGGTCCATCCCCCGCAGAATGATCCGCGGGCCGCCTTTTCC
>CADBSR010000015.1 GCA_902797385.1 uncultured Lachnospiraceae bacterium
CCGGTTCGCTTATGCCGCGTATTTCGCTCTGAACAGCTACGAAAGAAAGGGGATATCGATCATGTACGATTACTCCAAGCACAAAGAACGCTCACCTCAGGATACGGTCTATGAAATCCAAAGAATCCTGAAGGAAGCCGGGATTTTTACCGTCATGGAGTGGACATCCAAGCAGTACGAAGGAGCTGTTTCAAACAGGATTTACCTGTATCCCCTGAAGAGCCTGGGACAGAACGGCAAAGGAACCGATATGCTATACGCCAGCGCCAGCGGATATGCGGAACTGATGGAGCGGATGCAGAACAACTGGCTGGGACAGCGCCTGCAGGATGAGGCGTTGGACAGGTACGCGGGTTTTTTTGAATTTCCGGATGAAAAGCTCATGGGAATCGAGGAACTGATTGCCCAGGAGGATCCTTTTCTGAAGGATCTGCTGATTCGTCTGGGTTGTTTTACAAAGGAAAGAAAGGTGACGCTGCTTCAGACGTTTGCGAAGGAATACTATCATCGGGAGGACGGCCTGATCAATGTGATTCCTTATGTGGATCTCTTTGAAGACCGCGTTGTCTGGCTGCCGTTTGCCGTGATCACGCTGTTTGGGCTGTCCAACGGCATGACAGCAGGCAACACCATGGAGGAGGCGCTGGTTCAGGGATTTTCAGAGCTGTATGAACGCCATGTCCACAAAAAGCTCCTGGAGAATGATCTTACGCCGCCGGAAATCCCCCGGGATGTCCTCAGGCAGTACAGCTTTTACAAGCTGATCGATGAGATCGAACGGGACGGCCGCTACCGCGTATCCGTGCGGGACTGCTCACTGGGAGAAGGGTATCCTGTTTCCTGTGTCATCATATCTGACCTGCAAACCGGTACCTTTGGCATGAAGCCGGGCTGCCACCCCTCCTTTGCGGTGTCCGTGGAGAGAACCTTGACAGAGGCCTTCCAGGGTAAGAAGCTGGACTTTATTGCCCGCAGCAATTACGTGGGAAACAAAGATGCGGTGACGTCCTATCATAACACCATCAACGTAGCCAAAATCGGCCTCGGAGCCTATCCGCCTTCCCTTCTGGCGGGGAAAGAGGGCTGGGAATACAGGCCGTGGACAGAATGGGAAGGCTTGAGCAATCGGGACTATCTGCAAAAGCTGATATCCCATGCCCGTGAACACGGCTACCGCCCTCTGATCCGCGACAGCTCCCATATGGGCTTTCCTTCCTTCCACATCATCATTCCGGGAATTAGCGATATCTATCCCGTCACAGGCCTCAGGCTTCGGGACTTCTGGACGCAGCTGAAATCATCCAGAGCTTTGCAGCACTTCCCGGATCTTTCACAGGAAGAGGAGGAGCGCCTTCTGACCTTCTGCCGCTTCAAGGACAGCAGCGTGGAATTCTCCATGGGGATTCCGTTTATGAGTTATATAACCGGTAAAGCGCAGTCACCGGAGAGGATCGAAGGGTGGCTTGCCATGAAGCGGGGCGAGTATGCCGTTGCGAGGACGGTTTTTGCCCGCCTTGCCGGGCAGGAGGAGGAAGGCTCGGAGGAATGGACGTTCCTGCGCTGCCTGGTGGCCTACGCGGGATACCGCATGGCGGGATTAAGCGCCGAAGAGGCGCATCGCCAGCTTTTCTGCCGCTTCCGGGAGGAAACGGCCCGAAAGGTATGCGAGATCACGCGGGATGATGAAGGAATCCTTCAAAGGGCGTTTCCTCAGAAGAGGAAGTGCTTTGACTGCGCTCATTGCGAATTGGCCGGATCCGAATGTGAATATCCGGAAGCAAAGGTTCTGTATCGGAAGATCAAGGACGCCATGGCCAAAAGCACTGTATCGGTCGATGCGCTCAGAGAGCGGCTGCATTTTCTGACCGTGGATCAGGGGAGATCATGAAATGTTCACGATAGACGATTTATTAAAACTGTTTCATGAGGAGCACTGCGCTGATTTCCTCCATGAGGAAGCGCGACAGTCGCTGGAAGAGATCCTTGCGCAGAGCGAAGGCCTGCCGTATGCCCTGTCTCCATCCGCACAGAATACCATAAAGAAGCAGTATGTCGACAGGATGATTCTGCCCTATGCCCATACGCTTGCCGTGAAAATCATGGATGCGGTGCGCCCTTATGATTTTGCGGAAGGGCTTTCCCTCAGGGGGGATCACCCGGAGGCGCTTCATAGAGCGGCGGCCGATGTCAGCCGCGCCCTGGGCCCAAAGGCAGGGGAGCGTCTCAGGACGGAATTTCCGCTGCTGGGCGAATGCACGATGCCCATGAGGCAAAATTTCATTGACAGCCAGGTTGAAATGCTCCGGAACATCGGCCTTTACCAATCCCGGATCGAAGAAACGCTGTTCGGCGGACGGCATTTTACCCGGATCCTTGATTTTTCCGGTGACAGCGGCGATATGCATCGACACGGGCGCGTGGTGCGGAAAGTGGTGACCGATGCGGGAACCTTTTATTACAAACCGCATGACTGCCGCTCCGACCGGCTGTTCGCGGAGCTGGTGGAGGGATGGTTTTCCGATTGTACCGTGGCCATAAAGGTGGTGTGCGGCCCGGATTGCGGCTTTGCGGAAGAGATGAAACCGGCGCCGCTTCCAAAGGGCGCAACCCCCGTGGATTATTTTCGCAATTTCGGAATGCTGACGGCTCTGTTCCATGGAATCGGCGCGAGAGATATGCACCAGGAAAATATCATGGCCTGTGGCGTATATCCGGCTGCCGTGGACCTGGAAACCATTTTCTGGCCCTCTGAAGTCGCAAGAACGGAAACCGGGAAGCAAAGTCGGAAATATGTCACCGAAACGGAACGGGCGATGAAAGACAACGTTCTCGGCACAGCCGTCTTTCCCAGCTGGGTCCATAAGGCAGGCATGCACTCCGCATTGCATATGACAGGAGACGGGATCTACTGCCTTCCGGTCATGGATGGAACCGCGTACCCGGTAACAGGATACGAACAGGCCTTTGTAGAGGGATTTAGAACCGGTTATATGCGCTTGCTGGAGCACAGGGATGAGATCCTGCGCATGGTGGAGAGCTATCATGCAATTCCCATTCGCTATGTAAAGCATAATACCTCCTACTATTATGTGGTTCGGCAGCATTTCCTGAAGAACGACTGCATGAAAGACCGGGGAAGAAGGCAGCAGGTTCTCGATATGCTGAAGGCCCCGTACACACAAAAGGGATATACCGCGCCGGAATCGATCATCCGGTATGAACAGGACTGCCTTCGGCAGGGGGATATTCCCTACTATTGCGTCAGGGCGGATGGGTACGCGCTTTGCGGTGAGTTTCTGACGGATCCAGTGGAAGAGGATTTCTTTTCCAAGAGTCCGTTTGATCATCTCAGGGAACGCCTGAACAGCCTGAGCCCCGAAGAGCTCAGCTTTGAAGAACAGTGGATTTTCGCTCTTCTGCGCCACGTCCCGCTTGCCGTAGAAGCAAGGCCGGCAATCCGGCCAGCGGACTGCGAGCCTTTATCAGAAGAGAGCTGCCTGACCATAGCCGCGGATATTCTGGAGGAGCTCCTGAAAGACAGGATCACAGGACCTGACGGCACCGCAGTCTGGCACAGTATCACCCAGATGATAGAATCGAAGGAAAACTGCGGAACGGTCAGCCATATGGCATATGCGGCGCTCTATTGTTCGGCATTATGGGATATTGATTCCCTTGCGCCGCTGCGGCCTGAATTGCATGAGGTCATGAAAAGCTTCCTGGATCTCATGCGGGATACACTGGCGAACTGGCGGCGGGAAAACCCCCGGCTGCTGAAGAACAAGCAGATGCTGGACGGACTGAGAGGGCTGGGGGTATTGTGCGGAACGCTAAACGCGCTTGCCCGCTGCGGCTTTTCGGAAGCGAGAGACCTTTTAAGCGAACTGCTTGGCCTGATGGTCTCGGACACTGTCTATCAGAATGACGTCAAAAACCGATGCGAAGCCGGGATCCTTCTGGCACTTACCATGCTGGGTCCGGAGCAGATCTCGCAGCGGGATACATGGAAGCGGTGTATCCGGGGATTTGCTGAAACAGCGCTTGCGAAGGGGCCGTGTGAGCGGATCGACGATGACGCGGTCTATGCGCTGGCCATGGAGAAGGCTCATGCTGTCACCGGCGAAGCAAAGTACCTGAATGCCGCGAAAGCGGGATGGAAACGGGTGCGAGACGCCTTTATTCCGAAATATGGCTGGCATGATACTTATGCGGATAACAACTGGATGAGCCCCATGGGCAATAACACGGCCTGGATCGGGAACCTGGCGTTGCAGGCAGGGGACGATGGGGTGCCTGTGGCGCGGCTTGCCCTTGACGCGCTGGATAGGACGCGGGATCTGCTTCCGGTGGATTCCCTCACAGAGGGGAACGCCATGACGGCTCTGTTTCTGCTCAGGGCGTCCGAGGTCCTGGGAAAGCCGAAGCTTTGTACGACCGCGGGGCGCGTTCTCGGGGCGATGGCATCCTGCCGCAGGGCGGAAGGCGTGTTCCACGTAACGCCCGCAGGGATAAAGAGCTGTTTTGATGTGGACCTGCTTTGCGGAACGCTGGGGATCGGATGCGTTATGATTGAATACCTGAAAAAGAGGGAGGCTCGGCCATGATTCGCATTTTTTCGTGGATTGGTTCCTGCGCTGGGAAAGCCTCGAAGACCCTGCGATATTCCAACCGCCTGGCGGAGGCGGTGCAAAAAAAGGCCGAAGGCATCGGAGAAGCTGTGTCCTATGAATACATGACAGGCGATATGCTAAGGCTCGATTACTGCCGTTCCTGCAACAACTGTTTTATGAAGGGCAAATGCCCGCTGGACAGCCAGGACGACATGGGGATTTTAAAGCAGAAGCTTCTGGACTGCGATATTCTGTTCATCGGCTCCCCGGTATATATGGGAGGGATGTCCGCGATCACCAAGAACGTGATCGACCGGATCGCCTACTGGTCCCATCGGTTTGAGCTGACCGGCAAGGTGGGCGCCGTATTTGCGACGACTTCCGCAAGCTACGGTTCTGAGACAGCCGATCAGCTCGCCTTTCTGGCCCGGATGAACGGCGTGGTTGTGGCGCATACCGGCTATGCGACGTTGAATGCCGGAAGCCCCAATCTCTATCTGGATGAGGTCATGCTTCCCCTGTTGGACGCAGCGGCCGAGCGGCTGCTGGACGCGTGGCGGCATCCGGACGCTTATATCGATCCAATGCAGGAGAAGGCTTTCACAGGAAGGAACTATTTGAACCGGCGCGCAAGAGCGTTTCACAATCTCATCAACACCGATCCGCCGGATGAAACACTGGTGTGTGAATCCCGCCATATTGGGGAATATCCTTCTTTTGCGGCGATGACGGAGGCCTACAGGAAGGCTGGGGGCTGGGCAGAATCTGTTACGGGAGGCAATGATGAATAAAATCAGCTTTGAATCGGCGGGAAAATGGATGTTAGCGGATTTTGATACGCCGATAGACATGGATTTCTGGGTCAGCGGGCAGTGCAATATGCGATGCAGGTATTGCGTGCACAGCTTGGAGAAAAACCATGCCGCCAGAAAGAACCTGGTTCCGGGGCTTTTGCCCTGGGAGACATTCCGGAAGATTGCGGATGACCTGAAGGCGTTTCCGCGCTCAGTTTTCAGCGCGAACTTCTGCGGAGTCGGAGAACCGCTGGTTCATCCCAGGCTGGAGGACATGGTCGCCTATCTGCACGAGAAAAAAATCGTGCAATTCATAGAGCTGACCACCAATGCCCTTCTTCTGACCAGGGAAAGAGCCAAACGCCTTTTGGACAGTGGAATCAACATGCTTGAGATTTCCATACAGGGTGTGGATGAAGCCGGATATGAGCGGCTGTGCGGCGTACCCGCGGACCCGCGCAGAATTGCAGATGTCCTTACCTTTGTGAAGGAATACAAGTCTCCGGATACCTTCTTGCTGGTGCGGACCCTTGATGTGGCGCTGCCCGGCGAGGAGGACGAAGCGCGGTTTCATGAGCTGTTTGACCCGATCGCGGATCAGACCCTGGTGGCCAACGCCGTAGCCCTGTACCAGGGAATGGATTATTCCGAATTGATTCCCGTGCCAAAGCATCAGTTCGGACAGGAGAGCATCCGCTACACGCCGGCGTGTCCGTTGATCTTCGCGTCCCTGCACGCTCGCCCGAACGGAGACATTTCCGTTTGCCCGCTCCCCACCTGCCCGGAGATCCTGGGAAACATCCGGGATCACACGCTGCCCGAGCTGTGGAACAGTGAAAGGCGCTGGAAGATCTTGTTGGACCACGCCCTCTGCCAACGGGAGAATTGCGAAGCGTGTAACGGCTGCACACAGCCTGAGATGCTCGCCGGAGGCGCGCAGCCCTCTGCGGGGCTTGCGGAAAGAATTCGGGAACATCTCGAAAAAAGCAGGTCCGTGAAGTGAAAATCCCGGAAAAATCACCCGAAAACATCAAAACGGGTGATTCTTTTTTTGACCGGCACAGTTTATAATGAAAATAACATAGAAGGAGGCTGATACAATGAACGAGAAGATCAAGTTGTTTTTGCAGAAGGTAGAAAAGGACGAGGCGTTGGCCGCGAAATTCCAGGGCATCACGAATCCGGATGAAGCCTATGCGCTGGCTGCTTCCGTACAGGACGGCTTCACGAAGGAAGAGTTCATCAGCGCCATGGAACAGATCAACAATGGCGAGCTTTCCCAAGACGACCTGGCTGCTATGGCCGGTGGGGTTAACGAAAAAAGTGTCATTATTTCCGGGGCATCTGCGGTTTCCGGCGCGTTTATCGCCGGAGCGTCGGCGATCTGACGGTCGAAAGCGCTGAAAGCGACATTTTTTGAGAGAAGACTGCCATGCAACGAACGTCTGCTTTCAAAATATGTTGCAAGGAGGATAACACTATGAGCGAGAATATTTCGTTGCTTTTTCAGAAGGTACAGGAGGATGAGGCGCTGGCCGAAAAATTCAAAAGCATCACGAATCCGGATGAAGCCTATGCGCTGGCTGCTTCCCTGCAGGATGGCTTCACGAAGGAAGAGTTCATCAGCGCCATGGAACAGCTCAACAGCGGCGAGCTTTCCGATGACGACCTGGCTGCTATGGCCGGCGGCTCTCAGCTAACAGACGCCACCCCCATTTCGATCTCGGCTTCCGGCACTGTGATGGTGGCCTCCGCAGGCGCTGTCTGACGGGGAATTGCGAATCTGTGCCGTGTCCAATGAATGAAGGCATCAGCGCAGTCGCGGTATACACTGGCGGACAGGTGTATACTGAGGGCTCTTGAGATGGAAATAAGGAGAGCACTATGAACGAGAATATTATGCTGCTTCTTAAGAAAGTGGAGCAGGATGCATCACTGGCCGCAAAATTCAAAAACGCCACGAATCCGGATGAAGCCTATGCGCTGGCGGCTTCCATTCAAACCGGCTTCACGAAGGAAGAGTTTATCAGCACCATGGAACAGCTCAACAACAGCGAGCTTTCCAAGGACGACATGGCTGCTATAGCAGGCGGTGATGAAATATCAGAATTCGTTGTGACCACGGTTGTTAGCTCCGGTATGATGGCCTCATTAGGCGCTGTCTGACGGTAGATTGCGAACCTGCGCCGCAGCCGATAAAGGAAGTATCCTTTATCAGCGTAACCGCGGTATCCACCGGAGGACAGGTGTATCCCGCATATTTTGACATTATAAAAAAGGAGAATAATATGAACGAGAGCATTAAGCTGTTTCTTAAGAATGTACAGCAGGATGAGGAGCTTGCCGCAAAATTCAAAGACATCACAAATCCGGATGAAGCCTACGCACTGGCTGCTTCCATGCAAGTCGGCTTCACGAAGGAAGAGTTCATCAGCGCCATGGAACAGCTCAACAGCGGTGATCTTTCCAAAGACGACCTGGCTGCTATGGCTGGCGGCTCTCAGCCAACAGATACCATCCCCATTTCGTTCACGGTTTCCGGCACTGTGATGATCGCCTCCGCAGGCGCTGTCTGACGGCAGATTGCGAACCTGCGCCGCGGCTGTTTATGAAGGGAGAGCATTTCAATGAACGAGAATATCGTACAGTTTCTGAAGTTGGTGGAAAAGGACAATGCGCTCGCGGCGAAGCTGAGCGCCATGAAGGATCCGGAAGAAGCCTTTGCCTTGGCATCTTCCATACAGGGCGGTTTCACGAAGGAAGAGTTTGTAGAAGAAATGGATAGAATCAATCGCGGGGAAATCACTGATGATGATCTTGCGCAGCTGTCCGGCGGCGGAGACACGATTTCCGGCGTGATGTCAACGGTTACGATGGCAGTCCTTGCAGCCGTTTGAAAAAGGGGAGTGGTCATATGAACGAGAATATCGTGTTGTTTCTTAAACAGGTGGAACAGGATGAGGCGCTTGTCGCGAAGTTAAACGCGATCAAGGACCCGGATGAGGCATATGCCCTCGCGGCCTCCGTGCAGGATGGCTTCACGAAGGAAGAGTTCGTGGCGGCGATGGAAGGGATTCGCAACGGTGAGCTTTCTGATGCCGACCTTGCGAAAATGTCCGGCGGCATTGAAGACGACGTTCTCATGTCCGCGTCCATAAGCGCCTCCGTCTCTTCATCAGTCACTTCGCTTTCGGCAGCCGCAGGCGCGGCAGCAGCCATTTAGAAGATGGGCGGCAATGATTCCTGGATCATTTGATTATATTAGGAGGGTTTCGTATGAACGAGAAGATTCAGTTGTTTCTGCAGAAGGTAGAGGAAGACGAAGCGCTTGCCGCGAAGCTGAGCGCGATCAAGAACCCGGACGAAGCCTACGCCATCGCGACCACCGTGCAGGATGGCTTTACGAAGGAAGAGTTCGTGACGGCGATGGAAGGGATTCGAAATGGCGACCTTACCGCTGACGATCTTGGGAAACTTGCGGGCGGTGTTGACGCGACAGCCACCATTTCCGCTTCCATGTCCGTATACAGTGGCGCGGCTGCCGCGGGGGGTGCCGCGATCTGACGGGAAGTATCATCTCTCAACCTGGCAGCACTACAGCTGCAGCGGTCCCGGCGTTGGCAGGTAGACAGCCAGCGCCGGAACCGCGGTGCTTTATGAGGATGAATACGATGAACGAGAATATGAAACTGTTGTTGAAGAAGCTGTCCGAGGATAAAGCGTTTTCAGCTGTTTCCTCCGAATCCGCGGAATATTGAATTCAAGAGGAGAATTTCCCAATGAATGAAAAGATTGCACTGCTTCTGAAGAAGATAGAGGGGGACGAAGCCCTTGCAGCAAGATTCCAGGGCGTCACGAATCCGGATGAAGCCTATGCTATTGCGGCTTCCGTGCAGGATGGCTTCACGAAGGAAGAGTTCATTGCGGCCATGGATGCGATCAGGAACGATGAACTCTCCGATGCGGATCTGGAGTCCCTTGCGGGAGGCGACGCAGATGATGTCGTGGGAAGCATCCTTACCTCAATTTCAACGGTTTCCACCGTATCCGCTCTGGCGGCCGTATGACGATTGAATTAAGGAAGTGGATTTCCCAATGAATGAAAAGATTGCACTGTTTCTGAATAAGGCAGAGGAGGACGAAGCGCTCGCCGCGAAGCTGAGGGTAATCAGGAATCCGGATGAAGCCTATGCCCTCGCGGCTTCCGTGCAGGAGGGGTTCACGAAGGAAGAGTTCATTGCGGCGATGGATAAGATCAGGAAGGATGAGCTCTCCGAGGCTGATTTGGCGTCCCTTGCCGGAGGCGCAAAAACCGATGATGTCGTGGAAAGCGTCATGATCTCAACCGGAGTTTCATCCGCCGGCACCGCGGCCGCAGCATTGGCGATATAACGACGGTTGGACGCAATGGCGAACAGTAGGGAGGATTCACGGATGAACGAGAGTATTGTTCTGTTTTTGCAGAAGGTAGAAAAGGACGAGGCGCTTGCCGCGAAGCTGAGCGCGATCAGGAGTCCTGACGAAGCCTATGCCCTCGCGGCCTCCGTGCAGGAGGGCTTCACGAAGGAAGAGTTCGTCGCGGCGATGGAGCAAATTCGCAATGGCGAGCTTTCCGCTGACGAACTTGCCCGAATGTCCGGCGGCAGTGATGATGACACTCTCATTTCTACCTCCATAAGCGTCTCCGCCTCTTTATATCCCTATTCAGTTACGATGGTCGCAAGCGCGGCAGCCATCTAGAAGATGGACAGGAAGGATTTCAGACTTTCCATAATGAATACAAAAAGTGGGTATTTTTAATGAACGAGAAGATTGCACTGTTTTTGCAGAAGGTAGAAAAGGATGAGACGCTAGTCGCGAAGCTGAGCGCGATCAAGAACCCGGATGAAGCCTACGCCCTCGCGGCCTCCGTGCAGGATGGCTTCACGAAGGAGGAGTTCGTCGCGGCGATGGAAGGGATTCGCAACGGCGACCTTACCGCTGAAGATCTTGAAAAGCTCGCGGGCGGTGTTGATATTGATAATACGGTATTTGAAGCCACCTATTCGATCGCTTCGGTGGCCGCAATCGGCGCTTTGTCAATCTGACAGTCTGCGAAGAGGTCGCGGA
>CADBSR010000016.1 GCA_902797385.1 uncultured Lachnospiraceae bacterium
CCTCCCGGCCTCCACTTCGGCCCTGACGTTAGCCCGCTCCCATTCGTACCAGTCGGGAATATGGCTGAACTCGGTTTCGCCGGATTCGGCAGCCAGCTCGCCCAGCTCCGTCATCTGCCAGCCTTTTCCGCAGGCGCGGCAAAACAAACGCGTCCCTTCTGAAGCCATACGGAATTCCTTCCCGCAGGCGGGGCACTGGTAGAGGACCTTGTGCAGGCCTTCTGCCCGCCTTTTGTACGGGGTGAGGATGCCGTTCTCCTTTTGCCAGGCGAAGTCGTCGTACTGAAAGGCGTCCACAATGCGGCGGTTGATTTCATCGACGGGCGTATTTTTGATCTCCTCGGCCGTAAAGAGTCTGGTCATCTGGACTTCGGTGGGGCGTACGCCCCGATCGTGCAGATTCCAGAAGGGAGAATTGACGTGGTGTCCGTGGCAGATCAGCGTTACGACCGGCACGCCCAGGAGGCGGCAGAGCTTGCCCAGAGATTCCGGCAGCACTGCCGTGGTTCCGCAGAGGGAGTAGCGCGCCTCTGGGTAGATGACTGCGATGTCGCCGTTCCGGATGGTTTTGCGCAGATTAAAGACCAGGGAAATATCGTTGGTGAATTTTCGCTTGCCGATGCAGCCGACGTCACGCAGCAGCTTTTCCCGGCCGATAAAGCCGTCGATGGCGACGACGTAGTTGGCGCGGTGCGGCCAGATAGCCATGGTGGCGGCCTTAAAATCCATAAAAGCGTTGTGGTTGCAAAGCAGAACGTAGGGCGGCTTGATTCCGTCCATGCCCTGCTTTTTCAGGATCATCCCGTGCTTTTTTACGTCCGGCAGACTGATCAGGTAAGCGAGCGGCCGCAGATACCATTTGGTGCGCACCGGCGGCGCGCTCATGTCAAATCGTTCAAATACCTTTTTCATATCCACATTTTATCCAGCGTTTTGACGGAACCGCTGGCGATATATTCCTTCAGGTAGATCGCACAGAGCTCCTCCAGAGTGACGTCTTTGTCATCGTTATATTCCATAATGATGCCGATGATCCGTGTCGGGACCAGAATATCGCGCATTTTGACTTCGGAACTGTGCGTGCGGGCCATGGCACCGACGATCTGCCGGATGTCCTCGTGCGCGAAGGCTTCACTGTAGAAGGCAGCTTCTTCGTTGCGGCGTCTCTGGTAACAGTGGTTGTGCAGCACGCGGAGAACCGTGGCAATGCCGAGGGTAAGCGGCATTAAGAAGATCATGGGAATCCAGATGGGGATGCGGGTGGCAAAGCCGTAAAAATCGTTCCAGCCGCCGTTTTCCTCCCCGATCACGACCACCATGATATAGTACAGGACAGCGTAGATGAAGACCGGAATCAGGGCAATCAGGGAGTCCCCAAAGCCGAGCTTCTGTTCGCTCATGAAGAAGCAGAAGGCGGCAATCGCCAGGATGGGGCAGATGGCGTGCAGGAAGAAGCGGGAGCCGCTGTAGATGAGGAGAAATCCCTTGACCGGCGCCAGAATGCACAGCGAGATCAGAAAGTTTAAGGAGATCGCGGTGACGCTGGCATAGACCAGAACCATGATCCAGCGCGGCATGTGATAATTGTGCTTGCGCAGGCCGTCCAGGGTGTAGGGGATGACCATGGCCATGGCTGCTGCTGTGAGGATGTTGGAGTTGACGGTAAACATGCAAAATGTCCGAAGACCCATGTGATCGAAGTTTTCATCATAAATAGTCGTCAGGTTCATGGTGACGCCGATGCAGACGCAGACAACGACGACGATAGCGCTGATCATGGTGAACAGGCACTGACGTTTGGTGATACTCATAGCTCGTTCCATAACAGTTGCCTCCTTATGCGGTTTATTCCCGGGCTGCTCCGATTGATAAGGGATACCAATATCAAAGGGGGAAAAATATAATTCTATTATAAAAGAGTTCGGACATTTGTTCAACTGATTCCACGGATTTTCAGGAAATAATAGGCGATGGCGGCTGCCTGCAGCAGCAGAAAAAGCGGGAAAAAGAGCCGGAAGTACCAGTGTTTTGTTTTGTGATGAAACAAAAACATGCCAAGCGTTCCGCCGAGGCCGCCAAAGCAGGCGGTGACGAGAAACAGTGTTTTTTCGGAGATCCGCCATTTGTCTTTTTTGGCGCGGCCCTTGTCGAGCCCCATGAGCGCAAAGGACAAAAGATTCATGAAAACGATCAGGGCCGCTGTGGCCCACAGCCAGGGTTCTTTCACGGCACAGCCTCTTCGCTCAGAGAGAAGTTTAAGAGGATCGGATTGTGGTCGGTCCAGACAAAGCCCAGATCCAGCACGTCAAAGCTCTGGACGTTCACATTGGAGGAGACAATGAAGCCGTCGATCACATAGTACTGGAAATCCTTATGATCCGCGCCGGCATAGGGCCGATCCAATGAGCGGCAGGAGGGAACTTCGTTCGTCATCAGGAACTGCCAGTCCGGACCGAAGCTGCTTACATCAATGAGCCCCGATGCCCAGAGCCCTTCCTGCTGCGGGTAGCGGCTCAGGTCAACGTTGGAGAAGGTCTGGTTGAAGTCGCCGCCGGCGATCACGTAGTTGCCTTTGGCG
>CADBSR010000017.1 GCA_902797385.1 uncultured Lachnospiraceae bacterium
CGAAGCGCCGCTTTTTTTTGTGAGCAGACTGAGGAAGGAAAAGAAGGCGCCGTAGGCCAGAACGATCAGGAACTGTATCAACAACTGCAACAGGTCCCTGACTTCCCAGTTTTTGCCTGCGCCGTAATACAGCGTAGCCATCAAAAAGGAAAACGCACAGCAGCAAACGGCATACAGCAGGATGCCGCCTTCACAGACAAGAAGCTTTGCATTCAGATAGGAAGCTCTTGAAAAGCCCCGTCCGATCACGTTTTTCGCCGTCCCACCCACATAATCGGAGCAGATGAACAGCGCCGTAAAGATCCCGGCCAGAAGCAGGAAATTGTTGCCCGACAGGGCCGAGAACAGATACCCACGTGCATTCAACTGCGAATCCGTAAAGAGCGCCAGATCTGCCAGGTTCATTTCGACCCCCAGTTCACTCTGTGCGATCCGAAGGAGCGAATAAGTGGAAAAGATCCCCACAAAGACAAGCGCCAGCAGCACCGCCAGGCAGACATAGAAGCTGGTCTGCCGGAACAATTTACGGGTCTCAAAATGCAGCAATCTTCCCATCGTCAGCCACCGATCCTTTTCATAAAATACGATTCCAGTCCCCCGTTTTCATGGGTAATGCCGCTGACACCGATCCCGGCTTCCACCAGCAGCCGGTTCATGGCGGCGACATCTTTCTGTCGGTTCATTACGGTGACGGCATAATCGCGGACCAGGATATTCTCGGAGCCGGCAAACTCAGCCAGGATTCTGGCGGCCGAGGCCGGATCACTGACCACAAAACGGGTCCGGCTCCCATCCCGTTCGTCTATATCACAGCTGCGGATCTCTTCCACCAGTTTCCCGTTGTTGATGATGCCAAAGCGGGTCGCGATCTTGGACAGTTCATCCAGCAGATGGCTGGAAATCAGGAAGGTAGTGCCTCTTTCCTTGTTCAAGAAAAGGATGAGGTTCCGTATCTCCTGGATACCGGCCGGATCCAGTCCGTTGATGGGTTCATCCAGAATAATAAACTCCGGATGATTTAAAAGCGCGATCCCGATCCCGAGGCGCTGCTTCATGCCAAGGGAAAACTTCCCGACTTTTTTATTCTCCGTCCCTGCCAGACCGATCTGGTTTAAAATTCCGTCGACCTCCCGGATATCCGCCCCGTAGAGCATGGCAAAGCGAAGGAGGTTCTCTCTGGCAGAGCAGTTTTTATAATATCCCGGCGTTTCGACCAAAGAGCCGATCCGCTGCCGGCTTTCCATTGTCGGGGCTGCCCCAAACAGATCGATCCTGCCGGAGGTCGGCAGGGCCAGGTTTAAAACAAGACGCATCAGGGTCGTCTTTCCGGCCCCGTTTTTTCCGATAAAACCGTATATATCGCCCCGTTCGATCGTCATATTGACATGATCTACCGCGAGCTTTGAGCCGAAGGCTTTCGTCAGCTCATAGGTTTGAAGAACTGCTGACATTGTCATTCCTTTCCTGAAACAGAGTGGACAGCCTGTGCTGCCGGCCCTATCTTAGCACAGTCAGGTTCTTTTCGCAATCTTCAAGCGTTTGCGGCGCCCTTTCCCCTGCGGCATAAAGCTTGTCAATCTCTTTGGAATCCGTTATAATACCATCAAAAAGAAACCCTTAAAGGAGGTCATTTCTTGAATTCCTATCTTGATATCCATCCCGAGGTGGCCGAGGCCCTGGCCGGGAACGGACCAGTCGTTGCACTTGAATCCACCATCATTTCCCATGGCATGCCGTATCCGCAGAATGTGGAAACAGCCTTGCGCGTCGAGCAGACCATTCGCGATGCCGGGGCGGTTCCCGCGACCATTGCCGTGATCGGCGGACGCTTAAAAGCCGGCCTCAGCGCCGATGAAATTGAATATTTCGGGAAGAAAGGACGCCGGATCGCCAAAGCCTCCCGCCGGGATCTGGCTCTTTTATGTGCCCGAGGGGAAGACGGCGCCACGACCGTAACCACCACCATGATGATCGCCCACATGGCCGGGATCCGGATCTTCGCGACCGGCGGCATCGGCGGCGTACACCGCGGTGCCGAAACGACCATGGACATTTCCGCCGATCTGGAGGAACTCGCTCAGACGCCGGTCATGGTCATCTGTGCCGGTGCCAAAAGCATCCTGGATCTGGGGCTTACATTGGAATATCTGGAAACAAAAGGGGTTCCCGTTCTGGGCTATCAGACCTCGGAACTGCCGGCATTCTATACCCGTCACAGCGGTTTTTCCGTCGATTACCGGGTCGAAACCCCGGCTGAGCTGGCCAAAGTCCTGCATACGTCCGGGCAGCTTTCCTTAAAAGGCGGGATCCTGGTCACCAATCCGATCCCCGAAGCCTATTCCATGCCGAAGGAAGTGATCGATGCCGCGATCGATCAGGCGATCCGCGAAAGCCGGGAGCAGGGCATCAAAGGAAAAGATACGACGCCCTTCCTTCTGGCCAGAGTCGCCGAACTGACCGGCGGCGACAGCCTTGCATCCAATATTGAACTGGTTCTGAACAATGCCCGCCTGGCAGCCCGAACCGCGATCGAATTTGCCAAATATTAACAGGAGGTCTCTATGAAAGTCTCACAGCTCCCTTATGAGCGCGTCACCATTGAAGAAGTGCGGAAAAACCTGCCCGAGATCGTTGCAAAGATCCGGAACGCCACCTCAGCAGAGGATATTCTCGCCGCCCGGGAAGAGTACCGGAAACTCTTCCTTCGTTTTTATACCAACGCCTCGCTGGCCAGTATGCGCTATACCATCAACACGGTTGATCCTTTCTATGTTGCCGAAAACGAATACTATGACGAGATCAGCCCCGAGGTGCAGGCCCTGCAGCAGGAATATATGAAAGCCATGCTGGAATCCCCGCACCGCCCGGCCCTGGAAGAGAAACTGGGGACATTGGTGTTCAGACAGTGGGAAAATGAGTTAAAGAGCATGTCTCCTTCCATCATTGAAGATATGGTCGAAGAAAACAAGGTCGTTATGGAATACAGCAAGCTGATGGCCGGCATGGATTTTGTATTCCGCGGCGAAACCATGCCCCGCACCATCCTGATGGGATACGCCAAATCCGATGACCGCGCGACCCGCCGGGAATGCTATGAAGCCCTGGGCAAAGGCCTGGCCGCCCACGCAAATGAACTGGACGATATTTACGACCGTCTGGTCCATATCCGGGACCGTATGGCCAAAAAGATGGGCTACAAGAACTTTGTCGAGCTCGGCTACTACCGCATGGGCCGTCTGGCCTACGACCAGGAAGCCGTTGCCGCTTTCCGTGAAAACATCCTGAAAGATATCGTTCCGGTCGTGGCAAAACTGCGCACCGAAAATGCCAAACGTCTCGGGATCGAAGGCGACTACATGCTCTACGATAACGACGTCGTGATCCCCGGCGGCGATCCGAAGCCCTTCGGAAAAGAAGCGATCTTTGAAGCGGCCAAAGAGATGTACCACGCCATGAGCCCGGAGACAGCCAAATTCATCGATATGATGCTGGAAAACGAAGCGTTCGACGTGGACTCCCGCAAAAACAAGTGGGGCGGCGGTTACTGCACGTCCTTCGATCTGTATAAGCAGCCCTTCATACTCGCCAATTTCAACGGCACCGCTGGCGATGTTGACGTCATGACCCACGAAGCCGGTCACGCCTTAAATGCCTGGTTCTGCTTTGACAACGAACCCTTTGAGCTCGGCATGGGCATGGAAACAGCCGAGACACACTCCATGAGCATGGAGTTCTTTGCCTGGCCGCATATGGACAAGTTCTTCGGTGAAAAGACGAAAGATTACCGCTATATGCATGCGCTGGATGCCTTCAGCTTCCTGCCTTACGGGACGATCGTGGATTATTTCCAGCATATCGTCTATGAAAAACCGGACATGAGCCCGGCGGAACGCAAAGCCTGCTGGAACGAACTGGAAGCGAAATTCCGCCCCTGGCTGAGCACCAAAGGGATCCCGTATCTGGAAGAAGGCACTCGCTGGCAGTATCAGATGCATATCTACGAGAGTCCGTTCTATTACATCGATTACGTCCTGGCGCAGACCGCAGCCTTTGAATTCCTTCTGGCCTCGCAGGAGAATTACGATGACGCCTTTAAACGTTATATCGCCCTCTCCCGCAAGGGCGGCACAAAGCTCTGGCCGCAGCTTCTGGAGGAAGCCGGTCTTGTCTCGCCCTTTACGCCGGGTGCCCTGAAGGACGTTGCCGTGAAGGTGGAAAACCTTCTGGAAAGTATCCGATAAATCCTTTTCAGACAAAAGAAGAGCCGCCCATAATCGGACGGCTCTCCTTTTTTTATTCTCCGAAGAAACTGATCAGCAGACTGTGCTTTGCCAGGAAGGCGGTGACCGGTGCGCCGGCCGTAAAGCGGTTAAAGCTGTCCGGCCATATATGCTGCCAGGCATAGAGCAGCACCAGGATGATAAGGAAGATGGACAGAAAGCTGAAAACGACCCCCAGGATTTTATCCAGCGATCCCACAACGGGGATCTTTTCAAACAGCTTCGAGAGGCCCTCTCCCAACAGGCGAAGCAAAAGCAGAACAACGAGAAAGACAATGACGATCAGCAGGACCCGCACCAGGAGGCGGATGGCCTTGTGGACCACTTCCGTTGACATCCTGGCGATGTGCGTTGAGGCATTTTCGGAACTTGTATGGATCGACCTGGCAATGGAATAAAAGCGTTCGCGGCGGGAACTTTCACTGATCCCCACACTGCCCATTACCTTGTCGACTTTCGCCAGTCCTTCATTCTTCATCAAAACCGCATATTCCTCTTCTGTCAGCCGTTCTTCCCGGCCCGGAGAAAAGTCAAGGTCGTCCCAGTCGATGCTGTCCAACTCCAGGGCTGCATTTTCCGTTGCCTCCAGGATATGTTTTTCGGACTTTGTGTAAATGAA
Source organism: uncultured Lachnospiraceae bacterium (assembly GCA_902797385.1). GTDB lineage: Bacteria > Bacillota > Clostridia > Lachnospirales > Lachnospiraceae > UBA6987. The sequence continues at coordinate 4,900 of CADBSR010000017.1, forward strand.
CTCCGTGATCGGTTCTTCAAAAAGAGCGGTCGCGAGCCTCGCTCCGATCACCGCAGCGACAATGGAGGCCAGCCACACGACACAGTAAACAAAGCCCTTCTGGCCGCCCCGGATCAGGCTGAGGATCAAAACAGCCAGGATCAGGATATCTGCGATCAGTCCCACAACTGACCAGAGATCAAGAATACTAATTTCCATGAAGTTCTCCTTTTTATACCCAGATCATGACAGGCTTTTTGCGTCGGATCCGGCTGAATCCCTTAAAGCGATACTGCGTCTTCGAGTGCCATTTTTCTCCGGCAGGCAGGACGACAGACGGAAAATCCTTATGATGTACGGCATCCGGGAAGCCCTGCGTTTCCAGGCAGATCCCCTGATGCGACTGATAGAGAGCGCCGTCTTTTCCGCGAACGTCCCGAAGGCCGCCGGCCGTGTAGATCTGAACGGCAGGGCGATCCGTAAACGCCTCCATCACGATTTTCTCCTCCGGATCCGAAAGCACGGCAAACGGCAGATCCTTATCGCCTGTTAATACGAAGTTGTGATCCAGCCCCTGCGTGGCGGACAGGAAGGCATCCTCCAGGATCTCCCCTAAAAGCCGGCCCTCCCTTAAGTCCAGACAGCTGCCCTTGACGGAGCGGATCTCTCCGCTCGGGATCAGGTCAGGCCCTGTCGGAGTATAAAGGTCGGCATTTAAGCGCAGGCGATGCGAGGCAACACTTCCGCTATCATGGCCCGAAAGATTGAAATAACTGTGATTGGTCAGATTCATGAGGGTAGGCGCATCGCTTTCGGCTTCATACTCGATGATCAAAGAATCTTCCGTCAGACGGTACGTCACCTGAACGCTCACGTTGCCCGGAAAGCCCATGTCTCCGTCGGATGAATACAGGCGGAAGGCAGCCTCCGATTCGCCAAGCGGCAGAGCCATCCAGATCTGACGGGAAAAGCCAAAGGGACCACCGTGCAGCTGGTTGCCTCCTTCATTGAGGACAAGCGGATAGGTTTTGCCGTCCAGTTCGAAATCCGGGCCGGCGATCCGGTTGCAGCAGCGTCCGACCGTTGCCCCGAAATATTCGCTGCCCACAGAATAGGCCTCGGCCGTATCATATCCGAGAACAATATCCCGCTTCTGCCCTTCTTCATCAAAGACGGTCAGGCTTCGCAAGGCCGCCCCCAGCGTCAGGATTCTGGCCTCCATACCGTAGGCATTTCGGATCGTCAGCTCGTGAACCTCTCCGGCCGTTGTTGTTCCAAAGGACCGCATGTTCATAAAACATTCACCCTGGCGCCGCCTACAGGACTGATGGAAAGCGGGACCACACTGCCTTCCCCCAGGACCGCTTCGATCTGCAGACGGAATTCCGCCCACATTTCCCTGGGGACGAAAACCTCCGCTGTTCCGCCGAATCCGCCTCCGTGGACTCTGACAGCGCCCTGGCCCCTTAAGGTATACTCACAGAGCCCGATCGCAAACAAAAGCTCCTGATGGCTGACAGCCCGTCGCGGCGTCACATTCTGCAGATACATGGCCGACGACTTGCCCGAAGCGTTGACCAGTCTTAAAAAACCGTCCATGTCCCCCTTCATGAGGCACATGGCTTCCGACAGGGCTCGTCTGTTTTCTTCATAAACGTGCAGAGCCCTGAGGACCGGCCGGTCTCCGAACAGACTTCGAAGCTCCTTCAGGTTGCCGATAAAATCCTTCTCCGGCAGGTCGCACAGTCTCTCTTTTCCGAAATAGGCTGCGATCATACGGCATTCCCGGGGGATCGAAGCATATTCTTCCGTCAGATCCTGATGGGAAGCGCCGCAAAAAACCATGCCGAGCTTATAACCGCTCTCCTCCAGAGAGGTGCTGACACGGCGCACCCAGGGTTCTTCTTTTGAGAAATCGACCGAGACAATGCCCCCGGTGGCACAGCTGATCTGATCCAGCAGGCCACAGGGTTTTCCGAAATATTTGTTTTCCGCGTGCTGCGCCATTTTGGCGAGCGTAACGGAGGAGAGCTCTCCTTCTCCGTACAGATCCCAGAGGATCGTGCCGATCAGGATCTCAAAAGCAGCTGAGGAAGACAGTCCGCTTCCGGGCGGAACACTTCCCTGGACGCAGACCGAAAAGCCGCCCTGTCCCGGCTGCGGGAAATGCGGCGCAAGCGCCTTGATGCCGGCGGCCATGCCCCGGATCAGGGCGATCGTCGTACCCTCTTCTTCTTTGTGGTATTCCACATCCCGCAGATCGACCGTATTCGGCCGAAAGCCCTCCGAACAAAGCCGGACGAGTCCGTCATTTGACGGCAGAACGGCTGCGATCAGATCCAGATCGACCGAGGAAGACAAGGTCACGCCTCCCTGATGATCCGTATGATTGCCGCCCAGTTCGACCCGGCCCGGTGCTCTGTAAAAGCGCTCCGGTGCTTTATGAAAAGTCCTGACAAAAAACCGGTTCAAAGACTCATAGCGGGCGGCCTGCGGTTCCGGATCGCCCCCGTATATATCTGCAAAATCCAAAGCTTTCAGACTCATAAACTATCCTCCTTCAAGCCATACTTTAGCACAGCTTCCTTCAAATTTCCATGCTCCGGAGACAAAAGCTGCGGATCCTCCTTCAGGATGCCGGAAACGATCTGCGCTGCCTTAAGCAAAATCGCATGATCGCTGTATATATCTCCGAGCGCAAAATGCATCTCACCGCTCTGTCTGATCCCGAACAGATCGCCCGGACCGCGCAGTTTCAGATCCTCTTCTGCGATCTCAAATCCGTTGTTGGAGCGGATCATGATCTCCAGACGCTTGTTCTTTTCCTTACGCCCGGATCCGTCCACGAAAATCGCGTAGGACTGAGCGGATCCCCGGCCTACACGCCCCCGAAGCTGATGCAGCTGGGCCAGGCCAAAGCGCTCCGCGTTTTCGATCATCATCACCGTCGCTTCCGGAACGTCCACGCCGACCTCCACGACGGTCGTGGAGATCAAAAGCTCGATCTTTCCGGCGGCGAATTCCCGCATGATCCGGTTCTTCTCTTCCGAGCTCTGCCTGCCGTGAAGGACCCCGATGCGGATATCCGAAGGGAAAACCTCTTTCAGTTTTTCCGCATAGTCTTCGACATTTTCACCCCGTAAGGATTCACTCTCCTCAATAAACGGGCAGATGATATACGCCCTGTGACCGGCCCGGATCTCTTTTTCAATGAGGCGGTAAGCACTTTTTCGGGCAGCGGGTGTTACCAGAGCGTTCTGGATCGGGATCCGCCCGCCCGGCAGCTCATCGAGAACGGAAACGTCCAGATCCCCGTAGAGGATGATGGCCAACGTTCTCGGGATCGGCGTCGCGCTCATGACCAGCGTATGCGGAAGCACTCCCTTTCCGGCGAGTTTCCCCCGCTGTCTGACACCGAAGCGATGCTGCTCGTCTGTAATCACAAGGCCCAGGTTCTGATATTCAACGCCTTCCTGGATCAGCGCGTGCGTTCCTACAATGATCCCGGCTTCACCTTTCCGGATCTGCTCCAGAATCTCCCGGCGTTTGGCCGAACGAACGGACCCCGTCAGCAAAACGATGCTGACCGGCATCGACCAGGCTTCCAGTAAAGCCGAGAGCTTGGCAAAGTGCTGCTCTGCCAGGACTTCCGTCGGTGCCATCAGTGCTCCCTGATAGCCGTTATCCACCGCCAGCAGCAAGGCCAGGAGGGCCACGGCGGTTTTACCGGAGCCGACATCGCCCTGCAGCAGACGATTCATTCTGTGCGGTCCGGCCAGTTCCTGGCGGATCTGCTCATAGGCCCTTTTCTGCGCCATTGTCAGCGTGTAAGGGAGTTTCCGAATGGCCTCATCCGCCAAGGACGATCGCGGCATAGGGCAGGGATTTCCCTGTTTTTCGCCGCTTGCCTTGAGCAGTCTTATCTGTAAAATGAAAAGAATAAACTCTTCCAGGACCAAGCGGGAACGGGCTTCCTCGAGGGCTCTGCTGCTCTCAGGAAAATGGATCTGCCGGTACGCTTCTGCGAGCGTCGTTTTCTCTGTCCCTGTTTCGCTCTCCGGAAGGAGGGCTGGCATCTCTTCCGCTTTGGGCAGGCACTGTCGAACGGCGGCCAGAAAACGTTTTTGGGAAATGGCAGCGGGGAGGAAATACCGTGGCGTGATCTGCCCCTGGATCAGGGCATATTCTGCGGGATCATAAAGCCGCGGCTGAGTTAACGTCAGGCCATACTTGCCTGCATCGCGCACGATCCCGCGGAAGACCCGTTCCTGGCCCTGCCTCAGAGAACTCTTCAGATAAGCCATGTGAAAGAAATTCACTCGCAGGAAACCGAGCCCGTCGCTGATCCTGAACGAGATCACGGCATCTTTGCCAAAACCGTGTGACTGTACGGCCGAAACGATCCTGGCTTGCACGGAGATCATCTGTCCCGGAACGGCTTCCCGAATGGTCCGGACCGGCTCCAGGATCTCATAATCCGTCGGAAAATAGCGCAGCAGATCGGCGGCCGTTTCCAGCCCGTACTCCCGCAGTGCTTCGGCACTCCGGGGCCCGATCCCCTGCAGCTTTTCGATCTTCAGCTCCGACAGTTGTTCCATACGTTGTCTCCACGAACAAACAGAGCAAAGGGAATCCCCCTCTGCTCTGTCTGCAATCCCCGGGGATTCCCTCTCCCCCTATTTATTCGACTGAAATGATATAATAGTAGATCGGCTGGGTACCGTTGTAAAGCTCTACGTCGCAGCTGCTGTATTTATCTGTCAGAATATCCGCCAGTTTCTGCGCATCTTCTTCCTTGACATCCGCGCCGTAGTATACGGAGATCACAGCGGCATTCTCCGTCATCATGGCATCCACCGTCGCTACAGCCACTTCTTCCAGCTTTTTCCCGACCGCATACAGGCCGTTCGGGCCGCCCAGACCCATCATATCACCTTTTTTGATCTTGGTGCCGTTGATGGTCGTGGAGCGGACGGAATAAGTCACTTCCGCACTGGCGACATTCTCCATTGTCTGCCGCATGATGCTTTCGTTATCCCTGACGTTCTGATCCTGGCTGAAGCCCAGCATCGCGCTGATCCCTTCCGGGATGGTCGTGGTCGGGATCACAACGACTTTCTTATCCGTGGTCATGCTGGCTGCCTGCTGTGCCGCCAAAATGATGTTTTTATTGTTGGGAAGCAGGAAGATCGCATGGGCCGGCACTTTCCGGATCGCGTTGAGCATATCCTCCGTGCTGGGATTCATGGTCTGTCCGCCTTCCACGATCTCGTCCACGCCGAGGCTCTTGAAAATTTCCACGAATCCCGCGCCGGCTGCCGTGGCAATAAACCCGTAATCCTTCCACTCCTCTTCCGGGATCTCCTGATTCTTCTTCGGGTTCATCACGACCTTCTGCGCGGCGGCTCTGCGTTCGGAATTGCGCCGTTTTTGCGCATCGTTCTGGAAACGCATGTTTTCGATCTTCAGATTCGTTAACGGGCCGTAGCTCAGAGCCTTCTGGATGGCGTTGCCGGGGTCATTGGTATGGATATGGACACGGCAGATCTCATCGTCCGCCACCATAACGATGGAATCCCCGATGCTTTCCAGATAGGCCCGGAAGGCTGTTTCACTTTCCTCGGTAAACGGTTCATCCTGATGGATCATGAACTCCGTGCAGTAGCCGAAGACGATCTCACCCAGTTTGGCTTCGTCGAAGATAATATCTTCGTGCTCGAACTCACCGTTCTTCAGGAACCCGCTCTTCTTGCTTTCCTCAGCATCCGCCAGGGTGATCTCATGTCCCATCAGACAGGAATACGCCCCTTTCAGGAAAACGATCAGGCCCTGACCGCCGGAGTCTACCACGCCGGCTTCTTTCAGGACAGGGAGCATTTCAGGCGTTTTCTCGAGGACTTCATCGCCGTGAGAAATGGCTTCGTTTAACAGCGTCTCGAGATTGGCGCTCTCCTGCTTCTTTTCAGCCCAGAATTCGGCGATCCCACGGGCCACCGTTAAAATCGTTCCTTCCTTGGGCTTCATGACGGCTTTATACGCCGTTTCCACGGCCTTTTTCAGCGCTTCACTGATGCTTTCCGCATCCAGATACTCTTTTTCCTGCGTCACCTTGCAGAAACCGCGCAGCAGCTGAGACAAAATAACGCCGCTGTTGCCGCGGGCCCCGCGCAGAGAGCCGAAGGCGATCGTTTTTGCCACCGACTCCATATCCGGCTGATCCAGCTTGTTCAGCTCCTTGACAGCCATCGTGACCGTCATGGTCATATTGGTTCCGGTATCACCGTCCGGAACCGGAAAGACGTTCAGGTCGTTGATCCATGTCTTATTCGCTTCCAGTGCCGCTGCACCGGAGAGAAACAGCTTTAAAAGCTGCTCTGCTTCAATTCTGTATGTAGCCACTTGCCTATTTCCTCCCGGGCCTTAATCTATCAGGCGCACGCCCTCCACAAAGACGTTCACCTTCTCCACGGGAATCCCGGTAAAGGCTTCCACCTTATATTTTACATTTTCGATCAGATTATCCGATACCGCCGCAATGCTGACGCCATAGGCCACGATCACATGAAAATCAAGGAGCAGTTTCCCCTCCTCGATCTGAACGCTCACGCCCTGAGAAAGATTCTCTTTTTTCAGCAGTGAGTTGATGCCTTCTTTGACATTCATGGCTGCCATGCCGACAATGCCAAAACACTCGACCGCAACCGCGCCTGCGTATTTGGCAATCACATCGGTATCCATGATAACTTCGCCTTTTTCCGTTTTGATATTGGCTTTCATGAAGGATCTCCTTTCATAAATAGTTCAAAACTGAAAAAGGATTATACACTATTGTATAGAAAAAAACAAGACTTATCTCTGCAAGATCCTCTTGGAATTTGTAATGATACAATTCGTGATCTTTTCCGGCGGTGTCACCAGGCCATTTGCGATCCATAATTCAAGCAGTCCCACAAAAGCAGCATGACAGTATTCGATCTGAAGCATGACATCATCTGACATGACGCGTCCGAATTTGGGGTGAAGATAATGCTTGTTGGTCAGTTCTTTTGCTTTTTCACGGAACTCTTTCTCCCGATACAGGACGAAAAAGCGTTTCATACGATCATCACGGTATACATGCATCACAAACTGTGATACAAATTCGAACATATCAGAAAAATCCTCGGGGATCGTTTCATCCAGGATCTCTTCCAGCTCTTTCAGGATCCCCTGTCTGACACTGTGGCCAAGATCAGCGAGATCATTGTAATACTTGTAAAAAGTCGTTCGATTCACGCCGGACCGGGTGCAGACTTCTTTGACTGTCATCTTTCCGTCGCTATTATCCGATAAAATATCAAGATACGCCGTTTCGATGCTACGTTTTGTGATGGCAACTCTTTTGCTTTGCTTTCTCATATGGGTCCTCTCTCATAATATTGCTTTTGAGTCAGACAAATATATGACCGCATTTAATTTACACGAAAAAGGGCTCATCTGTCAACCGGAAAATCTTGAATTTCACAGAATCTTCACGATTCTTTTTGCGCAAATCAGACTATATGTACCAAAGCCGAAAACGATCAGGCACCACCCGACGATGATCCCCATGCAGATTCCGCCGATGCCCCACAGCGGAACCAAAAGCCAGGAAAAAAGGACACGGAGGACAATGGATCCTGCGGAAGCGATCATGGTGAGTCTCAGCCGGCCGAGACCACGGAAGAAGCTCTGAATGGCTTCGCCGAAGAACGAGAGGCTGTAGAAAAAGGCCATTGTATGCAGATACTTTGCCCCAGCTTCAATGACTGCCTGCGATTTGGAAAAGACAGCCACCAGGGAAGGAGCAAAGAAAAATGTCAGGCTGCCCAGAATCACAAGCAGCACGACCATGATTTTCAATGTCGTGAAATAGAATGCCCGGATCCTCTTCCGGTTGCCGTATCCGAGGTTTTGGGAGATCGCCACGACCATCGCAGCACTGATCCCCTGCGAGAAGCAGAACAGGAACTGTTCAACCCTGACCCCCATATTGAAGCCGGTCACGGTCGTTTCTCCCAGCGGCGCCAGCATACCCTGTACCAGAAAACGTCCAAGCGTTACCACTGCCTGCTGCAGGGCAGCCGCCCAGGCATACCCCGCAATCATCCCCAGAAGAGAAAGATCCGGTTTCAGCTTCTCCCCTTTCAGGCTCAGTTCCTTGCAGTGTTTCTCAATATACACCGCGAGCCACACGGTAGAGAGGATCTGACAGGACACCGTGGACAAAGCGACGCCCATGATCCCGAGCCCCAGAACACCGCACAGCAGAATGTCCAGACCGGCATGCAGGGTCGACGAAACCAACAAAACAATAAACGGCATGCGGGAATTCCCCCAGGCCCGCAGGGCTGCCGCAAAATAATTGTAAAAGAAGCAGAAAATCAGACCGCCGAAGATGATATACAGATACTTCATGGCCTGATCCACGGTTTCTGCAGAATATCCCTGTCCGGTCAGAACAGAGCGGGAAAAGGCAAGACCGATGATAGAAAACAGGATCGATAAAGCCCCGCCCGCAAACAGGCTGGTGATGTGCACTTTTTTAAGCTGGATCCAGTCTTTCGCGCCGGAAAGCCGGCCGACCAGAACACTCACACCGATGCTCATGCCCAGGAGCAGAGCATAAAAAATATCCATGATGGGGGATGCGATACTGATCCCGCCAAGCGGCGTATCCCCCAGAAAGCGTCCTACAACGATCGCATCCACAATATTGTAAAGCTGCTGGAAAATATTGCCCAGGATGATCGGGACGGAAAAAACCAGCAGCGTTTTCAGCGGAGGATCGTTCAGGATCGCCTCACTTTGATTTCTGGAAGACATGGTGACCATACAGCAGACCTCGTCTGGATAAAAAAAGGCAGCCCTTCCTGACAGTTGTCAGCGGGCTGCTTTTTCGGGCGGAAAATTACGCTCTTTCAACCTTGCCGGATTTCAGGCAGGAAGTGCAAACGTACATTTTCTGTGTTCCGCCTTCCACCTTCACGCGAACAGACTTAATATTCGGTTTCCAAATATGGTTGGACCGTCTATGAGAATGGCTTACATTGTTTCCAAAGTGAACACCCTTCCCGCAAATAGCACATTTCGCCATGTCAGCACCTCCTTACTGCATAAAAGCCGCGTTTTAGACGCAACAGTGGTACTATACCAAAGCCCTTCGAAAAAAGCAAGGGGATTTTTAAATATTTTTCAGGATTTGTTCGGCGTCAGATCTCCAGGTCATCAAAAGCCTGTTCAACCGCCGCATCCACCTTGCTGTTCTTCTTGTGCAGCATGGACAGAACACGGTTGACCGTATCCGGGGCAGACTCGATCAGGTGGACCAGCTTATCCTGTTCCTGGATATTGATGATACGGGCATTGCCATCCTGAACAACAAGGACTGCACTGGGGCTGAACTTGGCGCCCAGGCCGCCGCCGCCCAGATTCCGGTTGGATTTTTCATTGACATTGGCACCCGCTCCGACACCGACCGAGACATTCATCAGCGGCAGGACGAACGTATTGTCATTTACCACGACCGGTTCTCCCACAACGGTCTTGGAGCTGATAAGCCCGTTCATGCTTTCAAACATGGACTGCATGGCTGTGTCAAATCTGTTGTTACTCTCCGACATTGTTATTTCCTCCTGTTATGCCGCATTCACGCTGGATTTCTCTGATGTATGAGATCCGGACCCGGTCCGAACGGGACCGTCCTTCCCGGTATCTTTTGTTTTGTCTTTTTTAAGAAGCATCTTCAGCCAGCTCCGGATTCGCTTGTTGGCCAGAAGGCGGAGGGCCACTCCCACAAAGACCGCGAGCCGGATCCGGCCGCCGATCTCTGCATACATATTGGTCCGCTCTTCGTCATAGATCCCCCGCACACGGATATGATCTCCGTACAGAGGATAGAAACGGTAGAGCTTTCCGATGATCTCACCCGTCTTGGCGGGATCGCTCAGTCCGAGTTCGCCGTCGATCAGGAAGGTGGTCGGAAGCAGATGCTTCCCGATCCCAAGAAGCTTTTTCTCGATCAGGCCAACCGCAAACTGGTTCTTCTCATCGTCCCAGAAGTCTGATATCTTTTCAGACCACTCGAGCACCGTCGTGAGGAACGACTTTTCTTCCTCGCTTAGGCTCTCATCTGCCGCAGGCGGCTCCGCTTCCTTCTTCTCTTTTTCTTTTGTCTGCTGGTCCAGCAAGGCCTGCTTCTCGGCGGCCTTTTTCTCCAGTTTCTCAAAGAGAAGGTCGTATTTATCCTTCGGAGCGGCTGCCTTGCCGCTTTCTTCCGTTCCGGTCGGTTCTGACGGGCGGCTGCCAGCGGCTTCCTTCGGCGGTTTTTCGGCTTTCTTCTTGCTCTCTTCCGCCGACTGAGGCTTTACTTCCTTTGCCGGCCCGGTCGTCTTCTCCGTGTCTTTCAGATCGGCTTCCCCACCGGGCGCTTCATCTCCCCAGTTCCCCAGATACATCTTCTTCAGCACGAAGCCAAACAGGCAGATTCGGACGCGAATCTGCGCCTGGATTGCTTCCGCTTTCACATGGATCATTTTCAGGAGCCAGGATACGCTGACCTTTGCTTTGATCTGCTCATGATACCGTCCCCGGATCCGGTAGCGGAACGGGACAAACAGAACCAGCAGAACGACAAGCAAAATGAGTCCCAAAAGGATCAGAAGGACGATCCCCAGGATCTTCAGGATCAGCAGTAGTACAGAAAGAAAGGCTGCTATACTCTCACCTCCCTCCAGCTGACAAAAGGACAGGAAGCAAAATAGGATTTCAGTTCAGGCGATCCGCTTGCTTTCAGGCAGTCATTTGTCATCTTCTCCACCAGGGCATATGCTTCGGCCTGGTCAGATGCCAGTCCCAGAACGCTCAGCTGATTGCCCTGATATTGCTTGTTTCGGCTTTCCTTAACGCTCAAAAGATCCAGCTGGGCTTTCGGATACAGGGACAGCGTGATCAGCCAGTATTTGTCATACTTGCTTTTCTTCCCTCTTTCTGCCGCGCGCAGAAATTCCGCAGCCACCGGCTGCGCCTTTTCACCCACATACAGATCTTTAAGCCAGTTCATGATCTTATTCCTTTAGTGCCGAAGGGTTCCGGTGAATATAGTCCGCAAAGGACCAGATCGTCAGGATCACGGACAGCCACATCAGGATATCAGCCGTCAGATCCCAGTATTTCCATGCAAACGGGAACAGCAGAAAGGCGATCCAGAGCGTCTGCGCATTGGTTTTCCGCTTTCCCAGATTCCCCGCCGCAATAACGATTCCTTTTTCAACCGCCACCAGGCGGAAGCCGCTGATGGCAAATTCCCTTGCCACGATCACGATCACAGCCCAGGCCGGAACGCGTCCCAGCGCCGTCAGACTGATGAGAACAGAACACACCAGGAGCTTGTCTGCCAGCGGATCCATAAACTTCCCGAAATTGGTGACCCAGTTGTTCTTTCTGGCGAGATACCCGTCGAGAAAATCCGTGAAGGATGCCAGAAGGAACAGGATGCCCGCCAGATAGAAATGCAGATTGTCCTTTGCCAGAAGGATCAGCGCTACAACCGCGGGGACCATCAGGATCCTCAGAATGGTCAGTTTATTCGGCAGATTCATCGACTCGCTCTCCTATCAGGTCATACTCCTTGGCGCCCGTTACACGGACACGAACAAAGGAACCGCTCTCCCATTCCCGGTCATCTTCAAAAAACAAATACCCGTCGACGTCCGGTGCATCGGCCTCGGTCCTCGCCACGTAAACGTTTTCATCGGCGATCCGGCCCTCCACCATGACTGTCAGTGTTTTGCCGATCATTTCTTCGGCCTTCTCAAATGCGATCTTCTGCTGAAGCGTCATAAGCTCCTTGCGGCGTCTCTTTTTCACACCGGCGGGAACCTGTCCGCTCATACTGTAAGCGGCCGTTCCTTCTTCCCGGGAGTAACAGAAAACCCCCAGACGGTCGAAACGGACCTCTTCTATAAACCGCAGATTCTCCTGATGTTCTTCCTCCGTTTCGCCGGGGAAGCCGGTCAGGATCGTTGTCCGCAAAGCGATATCCGGGATCCTTTTCCGGAGGTCTGCGATCCTCTCCCGCAGCTCTTGCCGCGTAGTCCTTCGTCCCATCCGCTTTAACACGGAATCAGCCGTGTGCTGGATCGGAAGATCCAGATAGTGGCAGAGCTTTCGGGACGAAGCCATAAGATCGATCAGCTCATCCGTCAATTCCTCGGGATAACCGTACAGAAGACGGATCCAGCGGATCCCGTCAATTTGTTCCAGACGGCGGATCAGTTCCGGCAGGGCTTTATATCCGTACAGGTCTTTCCCGTACAGCGTCGTTTCCTGTGCGACCAGGATCAGCTCCCGGACGCCTTTTTGCGCCAGTTGTTCGGCTTGTTCCACCAGGAATTCCATCGGATAACTGCGATAGCGGCCCCGGGCCATGGGGATGGCACAGTAGGTGCAACGCTTATCGCAGCCTTCGGCAATTTTCAGATAGGTGCTGTAACCGCCGCCCGTCAGGATCCTCTCCCGGATCTGCGGCAGGGTATCAACATCTTCAAAGCAGGCGAGCGAACCTTCGTGACGTTGAAGTGCCTTTTCGGTCAGCTCCACGATATGCTGGTATGAGGCGGTTCCCAGGACCGCATCCAGTTCCGGCAGTTCCCGGCAGATCTCGTCCTTATACCGCTCTGCCAGGCAGCCCGTTGCGATCAGGGCCCGGCAGCAACCTTTCTCTTTCTGTTTGGCCAGTTCAAGAATGGCGTTGATGCTTTCTTTCTTTGCATCTCCGATAAAAGAACAGGTATTGACGATAATGACTTCGGCTTCCCCGGGATCATCCGTAAAGGACCAGCCTGCGTTCTGCAGCAGCCCGAGCATGGATTCCGAGTCGGTCAGATTCTTATCACAGCCGAGAGACAGGAAATAGACGGATCCCATCAGTCTTCCTCCGGAACATCCTCTTTCGCTTCATCTGCATAGTACATGGCAGAGGCAAGATCCAGGTCGTCCTCCTCTTCCTCGTCATCATCATCCTCGTCGTCTTCAGCCATGCTGATCCGCTTCTTGGCTTCTTCTTCCGCCGCGCGAAGCTCGGCTTCTCTCGCCAGACGTTCCGCTTCCGCCGCCATGATCGCCGCATATCTTTCCTGATATTCGGCCTTTTCTTCCTCGTTCAGAATACGGATGTCCCCGTTGTAGAGCTCTTCCACAGCAATGGAAAGCGGCTTGCGGGAATGATCTTCCAGTTCCATATATCCCTTGTCAACCAGCTGGCGGGCTCTTTTGGCAGTGCCCATCACGATGGAATAACGGCTCTTAATGACCGGCTCTTCGCCTTCTTTGTTGATCTTGTTCATCATTTCCGAGAATGACGGATGTAACATAAGGGTTCTCCTTTTAATGCAATGTTCAAATAGATATATTATCACACTCTGTGCGATCTTTCAAGATTTCCTTCAATTCTGTCTGAACGTCTTTCGTGATCTGAAGTGCTTTTTCCCGCGGGACGCGCACTGTCCCCGATCCCTGCATCAGCGAATGGATCTCGTCCACCGTCTTCTCCACCTGATCATTGACGACGATATACGAATACCGCTCCACAATATCCGCTTCCTGGACCGCTTTCAGCATCCGCTTCTGAATCTGTTCTGCCGTTTCGGTCCCGCGCCCGACGATCCTCCGGACGAGCTCCTTTGCATCCGGCGGGATAATATAAACGGAGACGGCATCCGGACAGAGGCGACAGACATTCATGGCGCCTTCCACTTCAATATCCAGGATCACTGTTTTTCCTTCATCCCGGAGCTTTTCAACATGCTCCCGCAAGGTCCCGTAAGCCCGGTTAAAGAAGCGGGCATACTCCAGGAAACGGTCCTCATCCACAAAACGGTCAAATGTTTCCGTATCGATGAAGAAATAATCCTTTCCGTCCACCTCACCCGGCCGCGGCGCGCGGGTCGTTGCGGAGACAGAAAAAGCATACTCCGGATGCTCAGCCATCAGCTGCTTTATCACGGTGCCTTTTCCAACCCCGGAGAATCCCGAAACCACCAGCAGTTTGCCTCTTTTTTTCTTCCGTCTTGCCATAGGATCTGCCTGCCTTCATTGACATTCAATTACCTGTTTATTATAATATGTCCGTTGACTTTCGTCAATGAAAGAGGAATCAAAATGAAAAAGTTTCAACGGATCGGTGCTCTGATCGTCATCATTCTCCTGTTATCCATGTATCTGGTGCTGTTTGTGGCCGCGATCAGCGGTTCCGAAAAAATGCAGCCGCTTTTCCGGGTCACCTTAGGCATGACCATAGCCCTTCCGATCCTGCTCTATGTTTTTATTCTGTTCCTGCGCATGGCTCAGAACAAAAAGACCACGCTGGAAGACCCTGAGACCCAAGACGACGATGAGAGTGTCTCCCGCTAGTTTACTTTTTCGGGGAAGTATTCTATAATGATAGATTAGTGGATTGTTCCACCAGCCTGTTTTCCCCGCCTGGGAAACGGCTCTTTCCGATTTTGCCGGGAGGGTTTTTGTGCCATGAAGACTGTCGATATTGTTGTGCCTTGTTATAACGAAGCGGAAGTGATCGAAACGTTTCTGCAGGAAACGGAACGGGTTACGTCCGCTCTTTCCGCGTACCGTTTTTCCTATATTTTTGTCGATGACGGTTCCCGGGACGCAACACTTTCGATCCTTCGCCGCATGCAGGCCGCCAATGAAAGAGTCCACTACCTGTCCTTTTCCCGGAATTTCGGCAAGGAAGCCGCCATGTATGCCGGCCTGAAGCATTCCACCGGTGATTATGTCATTGTCATGGATGCAGATCTTCAGCACCCGCCTGCCCTCATTCCGAAGATGGTGGAGCAGATCGAAGCCGGTCATGACTGCGCCGCGGCCTGCCGTCAGACCCGCTCAGGCGAGAAGGGGCTCCGCAGCCTTTTCTCTTCCTTCTTTTACCGTTTCAGCAATTCCCTCTCGGATGTGAAGATGCCGCAGAATGCCGTGGATTTCCGCATGATGACCCGGCCCATGGTCGATTCGATCCTCTCCCTTTCCGAGGTCGAGCGTTTCTCCAAAGGGATCTTCGTCTGGGTCGGCTTTGACACGGTCTGGCTTCCTTACAACAATGTCGAGCGGACAGCAGGGAAAAGCAAGTGGAGCTTCCGCGGCCTCCTGAAGTATGCCATCGACGGCATCACTTCCTTCACCATCAAGCCCCTTCGCCTGATCCGGAACTTCGGCCTTGTCCTGTTTCTGATCTCCATCGTTTATATTCTGATCACCCTTGTCAAGACACTGATCATGGGGATCGACGTTCCCGGCTATGCCTCACTGCTCTGCGTCACGCTTTTTCTGGGCGGGACCATCCAGCTCTCGATCGGGATCGTCGGCGAATATATCGCTCACATCTATCTGGAAGCCAAGGACCGTCCCATTTACATCCTGAAGGAGACGGATCTCAAAGCTGAAAAGGCAGATGCGCCGCGGGAGGCGTCCCGATGAAAGACAGCTTAAAACGTCTTTTCAAAAAATATGTGAACCGTGAGACCATCACGTATATCATTTTCGGGATCCTGACGACAGCTGTCAACTATGCCGTTTACTATCCGCTCCGCAGTCTCGGGGTCAATTATCTGATCAGCAATGTGATCGCCTGGATCGTTGCCGTGATCTTCGCCTACTTTACCAACAAGCACTTTGTGTTTGAAAGCAAGGACTATTCACCGGCTGTCATGATCCCCGAATTCTTCCGCTTTGTGGCAGGGCGTCTCATTTCCCTGGGCATGGAAGAACTGCTGCTCTTTGTGACGGTTGACCTGCTCCATATGGACGATCGGATCATGAAGCTGATCGCGAGCGTCCTGGTCGTGATCCTGAACTATATATTCAGCAAACTCTTTATATTCAAGAAGGAGAAAACCGATGAAGAATAAACGCAGCTTCAGCGAAAAACTTCCTCTTATTGCCGCTTTTGTCATGCCGATCATCATTATGCTCGGGATCTTTGCGGGCAAGCAGATCTGGCCCTTCGGAGACAATTGCTTTCTCAGAACCGACCTGTATCATCAATATATAGCCTTTTTCGAGGACCTGGGCGATCGGCTGCGGGAAGGAAAAAGCCTGCTTTATGCCTTTGATATCGGTCTGGGCAGCAATTATACGGCGCTCTTCGCCTATTACCTGTGCGCGCCCCTTCATTTGTTTGCTTTCCTGATCCCGACCGAGTACATGATCGAGTTCATCACCTTCCTGATCGTTTTAAAGATCGGGCTGTGCGGATGGGCGATGGCCTGGTATTTATCCAAGCGCTTCCATACCCGTCACTGGGCCATTACGCTCTGCGGTGTCTGCTACGCGTTAAGCGGATATCTGGCCGCCTACAGCTGGAATATCATGTGGCTGGACGTGCTCTGGCTCTCCATTATTGCCATCTATGGCCTGGACCTGCTGATCAGCAAGAACAATCCCTTCCTGTACTGCATTGCTCTGGCACTGTCCATTCTCTGCAATTACTATATCAGCATCATGCTCTGCATTTTCATGGTGCTGTACTTCATCAACCGCCTGATCGCCACGCCCGGTCTCGGTGCCAAAAAGATCCTGGGGCGGATCGCCTCCTTTGGTTTTTATTCCCTGGTAGCCGGCATGATCGCCGCCATTCTTGTGGTTCCCTGCGCTTATGCCCTCATGGGGACAGCCTCTGCCAATACGACTTTCCCGAGAACGATCTCAAATTACTTCTCCATCATTGACATGCTGGCCCGTCATCTGGTCGTGGTCGACGTGGAGATCGGTCTGGACCACTGGCCCAATATCTATTCCGGCGTCCTCGTTTTCCTGCTTGTTCCGCTGTATTACATGAACAAAAATGTCCATTTCCGGGAAAAGATCGCCAACACCCTGCTGATCGGCTTTATGCTGCTCAGCTTCAATACCAACGTCCTGAACTATATCTGGCACGGACTGCATTACCCCAATTCGCTGCCCTGCCGCCAGTCCTACCTTTACACCTTCATCATCATGGTCATGTGCTTTGAGGGCGCCCGCGAATGGGAGCGGATCAGCAAACAGACGCTGATTCGTTTGCTTTGGGGTGCCATTGGCGCCATCCTGGTGGTGGAAGTGATCACGGATTCCGCCGAGATCCCCTACTACGCCTGCTATGCCAGCATTGCATTTCTGGCCTTGTATGTGCTCTTCTCCTATCTCCACAAAACCGGCCGGATGGAAAAGAGTACCGCGATCGCTTTCGGCGTCTGCCTGCTGATCGTGGAAATGGGTCTCAATACCGCCGTTACCAGTGTCTCCTACGTCAACCGTTCCGAGTTCATGCGCTACAACGACAGTATGGACAAACTGGTCGCCGAAGCCGAAGAAGGCAAAATCTTCACCCGAATCGAGCGTCAGTTTATCCGAACCAAGAATGACGGCGTCTATTTCGGCTACAACAGCGCCTCCATCTTCTCGTCCACGACCAATGCCGCCATCTCTGACTTTTACAAGAAGTTCGGTCTGGAAGGCAACACCAACGCCTATGCCATCACCGGCGCGACGCCCTTCGTATGGTCGTTCCTGGACATTGAATATAAACTGACTGAAAAGAGACTGCCGAACAGTCCGATCTACGAGCTGGTGGATTCCACCCCGGACCGCAAAGGCGGCTATAACTATCTGTACCACAATCTCTATACGCTGCCGCTCGGGTATCTGGTCCCGGCCGACACGGATCTTCTCTGGACGCCCACCACGACCGCTCCGGTCCGCTCCCAGAACACCTTCGTCAGTATCACCACCGGGATCGGCAATATATTTGACACAGTGAAGTCCAACGTCTCCGGCGCAACCATGACGGCTACCGCGGACAAGGCGGGCCACTACTATGCCTATGTCGGCAGCAGCTCCGTCAAAAAAGTCACCGCCAGCGTCAACGGGGAAAACCAGAAAGTGTGGGATTCCATTAACCGGAATTATCTGGTGGACTACGGATATCTTGAAGAAAACGACAATATCAAGCTCGTTGCCTCGGATGTCAGCACCTTCACCGTCACCCTGTACCGTCTCAACATCGACAACTTTATTGCTGCCGTCAACGCCTTAAGCGAACACCCCTTCGTGATCACCGAGTTTACGGACAAGACGTTCAAAACGCAGATCCGGGGCACCGTCAGTGCGGACAAAGCGTCCCAGCTTATCTTCTCGATCCCGATCGACAAAGGCTGGCACTTTACCGTTGACGGAAAGGAAGCCGAGATGGCGCCTTTAGCCGATGCCTTCATAGGCGTTATGGTCGGTCCGGGCGAACATGAAGTCGTTCTGACCTATATCCCGGAAGGACTGGGCACCGGCCTGATCTTATCCTTAAGCGGCTGCGGTCTGCTTCTCATCTCGTTGGCCGTGTGGCTGATCCTGCACAACAGAAAGCAGAAGGCTGCCCTTGAAGAGACACAGAAACCGGAAGCGCTGCCGGAAAGCACCGAAGCAGATGTGGCGGAGGCGTCCCTCCAGGAAGGGACCGATTCCAGGCTTTCCCTGACAGACCGCCTGGACGAGATGCTGGCCGACACCGCCCCCGCCGGGGAGACGGCAGATCCGCAGGCGCCTGCTGCCTCTTCTGTCAGAGACCGGCTCCTCAGCCTGCATCAGCTGGATGAAGCCGAGCGCAGACGGGATCAGGGAAATCTTTCCGCTGTCACCTTCGATAAAGGCAATGTATATTCCCGCATCGTTTCTCCCGCCGAGCGTCAGAAAGACGAAGAAGTCCTGACGCTGCCCGAGAGTTCATCCGATCCGTCATAAGCAAGAGGAGGTCATTTGACCTCCTTTTTATCTTGCATTCTCTTCTCTCATTTGTTAGAATGAGAATGAAATAAATCTATCCTGTGAGGTACATTCATGGAAATGGAAAATGTAACCATTCTGACACATCCTCTCATCAAGCACAAGATCACTATGC
This sequence comes from uncultured Lachnospiraceae bacterium, assembly GCA_902797385.1. Taxonomy (GTDB): domain Bacteria; phylum Bacillota; class Clostridia; order Lachnospirales; family Lachnospiraceae; genus UBA6987. The sequence continues at coordinate 23,840 of CADBSR010000017.1, forward strand.
TGCGTGACATCAACACCGGCACCAATGAATTCCGTAAACTGATCGAAGAGATCGCGACCCTGATGGGATATGAAGCGCTCCGGGATCTTCCTCTTGTCGATGTGGAGGTCACTACACCCATTGAGAAATGCATGTCACCGATCATTGCAGGCCGCAAGCTTGCCATCGTCCCGATCCTTCGCGCCGGTCTCGGTATGGTGCAGGGTATCCTGAACCTGACTCCTACCGCCAAAGTCGGACACATCGGCATGTACCGTGATCCCGTCACGCATGAACCTCACGAATATTACTGCAAGCTGCCGAGCCCCATTGAACAACGGACCATCGTTGTCCTGGACCCCATGCTGGCGACCGGCGGATCCGCTGTCGACTCCATCAATCTGATCAAGCAGCACGGCGGCAAGACCATCAAATTCATGTGCATCATCGCAGCGCCGGAAGGCTTAAAGAAGCTGCATGAGTCTCACCCGGATGTGCAGATCTACGTCGGCAATCTGGACCGCGAGCTCAATGATCATGCCTATATCTGCCCCGGTCTGGGCGATGCCGGCGACCGTATTTTCGGCACCAAGTAATCTGCTCCGACCGTATCCTTTTCCGGAAGGCTCTGTCATATGAAGGAAACTATCGAACCCAGGCTCACCCTGAAAAATGTCCGGCGTCATTTCCGGACCATCAATGCACACCGTCACCTTGTGTTTCAGCACTGCCGCCGCTGCGGTCTGTTCTGGCAGGGTCTGTTTCATGATCTTTCCAAGTACTCCCCGCAGGAGTTCTGGCTGGGGGCCCGGTATTTCCAGGGGGATCGCTCGCCGAACGATGCCGAGCGCCGCGCCGAAGGTGCTTCCCAGGCCTGGATGCATCACAAAGGCCGCAACAAGCACCACTACGAGTATTGGACGGATTACAAGATCGGCGAAAAAGAGCCGGTTTACTCTCCTGTTCCCATGCCCAACAAATATATCATAGAAATGTTCTGTGACCGGATCGCTGCCGGAGAGATCTATCATAAAGGACATTTTGACAAGTCGTATCCCCTGGAGTATTACAATCGCTGCAATACGGATCGTCTGATCCACCCGGATACGGCCAGAAAATTAAAAGCGCTCCTGGAGCTGTACGCGGAAAAAGGGGATGAAGCCTTCGATATCATCCGGACATCTTCCCTTGATGATTAAGAGTCTGTACGAAAAAACGGCGGGATTTCTCCCGCCGCTTTTTTATGCTTCGCCTTGACTGGTCTCCGGATCTTCCACCGGATCGATAACAGTCGGGCATTTTCTTCTGCCGTAAAGTCTTGTCTGCTCGGCAATGTCTTTGGCAAGACTTTCCGAAGCCTCCCCGGGCAAAAGCCTCCACTGCCAGTTGCCGGCCATCGTTCCCGGACGATTCATGGTGTGCTCTTCATCCAGTCCCAGATAGTCCTGCATCGGGGCTATAAAGTACTTTGCCACGCTCATCATACCGCCCCGGATCATCCCCTTATAAAACGGTTCATCCGGCTGGATATGAAGATACTTCCGGATATAGAGAGCTTCATCCGGCTGCTGATCCTTGATCCATCCCATCAGGGGAACGTTGTCGTGGGTGGAGGTATAACACACACAGTTTTCTATATGCCGGTGCGGCACATAGCGGCTCTGGCCTTCTCTGTCAAAAGCAAATTCCAGGACCTTCATGCCGGGCCAGCCCGAATCCTGAAGGAGTTTTTCCACGCTGTCCATCGGCGTTCCCAGATCTTCAGCAATAAATTCCAGGCCCGGGAACCAATGGTTCAAAACACCGATCAGGTCCATCCCGGGGCCGTAGCACCAGTGACCGGGACGGGCTGTTGAGGCTTCCGGCGGAACGGACCAGTAGGTATCAAAGCCCCTGAAATGGTCGATCCGGATGATATCGTACAGTCTGGAAGCCCCTTCGATCCGCCGGATCCACCAGCCAAATCCATCGGCTTTCATGCGGTCCCAGCGGTAAAGCGGGTTCCCCCACAGCTGGCCGTCTTCGGAAAAATAATCCGGCGGAACACCGGCCACCGCGAGGGGTTTGTTTTCTTCATCCAGCTCAAACATTTCAGGACAGGCCCATACGTCCGCGCTGTCCATGGCAACATAGATCGGGACATCGCCGATCAGCCGGATGCCTTTTGTATGGACATACGTGCGAAGCGCCTCCCACTGCTGGAAGAAAAGATATTGAATGTAGGTAAACAGTTCCACATCTTCCCGCAGCTTGCTGCTGTAAGCCTTTACGGCCTCGGGTCTGTGCAGCCGGATATCCTCCGGCCATTCCATCCAGGCCTTCATCCCGAAGGCTCTCTTGCAGGCCATAAACAGGGCATAGTCTTTCAGCCAGGACGCATTGTCCCGCTCAAAGACTGCAACCGCCTCGCGGTCCTTGTCCCAGCCCCGGTTCTTGGCTGTCTGAAGCAGTTTAAAGCGGGATTCAAAGATCCGGCCATAATCCACGTGGCGCGGATCATGCCCCCAGTCATACGATTCGGCTTCCTCTTTCGTCAGCAAGCCGTCCCGGATCAGCAGATCCGGATCAATGTAATAAGGATTTCCGGCAAAAGTCGAAAAGCTCTGGTACGGGGAATCCCCGTAACTGGTCGGTCCCAAGGGCAGAAGCTGCCAGAGTTTTAACCCGGCCGCTTCTGTAAAATCGGCAAAATCAAAGGCAGCCTGCCCGAAAGTCCCAATCCCATAAGGAGAAGGCAACGAACTGACTGCCAATACTACGCCTGCTGCGCGTTCCATACGTTACTGCTCCGTTACTTCTTCTGTAATATCGTCCTGCATCATAATAATTCTGGCGGGGATCGGTGTGGAAAATACAATATGTGTCTCCGTCGATCCATAGCGCTGAATCTTGCTGATAAATCGATCCATGTCAACGGTAGACTGGAAAGCCGCTTTGAGCAGCATCGTATAGCTTCCGGAAACGATATTGCACTCCAGGACACTCGGTTCATCTTTGATGAACAGAATAAAGGCGGGCTTATCCTTCGGGGACATCTCCACATTGATAAATGCGACGATATGATAATCGATCTTTTCCAGATCGATATCCGCATGAAAGCCCGTAATAATTCCTTCCCGCTGCAGCCTTTCAATTCTGGCAGCTACAGCCGGTGATGACAAAAAGACTTTTTCAGAGAGTTGTTTAAGTGAATATCTTGCGTTTTCCTGAAGATACTTCACAAGAGCCCGATCAATACGATCCATTTCATCCTCCTGAATCTTTATATTATTAATATACCACGGAAGAAAAAAAAGTCAACGGCTTTTTGAAATTATTTTTTTGTGGAATGTATGAATAGAGCTCCGATATTTCACGTTTTTTGTCGTTTTTTGTTTTAAATGGGCATTCGGCTGCCGAATATGGCTGTTCCGACACGGATCAAGGTGGCGCCTTCTTCGATTGCCGTCTCAAAATCTCCGCTCATACCCATGCTGAGTTCACAGAAACGCTCCGGTTCCTGCACTTCATGTTTCAGCTCATAAAGCATCCGACGCAGATCCGAAAAGAAGGGACGTGAATCCTCCGGATCATCCGAAAAAGGCGCGACCGCCATCAGCCCGCAGACCCGAATATGAGGCTGTGCCTCACAAAAACGAAGCAGCGCGCGGATCTCATCCGGTGCGGCTCCCTGTTTGCTTTCTTCTGACGCGATATTGACTTCCAGCAGGATATCCTGGACGATCCCGGCTTTCTGGGCGCGCTTTTCGATCTCGGCGGCGAGGCTTTCCGAATTGACCGAATGGATGAGGGCGACCTGCCCAACCAGGTATTTCACCTTGTTCTTCTGCAGATTTCCTATAAAATGCCAGACGGTATCGGCCGGCAGGACCGGTTTTTTCTCTACGATCTCCTGTGCATGATTTTCCCCGAACAGGCGCTGACCGCAATCATACGCCTCCCGGATCATGCCGGCCGGCTTGGTTTTGCTGACCGCGATCAATTTTACAGACTCGCGCGGACGGCCGCTGCGCCGGCAGGCCGCCAGGATCCGCTCTTCCACTTCTTTCAGATTTTCCCGGATCATATTCTTCTCCTCTGATGGTCCCTTTTTTACCGAAGGAACATATCGTTCGTTACGGTCACCGTCCGGCATTCGCCCTGCACGGCCCCTGGTGCTTTCACTGCCAGTTTTACATATTCCGGTGTGAAGCCGGTCCAGATATCCTCTCCGGCCTCCGGGAGCCTTTCTTCAAGCAGGATCTCCCTTTCCTTCCCCAGGAGGGCCGCTTCGTAGGCTTCCTTGTTTTTCAGATTCAGCGCCTGCAAAAGGGCGCTTCTTTGTGCCTTGACGGGTTCCGGGATCTGGTTCGGCATTTTATCGGCCAGGGTGCCCGCCCGCCGGGAATAGCGGAATATATGGGTCTCGTAAAACTTCACTCTTTCCAAAAAGCGAAGCGTTTCGTCAAATTCCTCTTCTGTTTCGCCCGGGAATCCCACGATCACATCCGTGGTCAGCGCCGGCTCATCAAAGGCTTCTCTTAACGCCTGCATTTCCTCCTCAAACGCTTCCGCGGTATACTTGCGGTTCATCCGTTTGAGGACGCCGTTGGACCCGCTCTGCAGCGACAGGTGGAAATGCGGGCAGAGTTTCGGAATGTCCGCCATTCTGGCCGCAAACGCCGGCGTGATAATGCGGGGTTCCAGAGAACCCAGACGGATCCGGCGGATCCCGTCGATCCGGGCCAGATCTTCAATCAGATGCAGAAGGGGTTCCCCGTAGGAATCCAGATGGCCTGCATCTCCCGGCAGGTCCAGGCCGTATGAAGCCATATGGATGCCCGTCAGGACGATCTCCTGATATCCCTCCGAAGCTAACTGCCCGGCTTCCTGCAGGGTATTTTCCGGGGTCCGGCTGCGCACTCTTCCGCGTGCGAAGGGGATGAGGCAATAGGAGCAGAACTGATTGCAGCCGTCTTCGATCTTGATAAAAGCTCTGGTCTTCTCGCTGCTGCCGCCGAACGGCAGCTCTTCAAACTCCTTGACCTGGCCGATCTCCCGGACAAAGACGGCATCTTCACCGCCCGAAAGGCGCTTTTCGATCAGCTCCGGCAGCCGGCTTTTTTCATCGTTTCCCACGATCAGATCAATGGCAGGGTCCTTCAGGAGTCCCTTTCCCGCCACCTGGGCATAGCAGCCCACGGCCACCACCAGGGCGTTCGGGTTCATCATCCGGGCCCGGTGCAGCATTTGTCTGGATTTCCGGTCGGCAATATTGGTCACCGTACAGGTGTTGATCACATACACGTCAGCTCCCGGCTCAAAGGGCACGCTTTGCCAGCCCTGCTCTGTCATCTGACGCAGCATGGCTTCCGTTTCGTAGCTGTTGACCTTACAGCCCAGATTGTGAAAGGCGATGGTTCGCCCGTTTTGCTTTTTGGACATGTTTGTCTTGCGCTTTCCTGCAGAATGCTTTATAATAGGATCCATCAAAAGCATCGTGCCTTTTTGTGAGAAGGAGGAGATACTATGAAAACTGTTCAGATCAAACTGGATTCCATTGACAAGGTCAAGGATTTTGTACGTGCCATTACGCTTTTCGACAACGATTTCGATATGCACTCAGGCCGCTACACCATCGATGCCAAGTCGATACTGGGTATTTTCAGTCTGGACCTGTCCAAGCCCATTGAGCTGGATATTTACGGAGAAGAACCGCTGGACGAAGTGGAGAAGGCCATTGCCCCTTTCCTGGCTGAATAAGCGTCTGTTCTTCCTCTGCCGCCCATGAAAGGGCGGCTTTTTTATTCGCAGAGAATGATCTCTTCCGTTTCCAGCGCTTTGGCGACCAGATCGTTGATGCCGGGCAGGAGCTTTTCCTCCGAGCGGCGGATGATCCCTGCGTTCGGTTTGGTGACCGGATGCTTTGCCACAAAGATCGTGCAGCAGTCCTCAAACGGAAGGATCGAAGTGTCAAAGGTTCCGATCCGACGGGACAGATCGATGATCTCCTGCTTGTCAAAAGCGATGAGCGGTCTGAATACAGGCAGCGTGCAGACCTCATTCGTGCTGACCATGCTCTGGACCGTCTGAGAAGCGACCTGACCGATGGACTCTCCCGTGATCAGGCACTGCGCCCCGTTTTCCTGCGCCAGATGCTCTGCGATCCGCATCATGTACCGCCGCATGATGATGGTGAGCTCATCGTGCGGACAGGTATCATAGATCGCCAGCTGGATATCCGTAAAATTAATGACGTGCAGGCGGATCGGTCCGGCATAGGCCGCCACCAGCTTCGCCAGATCCACGACCTTCTGTTTGGCGCGGTCACTGGTATAAGGCGGGGCATGGAAGTAAACCGCTTCCAGCCTGACCCCGCGTTTGGCGATCATATATCCGGCGACCGGGGAATCGATCCCGCCGGACAAGAGCAGCATCCCGCACTCCGTCCCGCCGAGCGGCATTCCGCCCAGGCCTGGGATGGTTTCCGAGTAGAAATTCAGATTCTCTCTGACTTCGATCCGAAAGAGAATATCGGGGGTATGAACGTCCACATGAGAATTCGGAAGGGCAGCCAACAGCGCTTCTCCCACCTTGCGGTTGATTTCATTGGAGTCCCACGGATAGGCTTTGTTAGCTCTGGTCGCCATCACCTTGAAGCTCCCGGCAAAAGCAGGATGCGCCTGCGTAAAATAGGTGACAGCGGCTTTGATCAGCTCTTCCGGTCCCACGACCGGCTGCTGCACCAGCGGGCAGATCCCCGAAATGCCGAACACATGCTGCAGGGCGTCAACCGCTTCCTCCAGTTCAAAAGGTTCTTCGGCCATGGCATAGATCCGGCCGTTGGATTTATAGACTCTGAATTTTCCCGGAATCTTTTTCAGGACGGCAGCCGAACGGCTGACAAGCCGGTCTTCAAAGAGATAGCGGTTTTTTCCTTTGACGCCGATCTCCGCATATTTGATGAGTAAAGCCTGATATTCCATTGGATTCTCCTGTTGTTCTTATCTTCTGGTAAAACGCCGCAGCCGGGGAAGAAGCTCGGAAAGGACCTGTAAAACATAATCCATTTCTTCTTCCGTATTATAGCGGCAAAGCGAAAAGCGCAGCGTCGATTCCGCCGCCTGTTTCTCCAGGCCGATCGCTTTTAAAACCGGGCTCATCTCCCGTTTGTGGGAGGAGCAGGCAGAGCCGGAGGATACATAGATCCCGTTTTCCTCGAGTGCGTGCAGCAGTACTTCGCTCCGAACGCCCTTAAAGGTCGCGCTCAGAAGATGCGGCGCAGCCTGAAGGTCATCCGCCGGTCCGTTCAGCGTAACGTCCGGAAGGCTCATCAGGCCCTCCTTCAGCCGGCTTCTTACGCGGCGCATATAGGCCGCGTTTTCGTCCAGCATGGCGAGCGATTCCGCTGCCGCAGCGCCAAACCCGGCGATCCCGGGCATATTTTCCGTTCCGGAGCGCAGACCCTTTTCCTGTCCGCCTCCCTGGATCAACGGCAATATCCTGACATTTTCGGAGATATACAGGAAACCGCTGCCTTTCGGTCCGTGGATCTTATGGGAGGACCCCGTCATCAGATCCACCTTCCAGCTTTTCGGTGCGAGCGGGATCTTGCCAAAGGCCTGCACCGCATCCACGTGGAACAGCAGCGAGGGATTCACGCTCTTAGCGCTTTCCGCCAGCTCTCTGACGGGCTCAATGGTTCCGATCTCATTGTTGACAGCCATTAGGCTAATGAGAACCGTATCCGGCCGGATCGCCGCCGCCAGATCCGAAGGACGGATAAATCCTTCTTTGTCCACCGGCAGGACCGTCAGTTCAAAGCCTTCCTGTTCCAGACGGCGGAAGGACTCACTGACGGACGGATGCTCAATGGCAGACGTGATCACATGCTTTCCCTGACGGATCCTTGCTTTCGCACCGCCCAGGATCGCCCAGTTATTGCTCTCGGTCCCGCCGGACGTAAAATAGATTTCTTTTTCCTTGACCCGCAGGCCCTCCGCGATCGTCTCGCGGGCGCCGCGCAGCAGCCTCTCCGCTTCCGATCCTTTTCGGTGAAGCGAAGACGGATTTCCATAGTTGTCTGTCAGTTCCGCCAGAACGGCATCCCTGGCCGCCGGACTGACTCGTGTCGTAGCGGCATTATCCAGATATACTTCCTGCATATTATTCTTCCCACAGCAGCGTCATCATGGCCAGAACGGCCGGCCCTGCTGTTTCCGTTCTTAAAATGCGCGGTCCCAGGGTAATGATCCTGGCACCGCAGGCTTTCAGTTTTTCGATTTCCGACGGGGCAAACCCGCCTTCGGGACCGATGAAGAATCCGACGCTTTCGCCCTTCTTAACAGCCGAAAGCGATTCTCTCGTATAAGCCATGTTCTCGGCAGACTCATACGGCACGAGCAGATGATCCAGGCGGGAGGCCATTTTCAGTGCCTCTTCGAAGCGGCTGACCGCTTCCACTTCCGGAATGATGCTTCGTCCCGACTGCTTGGAGGCACTTTCTGCCAGCTTTTGCCAACGGTCCCGGCGTTTTTCTTTTTTGGAGGCATCCAGCTGGACAACACAGCGCTCCATCTCGACCGGAATCAGCCGGCAAACGCCCAGTTCCACCGACTTCTGAATAATATAATCCATTTTATCGGCTTTGGGAAGCCCCTGAAACAAATGAATCTCGCGGGAAGGTTCCGCAGACGGCAGCTGATCACTCACAACGCGTAAACGCACAAAGTCGGGGCCGAGCTCCGCGATCTCGCAGAGATAGTCCCGGTCCCGCCCGTCACTCGCAATGAGCTGTTCTCCGATCTTCATGCGCAGCACCTTGGTGATATGCTTCACATCCTGACCCCGGATCACCAGCTCGCCGCTTTCTCCTCTCCCTTCGGGAGCAAAGAAGTGGTACATCGCTCTCTCCTTTTACAGGAATCCTTTCCTCTTTTTCTTTCCATCCCCGGACAGATGCCCGCCCATGGCCGCATCATAGGCCAGCAGCGCTTCCCGCTGTTCCTTGTTCATCCGTTCGGGCACTTTGACCGTAAAGGTCACATAATTATCGCCTTTGACATTTTCCTGACGCAGATAAGGCACCCCTTTTCCGCGCAGACGAATTCTGGTGCCCGGCTGTGTCCCGGCCTTTAACTCATATTCCACATCGCCGTAAACGGTCGGGATGCGGATGGTATCCCCCAGGGCCGCCTGAGCAAAGCTCAGTTCATAGCTTGAGTAGATATCCGTATCCTGACGGACGAACAGCGGGTCATCACTGACGAGCACTTCCACGAGAAGGTCGCCGTAAGGTCCGCCGTTGATCCCGGGCTCGCCTTTTCCGCGGATCCGGATGCTCTGTCCGTCATCAATCCCGGCCGGGACAGAAACCTTCACCTTTTGTCTGCGGGAAATATACCCGTTGCCGCCGCACTTTGCGCATTTTTCCTTTATGATCTTACCACTGCCATTGCAGGTCGGGCAGGTTCTCACGGTCTGCCCCATGCCGAAGATGGTTCTCTGGGTCACGGTAATATGACCCGATCCGCCGCACTGGGAGCAGGTGACCGGTGTCGTGCCGGGCTTGGCGCCGCTTCCTTTGCAGTCCGGGCAGGGTTCTTTCAGGTTCAGATCCAGCTCCTTCTCCACGCCGTTAATGGCTTCCCGGAAGCTGATCCGGATCCGTGTTCTGACATTGGCACCCTGCGAAGAGGTGGAATAACCACTCCGGGAACTTCCGAAACCGCCGAAACCGCCGAAGCCGCCAAAACCGCCGCCGCCGCCAAAGATATCCCCGAAGATATCTCCGAAAATATCACTGAACTCCGCGCTGTTGAAATCAAAACCAGCCCCGCCGGCCGCCCCGTCAAAAGCCGCATGACCGAACTGATCGTACTTCGACCTTTTTTCGGGATCTATCAAAACGGCGTAGGCTTCCGAAGCCTCTTTGAATTTGGCTTCGGCCTCTTTATCGCCCGGATTGGCATCCGGGTGGTATTTCTTGGCCAGAATACGGTAGGCATGCTTGATAGCCGCCTCATCCGCCGTCTTCGGAACACCTAACACCTCATAATAATCGCGTTTGTTTTCTGCCATAATGATTGGTTCCTCTCCTGTTATCCCTTTCCTTTTTTGCGGCGAAGAATCCCATCGTCCCGTTGGGGGCCATGGGATCCTTCGCATCGCTTAAGGATAACAGTTTTGCTTCGGATCCAGCGGATCCGGATCATTTCTTTTTAGACTTCTTTAAAGTCCGCATCGATGACGTCGTCATCGTTCTTGCCGCCATTGCCGCCGCTCTGCTGCGTGCCCTGGCTGCCGGCAAAATCCTGAGGGTTGAAGCCGCCCTGGCCGCCCTGGCCCTGCTGCGTCTGTTCGTAAATCTTGGCAAACAGCTTCTGCGCACTGTTCATCAGTTTTTCGCGGCCGTTCTTTAACGCATCGACCTGGCTGTCGGTGATGTTCTCCATGTTTGCAGTTTCGTCTACGACCTTCTGCAGCGCATCCATATCGGCCTGTACTTCGCTCTTCAGCGAAGCATCCAGCTTGTCGCCGACTTCATCCATAGCGTTCTTGGTCTGGAACAGGATGGATTCGGCTTCATTGCGGGCATCAATGCCTTCCTTGCGCTTCTTATCCTGTGCCTCGAAGGCAGCGGCTTCGCGGACGGCCTTTTCAATATCGCTGTCGGACATATTGGAGGAAGCCGTGATGGTGATATGCTGCTCCTTGCCGGTGCCCAGATCCTTCGCGGATACGTTCACGATCCCGTTGGCATCGATATCGAACGTGACTTCGATCTGCGGAACACCGCGGCGGGCCGGCAGGATGCCGTCCAGGCGGAAGGTGCCCAGGCTCTTGTTGTCGCGGGCAAACTGACGCTCGCCCTGCAGGACATTGATCTCGACCGAAGTCTGGTTATCGGCCGCTGTGGAGAAGATCTGGCTCTTCTTGGTCGGGATGGTCGTGTTGCGTTCGATCAGTTTGGTCGCTACGCCGCCCAGCGTCTCAATACTTAAGGACAGCGGCGTTACATCCAGCAGCAGGATCTCGCCCGCACCGGCATCGCCGGCCAGCTTGCCGCCCTGAATGGAAGCGCCTAAGGCAACGCATTCATCGGGGTTCAGGGACTTGTTCGGCTCCTTGCCGGTCAGCTGTTTTACCTTTTCCTGAACAGCAGGGATACGGGTGGAACCGCCTACCAGCAGGACCTTGCTGATGTCGTTGGCTGTCAGGCCGGCATCACGCAGAGCGTTCTGTACGGGGATCGCCGTCTTTTCCACCAGATCACGGGTCAGCTCGTCGAATTTCGCGCGGGACAGATTCAGATCCAGGTGCTTCGGGCCTTCGCTCGTTGCGGTAATGAACGGCAGGTTGATGTTGGTGGTGGTAGCGGTGGACAGTTCCTTCTTGGCCTTTTCGGCAGCTTCCTTTAAGCGCTGCATGGCCATCTTGTCGCCGGACAGATCCACGCCGTCGCTGCGCTTGAATTCCTGCAGCATCCAGTTAATGATCTTGTTGTCGAAGTCATCGCCGCCAAGCTGGGTATCGCCATTGGTCGCCAGCACTTCAATGATGCCGTCGCCGATCTCGATGATGGAGACATCGAAGGTGCCGCCGCCCAGGTCATAGACCATGATCTTCTGCTCTTTTTCGTTGTCCAGGCCGTAAGCCAGCGCGGCTGCGGTCGGTTCATTGATGATACGTTTGACATCCAGACCGGCAATACGGCCGGCATCCTTGGTGGCCTGACGCTGAGAGTCGTTGAAGTAGGCAGGCACGGTAATGACCGCTTCATTGACACTTTCACCCAGGTAGCTTTCCGCATCCGCTTTCAGCTTCTGCAGGATCATAGCGGAAATTTCCTGAGGGGTATACACCTTGCCGTCAATGTGGACTTTGTAATCGCTGCCCATTTTTCTCTTGATGGAAGAAATGGTCTTGTCCGCATTGGTGACGGCCTGACGCTTGGCAGATTCGCCGACCAGACGTTCACCGGTCTTGGTGAAAGCAACGACGCTGGGGGTCGTGCGAACGCCCTCGGTGTTGGCAATCACGACGGGCTTGCCGCCTTCCATTACGGCCACGCATGAATTGGTCGTACCTAAATCGATACCGATAATCTTACTCATTGTTTTCTATCCTCCTCAATTCGCTTGATATGTTTTATTTTCAGC
>CADBSR010000018.1 GCA_902797385.1 uncultured Lachnospiraceae bacterium
CAGCTTCAAGCTGAAAGCCATCAGCAATACGGCCGGCCTGGAAGCGCTTCCGATGCCGGAAGGCGCAACGGGACAGGAAAAGACCATCACGGCGATGCCGGATGTTGAAACCGAGTTTGGCTGGATCATCTTCACGAAGGAAGGCACGTATGTGTACGAGATCAGCGAGGTCAACACCGGCCTGAAGAACTACACCTACGATACCACGGTCTACACGCTGACCTACCACATCACCAAGGAAGGTACTTCTCTGGTGAAGGAGCTGATCATCACCGTAGACGGCAAAGAGACAGATAAAGCGGTTTATACCTTCACGAATAACTACAAGAAGGAAAAGCCTCCGACACCGCCTGAAACGCCCGACACCGGCGACCACTCCAACCTGGGTCTGTGGGCCGCCACCACGGCTGTCTCGTTCGTGGGTGCCATGTTCATGGTTCTTGCGATCCGCCGGAAAAAAGAAGAGGAAGTGTAAAATTTCCTCCCTATAAAAGGACGTCATGAAACGTCCTGACATCAAAAAAGAGGTCACCCGCGCGGTGGCCTCTTTTGCTATCTGAAACCAGTTTGTTTTACAGAACTTTCTGCTCCAGCAGGCTTTGCTCGAGGCCTGTAAGCAGTTCATCGGTCCGCATGAGAAGGGCTGAGGCGCTGACCGCCTCGCCCTCTTTTAATGTCAGCGTGAGGGTGGGATCGCCGGCCGCCTTAAAGCGCAGCGCCCCGTGGGATTCGCGCAGCATGCGGATGAAAAGCTCCGGCTCCAGCGGCGCCTGCGGCAGGAAGCTGAGACGGATCTCGCGCGGCGAAGCCGCCAGCTCGGTCACGTAAACGTTGTGGGCGCGGGCCTTTAAGAGGGCGATCTTCAAGAGATGGTCCACGGGGCGTGGGATATCGCCGAAGCGGTCGATGAGCTCGTCCATGACGTCGTCGTAGTCCGCCTGCCCCGAGATCTCCGCGATCCGGCGGTAGATCTCCAGCTTCTGGCTCTCGTTCGGAATGTAGGAAGCCGGGATATTGGCGTCCATGGAAATGTCCACGCTGGTGTCGAAGCGGAGTTTTTCCTTATCGCCCCGCTCAATGCTGACCGCTTCGCCCAGGAGCTTGGCGTACAGCTCGTAGCCCACCGCCTCCATGGGGCCGTGTTGCGCCGCACCGAGCAGAGTGCCGGCGCCGCGCAGTTCCAGATCCCGCATGGAGATCTTGACGCCGCTGCCGAGCTCCGTGTAGTCGCGGATGGCGGAGAGGCGCTTCTCGGCGACCTCCTTTAAGAGACGTCCGCCGCGGTACAGCAGGAAGGCGTAGGCCGTGCGGTTGGAACGGCCCACGCGGCCGCGCAGCTGGTAGAGCTGGGCCAGACCGAAGCGGTCCGAATCCTGGATGATGATGGTATTGACGTTCGGGATATCCAGGCCGGTCTCCACAATGGTCGTGGAGACGAGGACGTCGATATCGCCGTTCACGAAGTCGAACATGATGCGCTCGAGCTCGCGCTCGTGCATGCGGCCGTGGGCAAACGTGACCACCGCATCCGGGACCAGATCCTGAATGCGTGCCGTCACATTTTCGATGTTTTTGATCTTGTTGCAGATATAGTAGACCTGACCTCCGCGGGCGAGCTCACGGGAGATGGCTTCGCGGACGATCTCGTCGTTGTATTCGGAGATATAGGTCTGGATGGGCAGGCGGTCGATGGGCGGATCCTTTAAGGTGCTCATATCGCGGATGCCGATCAGACTCATGTGCAGGGTGCGGGGGATGGGCGTCGCGGTCAGGCTCATGACGTCCACGCTTTCGCGGAGCTTTTTGAGTTTTTCCTTGTCGGAGACGCCGAAGCGCTGCTCCTCATCGACGATCAGCAAGCCCAGATCCTTGAACACCACGTCAGCGGAGAGCAGGCGGTGCGTGCCTATGATGATATCGCAGGCGCCTTTTTTCAGATCCGCAAGGATCTTTTTCTGCTCGGCGGGCGTGCGGAAGCGGGAGAGCAGGCCGACCCGGATGGGGTAGTCCTTCATGCGCTCCACGAAGGTGTTGTAGTGCTGCTGGGCCAGGACCGTGGTGGGGACCAGATAGGCGACCTGCTTGGAGTCCTGCACCGCCTTGAAGGCGGCCCGGATGGCGATCTCGGTCTTGCCGAAGCCGACGTCGCCGCAGATCAGGCGGTCCATGATCTTGTGGCTCTCCATGTCGGCCTTGACGGCTTCAATGGCACGGGCTTGGTCCTCCGTCTCCTCGTAGGGGAACTGCTCTTCAAATTCTTTCTGCCAGACGGTGTCCGCGGAGAAGGCATAGCCCTGGATGCGCTGGCGCGTGGCATAGAGGGCCACTAGATCCTTGGCGATCTGGCCGACCGCCTTTTTGACCCGGGTCTTGGTGGCCGTCCATTCGGCGCCGCCGAGCTTGTTGAGGACCGGCGGGGAATCGGTGTCCCGGGAGGCGTATTTTTCGATTTTATTCATCTGCGAGACGGGGGCATAGAGATTGCCGCCGTCCCGGTAGGAGATCTTTAAATAATCGCGGCCGATATTGTCCACGATCTTGCGCTCCACGCCGCGGAAAACGCCCAGCCCGTGATCCTCGTGGATCACGTAGTCGCCTACGGCCAGCTCGGAAAGACCCGTGACAGGCTTGCCGCCGCGGGAGTAGGTCTTTTTGGAGCGGCTGCGCTTTTTGCCGAAAAGATCGTTTTCGCAGATGATCGCGAGCCGCAGGGAGGGGAATTCATAGCTTTTGTGCAGGCTGCCGGTGGTGAGGAGGATCTGGCCTGGCTGTATGTCCTTGGCCTCTTCCTCGGAGAAGAAGGCGCTCAGCTCGTAGTCCAGCAGATGGTTCGCGAGCCGCTCGGCACGGCTGCGGGAGGCAATGAGCAGGACGGTTCGGTAGCCTTCGCGCTGCATTTTCTTAAGATCTGCGACCAGAAGGTCCATCTGCCCGTAATAGGCGTGGATGGCGCGGGCCTCCACACTGAAGCCCTTTTCTGCCGATATGGGCCTTCCCCGGTACGGCAGGGAGGAAAGGATCAGGCAGCGGGGACGGGAAAGAAGCGGCCAGAGTTCATCCGGCTCATACAGGGACAGAAGGCTTTCCGCCTCGCCGGCTTCCATCCGGTGGGTGGCGCTCTCCTGGTATTCTTTTGTGACGGCGTCGGCCTTTTCCGCCATGCGCTCCGGCTCCTCCAGGATCAGAACGTCGGAGGCGGTGATATAGTCGAGCAGGGACGCGCTTTCATCGCCCAGCTCGTCCACGGGATAGATATGGATGCCGGAGGCATTCTCCAGACTGCGCTGGGTCTCGGAGTCGAAGAAGCGGATGGAATCGATCTCATCGTCGAAAAACTCAATGCGGACCGGTGTTTCTTCGGTGACCGGGAAGATATCCAGGATCCCGCCGCGCAGGGAAAACTCGCCGGGCATGCGGGTGATGCTTTCCCGCTCGTAGCCGAGCGCGACCAGTTTTTTGATCAGAACGTTCGGCTCCATGATATCGCCCGGCTTCAGCCGCACGATACTTTCGGACAGGCGAAGTGGCGAGATGAGCCGGCAGAGCAGTGCGTCAATGGTAGTGACGACAAGCGCGTCTTTTTCCTCGGCAAGAGCGCGCAGCGCCGTTACCCGCTGGCGGGAGAGCAGGGAGCCGCGCACGTCGGCCCCGGCAAAGAGCAGATCGCGGGCCGGATACAGCAAAGGAACGCGTGAACCGAAGGCGGCGGCGTCATCCGCTATCTCGCGGGCGCGGACTTCATTGTAGGTAATATAGAAAATACGGTGCGGGGCACCGTCCGATGTGCTCAGTTCCAGAGAGAAGTGAACGGCAGCCGATTCGCTTAAGCCGGACACGCAAACAGGGGCCTTCTCCGTAAAGAGGGCCCTTCCCATAGCGTCGTATTCGGCAAGTCTTGCCAGGGAGGTGTTAAAGTTTTTCGCCATCCGGCTTTATCCTTTGGTTATAGCTGTTCATGGCGGCGCCCAGACCGTTTTTTACGGCCAGCAGCGCGGCCCGGGCCGCGCGTTCTTCCGCTTCACCGGCTGCTTTCTGCTCGGCGGGGGAGAGGTGCTTTAAAACAAAGTCGACCAGATCCATGCCCTCGGGCTGCAGCCCCACGCCGATCCGGATGCGGGGGAACTGATCCGATCCGAGGCGCTCTATGATGTTCTTTAAACCGTTGTGTCCGCCGGCGCTGCCGCCCTTTCGGATGCGGAGCTGCCCGAGCGGGAGATTGACGTCATCGCAAATGACAAGGACGTCTTCGGGGGCGATCTTATAGTAGGCGGCAAGCGGTGCAAGGCACTCGCCGCTTAAATTCATAAAGGTCAGCGGCTTGACAAGCAGGAGCTTTTCCCCTTCATAAAAGGCGTTCCCGGTCAGTCCTCCGCTGCGGTTTATGTAAACGCGTGTGTCCAGCAGGCGGGCCAGCTCGTCAATCGCGTGCCAACCCACATTGTGGCGTGTCAGATCGTATTTGTCTCCGGGATTCCCCAGACCGGCTATCAGTTTCATGCGCTCCATCCTTGTTTTATGCCGGCGGCGCCGGCGATACGGCGCTATCATAGCACAAAAAAGAAGCGGCGGCAACCGCCGCGCCGCATTGTTCTTGCAGAAGGGTGGTTTACAAAAAGACACGGAAAGTGTATGATACAGATATTGAAAGGAGTGCCTTTTATGCGGAAGATCAATGGAAAATGGCTTTTTATGATAGGAATTCTGGCCGCTTTGGGCTTTGTCATTTCCGGCTGCAGCTTCGGCAGCCGCCAGGATATGGAAGTGAGTGGGAGCGTGGGCAAAAAGACCGTGGAGTGGCAGGCCGGCGAGCTGACGGTTGAAAATATCTATGTGAAGACGGGGGCTTTGAGCAGCGGCCCGCAGATCGAGCTTTTGTCCGACGGCGGAACGGCGCGGGCGGAGATCGAAGCGCAGGACGGCCTCCTGAATGCGATCGTGGTTAAAACGAATAACGGATCGTTAAGAATCTATGCTGCCTCCGACAGAACCTATATCACGACGTCACCGGTTACGATCCGCCTGTACAATTATCAGTTTGAAAAACTGCGTTTTTCCGGCGCCTGTCAGGTGACGGACCGGGTGGGGCTGGGCACCCCGGAAAAGGATCTGGAGATCACCATGGTAGGAGCCTGCTCCCTGAAGAGCCCGCTGCTGCAGGCGGGAAAACTGACCGCGGATATCGGCGGAGCCAGCACATTGACAGCGGAGCAGATGCGAACGGATCGCTTTAAACTGGATTTGAGCGGGGCCAGTACGCTTTCCTGTAAGGACTGTGAGGTCACGACCAAATCCGACTGGAGTTTAAGCGGAGCGTCCACCCTGACGCTGGCCGGCAAGGGCAACGATCTGTTCGCGGTTTTAAACGGTGCCTCCACCGTAAAAAGCTTCGATTTCGAACAGCAGACCTGTGTGATCACCGTGAGCGGTTCCTCCACCATGGAACTGAATGTTGTTCAGAGTCTTGGCGGCAGCATCCTGCGCAGCTCTGCCGTTTATTATAAGGGAGATCCCGAGACGATGACCGAGGTCGGCAGCACCGGCAAACTGGAGAAAAAGTAGAGGAAACAGAAAGATGAAAAAAATTGCGATCATAACCGGCGCGTCCAGCGGGATGGGCCGCCGCTTTGCGGAAACGGTAAATGAACTCGGAAAAGTGGATGAGATCTGGGCCATTGCCCGCCGGGCAGATCGCCTGGAAGCCTTAAAGGAGACCGCGCCGTATCCGGTGCGCCCGATTGCGCTGGACTTAAGTCAGGTGAAGGCCGCGGAGGCGCTGCAGGATCTTCTGGAAAAAGAGCAGCCGGCGATCCGTCTCCTGGTCAATGCGAGCGGCTTCGGGAAATTTGACGCGACAGACGAAGTGCCGTTACAGGACAACCTGAATATGGTGGATTTAAACTGCCGTGCCGTGCTGGCGCTCTGCCAGGTCTGCCTGCCTTACATGAAGCCGGGCTCGAAGATCATCAATATCGCGTCGGTGGCGGCTTTCCAGCCGATCCCCTACATTAATGTATATGGGGCGACCAAGGCCTTCGTTCTGTCCTTCAGCCGGGCTTTGAACCGCGAGGTGAAGCCCCGCGGTATCCGGGTCATGGCGCTTTGCCCCTTCTGGACCAAAACGGAATTCTTTGACAGGGCCGTGGTGACGAAGGAAGCGGTGGTCAAAAAATACATCGCCATGTATGATCCGGAGGATATCGTGCGGCGCGCCTGGCAGGATCTGAAAAAAGGAAAGGATGTCAGCATCTACGGCTTTAAGGCGAAGGGACAGGTGGCACTGGTCAAGCTTCTGCCGCACAGGGTCGTGATGGACGTGTGGATGAAGCAGCAGAAACTGTAAGACAAAGACTGCGCGGGCCGGTCGCGGCCGCATAAAGGAGCAAGCATATGAGCAAGAAAAAACAAACGAAGAGCAGAACGGATGCCGCTTTGCTTTTTACCCTGATTGCCCTTATTTTTACCGTACTGGTGAAGCTGGTGGACGTAAAAGCCATCGGTCCGAACGGCTCCGAGGTGGGGTTTGCCGCCTTAAACGGTGCGGTGGCCGGGACGATCGGCGTTTCCGCCTTCTGGTATGATGTCAGTCAGACCTTCGGCTATGTGGCGATCCTGCTGGCTGCCATGTTTGCCGTGATCGGGGCGGTACAGCTGATCCGGCGGAAGAGTCTTACGAAGGTGGATCCGGAGATCCTCTCGCTGGGCGCCCTGTATGCGGTGACCGTGATCCTGTACGTGCTGTTCGACCGTTTCGCCATCAATTACCGGCCGGTCCTGGAAAACGGCGTGCTGGAGCCTTCTTATCCTTCTTCTCATACCATGCTCAGCCTGGTCGTTTTCGGGAGCGCCGTCTTTCTGATCCGCCGCTATTTCTACCCGGGAACGGTACGGAAGGTCCTGACGGGAACTGCCCTGGCCTTCCTGGCCCTGACGGTCCTGACAAGACTTCTGTCCGGCTTCCACTGGCTGACGGATATCATCGGCGGCATGCTGATCGCGGCGGCGCTCCTCGGCTGGTTCGGCGTGCTGACGGCAGCCTTGAAGAAAAAGAAATGATCTCTTTCATACTATATCTTGCGGTATGACACTTGGGGAGCGGCAGATGTTGTGCTGCTCCCTGAGACTTAATAATCGCAAGTTATAATGCTTTAAAAACAAAGAAAATAAAGCTTGCTTTTTGCAGGTCCGTGTGGTAAAGTACCACTTGCTGTGACATTGATAGCTGTGAAGCGCGAGGTTGCTGCCCGCCCGTGGCAGGTTTTCCGTGGAGCGAATGTCATGTTAGGAAAC
>CADBSR010000019.1 GCA_902797385.1 uncultured Lachnospiraceae bacterium
CGGCCCTCACAGAGCATATCACCCCTGCCAGCTGCAGGTACAAGGCGCGCTACTGCCCCGGCTGCGCGGAAAGAAAAATCGGTTTAGGCTATTATTATAAACAGGTTTTTGTCCTTTCGTCAAGGACTAATCTGAATAATACCAAAGATAATTATTTTCCCGGCTGATGAGGGAATCCAGCTCGGCGATCGGCAGGCGGTAGGAAGACCCGTCCTCCGGCAGGAAAATCAGGACTTCATCCCAGTTGTAGCCGATCAGCCAGCGCGGAGACATCTCCGGCGAGACCCAGTAGACCGGGATCCCGACGTTCAGATAGTACACCATCTGCCGGAAGCTGATGCCGCTGATCTGCGCGCCCCGCTCTTCATAGGCCAGGGGATTCGGACTCGGGGTCAGCTGCTTGACCTCGCCTCTGGCGGACCAGCACCAGACCAGGCGGCCGGATTCATCCAGCACATAGCCGTAAGGCGGGCCGGCCAAAAGGATGGCTTCTCCCACCTCCTGCCGGGAGCCCAAAAGCGCGCCGCGGCCGTAGGCAAAGTACAGCCGGCTCTCCTGCTCATCCTCCGCCCGGGGAAGGGACACGCTCTGTCCGGGCACGAAACTTTCGGCGCTCTGCCTGGTAATACGCAGGGAGGACGGCAGTCTGGCATAGGAAAGCACCGTCAGGTTTTTCAGGGTCTCATGCGGAAAATCCGAGAAGTCCAGATTTTCCGAAGGATCACCGTCGTTGCGCAGCATCACGTCCCGGTCCAGGTAATGGTATTCCCCGTCGACAGTCATGCCGAAGCGGTGGATCGTGACCTTTTCCGCGCTGATATCGATATGATCAATGAAAACGTCCTCAAAGGCATAGGCGTGGAGCTGCTTCAGTTCGGGATTTAAGATCACGAAACGGTTGTAGGCGTGAAGATCCTCTCTTCCGTTGGTGACCAGGATCTGCGTTTTGTCTCCGTAGCCCATGATCAGGTCTTCCTGAATGTACCCGAGCGGCGCGATGAAATCGCCCTGGGCCGCATGCACGGTCTCGCTGCTGCCCCGGTTCAGATCCACCACACGCACCGAGGACGGCATATCGCTCTCCGATGCGACCGGCCAGGCAAACGCCCGCCCCTTTTCGTTGATCACCAGCCCCCGGTATTCCGCAGGGGAGACCAGCACTGCCGTCTCGCCTGTGCTGATGTCCATGACCAGGACCTTTCTGTCAAAGGCGAAATAAAGGAAGTGGTCGTTCCCCTTGGCCAGAAGGTGGCTCATTTCCTCCAGGAGCACTGTCGCACACTGGGAGGAGGACAGGGAAATGTTTTCGCGGACGGTCCGCTCTTTCGGCTCATAGCTGCAATAGGAAAGGCCGCAGTTGCCTTCCTGACTACCGCCGTTCATGTAGCCGTTGATGATGAAGTCCACGGTTCCGTCTTCCCCGACGTCCATGATCCTCAGCGAATAGTCCCGCTGCAGGGTGCGCAGCTCATGCTCCCCGCTCTGGCGGAAGCTGAAGATCCGGGTCAGGATCTGCTCCGACGCATCGTAGCAGAACAGCTCGCCCGCCACGGTAAACGCGGTGTATTTTTCGTTTTTGCTGCTAAGGCGCTGCAGCTTCTCCGCCTCCTGGACGCCCAGAAGGAAGCCGACCGCCGTGGAAATATTGTTGCTTTCAAAATCCCACAGCTGCTCGGCGTGGCGGTCATACTGCAGCACGTAGATCGTCTGAGAGCTGTACTGCAGCGTCATGGATTCCCGGACCCGGAAGCGAACGGTCTCGCCTTCGGCATAATCCGCCTCCGTCAGGAAGGAAAAGGACAGATAGGTGTAAATGTCCTGGACCCCTTCGATGGTCATCCAGGTATCCGAAACCTGTTTCGCGCCCCGCTCGCCCCAGACAAGCTGATCAAAGGTCCCGTTGATGGTGACATTGGCCAGCGTGTTTTTGTCCGTAAAGGTATCCGTTTCCAGCTGGGCTGCATACTTTCGGGCCGTATCCCGCTGGAAAAGATCCCGGTGCATGCCGGCCGCGTAGTTCACCAGGGTGGTCAAGGGCTCCGGATCTGAAAGCTGGATCACGCGGGTATAGTACCAGACGTCCTGGCGGCCGATCGAGATGGTAAAGCGCAGGTGATAGTAGGTGTCCGGCTGCAGGATATCCTCAAAGCGCACCGTAAACTGCTGACGGCCCCGTTCTCCTTCAAGGGCGGTGCTGGCACCGCGGGCCACCAGGCGGCCTTCCTCGCTGCGCAGCTCATAGGTGACCGAGCCGGCCTGATCGGAGCCGTCCAGCAGCAGGACCTTTAATTCCAGTTCATCGCTGGTAAAGGGGAAAACGCTCTGCTCGTCCGCCCCGCTCACCTCGTGGATATATCCGTAGGTGGGATTGATGGTGAGATCCTCATAGGAAAAGCACATGACAGGAAGAGAGGCCGCCTGAACAACGCCTCCCGTACTCTCCGTCTGTCCCGCTTCCTCTCCGAGGGCAATGCCAAACAGGCAGGTCACCGCAAAAAGGAGGGACAGGATCAAAGCTTTCCAATGGATCTTTTTCACTGTTTTACAGGTGCAGCTCTATGACCCGGCCGCTGTGGGTATAAGGGATCATGGTGACACCGGCGGCTGTGAGCATCCGCTTGGAGGCTCTGACGGCCGGCGTTTCCGCATATTTGTCATCCGCGTAGATGATCGTTTTGATCCCGCTCTGGATGACCGCCTTGGCACATTCATTGCAGGGGAATAGCGTCACGTAAAGCTTGCTTCCCTCCAGGGAACCGCCGCGGTAGTTCAGGATCGCGTTCAGTTCGCTGTGGGTGGTGTAGAAATACTTGTTGTCGTACGGCTCTCCGTCCCGGTTCCAGGGGAATTCGTCGTCCGAGCAGCCGATCGGGAAGCCGTTGTATCCCATGGACAGGATCTTGTTGTCTTGACTCACAATACAGGCTCCCACCTGTGTGTTCGGATCCTTGGAGCGGGCCGCGCTGAGCATGGCAACACCCATAAAGTACTCGTCCCAGCTGATATAGTCTTCTCTCTTATTCATGGTCTTCTCCTGTCTCTTGAGGATTAATAATGTGAAAGCCGGCCGCCTTGCGCAGGCGGTTCATGATCGCTTCTCCGAGCGGTCCCGACTCAAACGTCTCACTGTATACTTCATCCAGTCCCAGCCGGTCCAGATTCCGCAGGGCGGAAAACAAGTGTCTCGCGATCTCCCCGTCGTTCTCCCGGGATCCCAGGGGAATCAGGAGCAGATCGGAGGCGTTCCCGTACAGCGGCAGCGTGTCCGAGGCAATCAGGGCCGCTGTCCTTTTGCCGGGACGCGCCATGCGGCAAATGCAGGCTGCCCGCGCCTTATCCTCTCCCGTGACCAGGGTGAGCGGCACCTTCGGCGCATAATGACGGTACTTCATGCCCGGCGCCTTCGGCCGCTCTCCCTCCTTCAGGGAGGAAAAGACCGCCGGATCCACCGCCACGGTCCCGAGGACCTCCTTTAAGCGGGGCAGGCTGTAGTAGCCGGGTCTCAGCACGGTCGGCACCGGTCCGCTTACGTCCACAATGGTGGATTCCAGGCCGATCTCGGATTCTCCGCCGTCCAGGATCAGCGGGATCCGACCGTTCAGGTCTTCCAAAACGTCCCTCGCGTTCGTGGGGCTGGGCCGACCCGAAAGATTCGCGCTCGGCGCCGCAACGGGGCAGGCAGCCGCCTGCAAAAAGGCCCTGGCGGCCGGATGCGAAGGCATGCGAAGCGCGACGGTCGGCAGGCCGCCCGTCGTCTCATCGGGGACGATCGGTGCTTTCTCGAGGATCATGGTCAGGGGGCCGGGCCAGAAATGCTCCATGAGAGCCTTCGCAGCCTCGGGGATCCCGCTCACCAAAGGAGGGATCTGAGAGATATCTGCAATATGCAGGATCAAAGGATTGTCCGAAGGACGTCCCTTGGCCTCATAGATCTTCCGGGACGCGGTCGGATCCAGACCGTTCCCCCCCAGTCCGTATACAGTTTCGGTCGGGAAGGCTACCAGCCCGCCGCTTTGGATGATCCGGGCTGCTTCCCGGTAGGCGGCTTCATCTTCCCTGCTGCCCGTTAGGGTTCTGATTAAAGTTTCCATAACGGGAACATTATAGCGAATGCCGCCCGGAAAAACAAGTCTATGACAGGCCCCGAATCCGCTGCCAGAGACCTTTTTTATTCTTTCTTTTCCCGATCCCGGCCGGATCGGTCCCGATCAGCTCCATGATCTGGGCAAAGCTCGTATTCGGCTCATGCATCAGCCGGAAGAGTTCATAGCAAAGAGCGGCCGTCTGCGGCTCCTCGTGATCGCACTTCGAGAGGAAAAAGCGTGAAAGCCGCTGCATCTGCTCCATAATATCTTCCTCGCTGCCCGGAATCAGGCAGAAAGCCCAGCCCTCCCGGCCGCAGAACATAAGACCCGGTTCCAGGATCAGGTTGCCCGGCCGCAGAAGATACGCTTCCAGCTCCTCGCAGGCAAGGTAGATGGCCCGCACGCTCTGACGGATCTCCTCCCGGCGAAGCGCTCCCTGACGGCTCTTGGCCAGAAGCGATTCCCGGCCGCTGATCTCAAAGCTGTAGCGGCGCGGCTCCTCCCGCTCGATCTTAAAGGGCAGGATATAGCGCGGCTTTCCGTAGAGAACCATCTTTTCCGGAAAAGGCGCCTGCTCCTGGGCTTCCAGCAGTAGGTAGTTGCCGTCCAGTTCCTTTCTGTATTCCACCGTATCCAGATTCATAAGGCTCCTTTCTTATTTCGGCGGGATCCACAGCTGGATGAATTCCCCGATATGGATGAGATCGACCGGCCGCAGACCCGTTTCATAGCGGCCGGGGGCGTTTAGCAGACGAAGCGCTTCGGCTGCCACCAGATTCGTTTCCTGCCACGCAAGGCGGATCAGACAAAAGAGAACGCCTAACACCAGGCTCATGATGAGCGCTGCTTCTACGGTGAAGCTCCCGCAAACATCTCCCAGAGGAAAAAGCCGGCTGCCGTTAGAAGAACAAAGGGCATGAGCGGCAGACGCATCTCCTTTTTCCCTTTGCCGGTCCCGATCAAAACGAGGCCCGTCACGGCCAGTACCAACAGGGAAATAAACAGCAGGCCGAACAGAAAGCCTGCCTCCTGCCAAAGCGAAAAGCTTAAAAAGCACAGGCCGTCGCCCGCGCCGATCCCGCCCCGGCTGGGCTTTACCAGAAGCAGCATGAAAAGGCCGGGCAAAAGACCGGGCCACGCTGCCAGAAGCCGGCTTAGATCCGCCTGTCCGCTCAGGACTTCTGCCAGACGGATCCCCAGGCCCGCCAGGGCGCCTGTCAGGATCAGCACGGCCGGGATCTTTTTGCTTTTGAAATCGCACCGGGCCAGGGCGGCCAGATACAGAAAAAAGGCTGCGTTTTCCATCCATCTCACGGGTCCTCTCCTCCGCAGTAATGACAGGGCCGGTACTTTTCCTTCGCCTCGCTGAGGGAGATCTCCTGGATCGTCCTCTTTAAGGAAGGGCAGTCCGTCCGGTAATGATATCGCGTGCCCGGCTTCGTGATGATCACGCTGCCGGCAAAAAACTCCCTGCTTTTCGCACAGCGATCGCAAGGGTAATATTTTCCGCCGGAGGTGTTGCGCAGAGTCCCAAGCTCCGCCTCCGAAACGGAAAGGATCTTGATATCCAGGATCCGGCAGCTTTTCGTGGTGTGATACACCGTCCCGAGCGCCGTCACATAGCAAATATCCTCTTCGCTTTCTTCTTCCTCTTGGGTTTCCTCCTCCCCGGGCTTGTCTTTTACGACCTTCGTGCCCATCCACAAATGCCGGCAGCTGCGCTGTACAACGGTGTAGTGCAGGCGGAGCGGAAAGGAAAAGGCCGATTCGATCTCATAGCTTAAGACCAGATCCAGTTCCCGCCCGTTTAAGGTGCTGCCAGCCAGGGACAGGCCCTTCGGTCCGTCCCGGATGGGGGAATGCGTAAGCGCCTCCGGCCCCAGCCGGGCCACGATCCACTCCTGAAGGAGCCTCTGCCAGATCAGCGCGGAGAGCTTTTCTCCCAGGAATAAACGGATCTCCCGTAAAAGATCCGAGCGGTTTCGGATCAGATCCGCCGCCTGCTCTCCTCTTCCCGCCAGCGCCCCGCTTATGGCACCGCCATCCGCCAGCGCGAGCAGGTCCGCTCCGGTGTAATCATCCGCAAAATCCAGCAGATAGGACCACACGGCCACGTCTTCGCAGACCTCGTCCAGGGTCTTTTGCAGACGCAGCTGCCAGAGCTGGCCGTGAAAAAAAGTAAAAAACAACGCGGCAAGGAGCAGAAACAGTGGCAATGCCAGGGCTGCCTCCACCGTCAGAGAGGCTCCAACGGTAGTGGTTCCGGGAGAAAGAGGTTTGGAGAGAACATTTTTATTTTCAGCAATGTGTTTTGGGCGATGACAATGATGAAAAAGAAAACCAAGCTGATGATTTGTTGTCCTGGTATCCGAATTGGGATCTGTTCCTTGAATGGCATCACCGTTTTTCTCCCGGAGCCCCGGCCGCATATTTCTCACCTCCTTTCATAGGCATACCGCGCCTCGCGCTTTACGATCCGCCCTTTTCCGTCCAGAAGGAAGGAAAAGGGGGACATCGGGGTATACAGCGGGCCGGTCCGGACCGAGACGGACAGGACGGCAAACACCATATACTCGCGCAGCTGGAATGCCGGTTTTTTCAGCGAGATCCTCTTCTGGATCACATCCATCATCCGGTACGAGAGCGCCTCCGGCTCTCCCAGATAAAAAAGGATCCGCAAATAGTCTTCATACGTTAAGCCCGCCGCCGCGCCGTTTCCGGCTTCCAGATCCAGGCTCAGGGCCTGAAGCTGCCAGGTCGCTTCGTTTTTTAGCAGCGGAACCTTCTTTTTCTTGAGCAGGACTTTGACGTCCACAATGCTTTCCGCCAGCGCCCAGGCCGCGACCAGCAGCCACTTTAAAAGGAGCGTCAGCTGCGGCAGCGCGAGCAGTGTCAGGATGGAGACGGCTAACGCCTCCGCCTGGGCCAGTTTGGCGGCGTCCGTGATCAGATACGCCAGATTAAAGCCCATCCGGATCAGAAGGATCTCGCCTACCACCGTCTCAAAGGAGGCTTTATCCGTGCTCTCTCCCGCCAGAACATATTCGATCTCATAGCGGGATCCGCCTGTCCTGGGCGCCGTGTAGGAGCCCATGCGGTGCAGCAGGAATTCGCCCATCAGGAAGTGCCTGGCGAGGGAAATGGAGGGGGAGGGATAGTCCGCATGCGCCGACTTTTCGCTCCGGGGCAGAACGCTTGGCAGAGTGGCATCGACCCAGGAAAAGGGGGATAAGCTCTCCGTTCCCGTGATGATGGCAATCAGTCCGTTGTCCTTTATAGCCTTGATCTGCTCCAGAAGATCTGCCTTGACTTCCTTCGGTGCCGCAATCGTCTCCTTTTCCGCGGGAGATACCTGGCCGGCTGCAGGGATCGTCTCTTTTGCCGCAGGGGATACCTGGCCGCCGGCAGGCGGAGTCTGACTTTCTGTGGAGGGTGTTTGTTTTTCTGCAGGCGGCGCCTGCAGCTTGGCCGCCTCCTCTTTTAAATTTTCATAGTTTTCCAGGATCCCCTGGGGGCTGCTGTCCTGATCCGAAAGCATGCCTTTTAAGCTTTGGATGAATCCCAGTCCTTCCTCCTCGCTGTAAAGCCCCAGGCGGCCCAGGATTTCCTGCAACAGGATCCCCAGACCCGCAGACGTCATGTAATCCGTTACGGCATCGGCGAAGATCCGGCCTTCTCCTTCCGTGATATAGACGTTTTCCAGCGCCTGGGCCGTGATCTCCACCGCGCGGATCCGGTCCGCCTCGTCCAGGGCGGTGCCGGCCCCCGGCGCCAGGTATTTTTCCGCATAGCGTCTGGCCTCCTCCTGCCAGCATTCGCTCCAGGCGGTCCGCCCCCGGCAAAGCAGCAGGCCGTATTCCCGCTTGACCTCGCCCTGATAGGCGGCAAAGACCGAGGAAACCGACGAATCCGCCGCCATGCGGACCAGGGCATCCAGGCACACGCCGCGCGCCCCTTCCAGGCAGCTGCCCACAAGAGCCAGGATCAGGACCGTGCTGAAGGACAGAAAGACGGTAATGGCTCCGGGCACGCGCTTCATTGGACAATGGAATCGACACCGTTTCGGATGCCGCCCAGAATGCTCTCTACGATCGCCGTCAGCTGATCCTTGAAGATCACGATGAGAGCGATGAGAACGACCAGGATCAGGATGATCTCCACGACCCCCACGCCGTCCTCTTCCCGGATCAGGTCCGAGAATCCCTCCCGGATCCGTTCTTTTATTGTCATAGGTTTGACCTCCTGTTTTTTCTTTTTTACAATCCAGCCTTCAGGCTCATAAAGGCCGGCACCATCACGATCAAAAGGGTCAGAGCAAAGAGCAGGATGAGCGGGATCAGCAGTCTGGTCCCCGTCTTTTCCCCTTTTTTTCTTACCTCCTGCAGGGCTTGGACCAGGGACGCGGACGCCTCCTGCTCCAAAAGCAGCAGCAGTTCCTTATTGCCCTGGCGCACATACGTTTCCAGCAGACCGCCCAGGCGCAGATACGGCGGCAGGCAACATCTGCGGCCAAAGGCGCCGTAGGCTCTGTCTTCGTACATGCCGCCCTTGATATCCCGCCAGGTGATCAGCATCTCCTCATAGACAGGAACTGCCTCCCGGCCGCTTTTTTTGTCTTCCTCATAGCTTTTTACGATCTCCTCCCAGCTGCTGCGAAGCGTTAAGCCCGCCGTCATATACAGGCTGAGGAGGGTCACCATCTGGCTGTAATCCCGCTCCAGCGCCTCCCGTTTTTTCTTATCCGCCTCTTTTTTCTTCTGTACCGGCAGATACAGGAGGGCCGCCGCCCCCGCCAGGCCCGCCAGAAGGATCAACAACGCTTCCTGCCGCCGCCCCTGCCCGATCAGGAACGCGAAGGCGAACAGCCCTGCACTCACCAGGCTGCAGGCGCCGAGCAGCGACCTTCTATGCTTCATACGCTTTTTCCAGGATCCTGTCGCCCCACCAGACGGCCAGGGCATAAAAGAGCAGGAAGAGACTCATAAACACAGGACCGCTCCCCTCAAAGAGGCTGCGCGTCATGTCCGGCGCGCTGATATCCAGATACACGATCATGAGCGCGGGGATGAGGCACATCAGATAATATTCCAGCCGTTTTCCCGTCAGCATCACCGATATCTCGCTGCGCAAGGCGAAGTCCTTGTCCATCATCTGCGCCATGGCCTTTAGCACCGGCAGATAGTCTCCGCCCTGCCGCTTGGCCACGGCAAAAACCTTCGCCAGCTGCGCTCCCTCCGGCAGTCGGCATCGTTCCCCGAATTCCCGCCAGAGCTGCTCCGGCGGGATCTGGAGCGAGAGCTGCCGGCTCATCGCGGCCGCCTCCTGCCCCATGAGAGAATCCGCCCCGTACATGGTCATGAGCTCCCCTTCGGCCCCGCGCATGGCA
Source organism: uncultured Lachnospiraceae bacterium (assembly GCA_902797385.1). Taxonomy (GTDB): domain Bacteria; phylum Bacillota; class Clostridia; order Lachnospirales; family Lachnospiraceae; genus UBA6987. The sequence goes on from CADBSR010000019.1 coordinate 9,472, forward strand.
TTTTCCAGGGCGAAGCCGGCCCGCAGGAAGGAGACGACCGAGACCAGATAGTCTCGCAGCTGCCGGCGCAGGGTCTCCCTGCGCTTTCCCGCTATTTTGCGCCGTCCCATGCGAAGGACCAGGTACGAAACCGGCCCGGAAAGGACCAGTGCCTTCGGATCCCGGTAGAACAAAAGGCCCATCAGGCAGCCCGCCGCGAGGCCTCCCAGAAGCAGGAAGATATCCTCCCGCCTACTCGTCCGAAAGCCCGCATAGGCTTCCTCCGGAAACAGAACGCTTACGAGCGATTGGCGCTTTTTCTTCTTCCTACCCGTCCTTTTCGGCAAGGCGGAAGGCGCCCCGCTCATCAAAGCAGGGTACGGCTCCGAAGACCTCCTCCCACTTCGCGGTATTTTCCGGCGCTGTGCCCGTAAAGCACAGACCGCCTTTTCTTTCATAGCGGAAAATCCCCGCCACATGGATCTCTCCTTTCTCCATCCCCCGCATCTCATGAATGGACAGTACGCAGCGTCTTCCGTCCGGGAGCCGCCCCAGGTGGACCAGGAGGTCCAAGGCCTGGGCGATCTGACTCCGGATGGCCCCGAGCGGCAGCTCCCCACCCATGAGCGCCATGGTCTCCAGTCTTGCCAGCATGTTTTCCGCACTGTTGGCATGTCCGGTGGAGAGGGAGCCCCGGTGCCCCGTATTCATGGCCTGCAGCATGTCCAGGGCTTCTTCGCCCCTGACCTCGCCCACCACGATCCGGTTCGGCCGCATCCGGAGCGCGGTGCGGATCAGGTCCCGGATGGTGATGCGGTTTTCGCCCTCCAAGTTGGCACCCCGTGTCTCCAGGCGGACCAGGTTCGGCAGTCCCTGCAGCTGCAGTTCCAGCGAATCTTCAATGGTGATCACCCGCTCTTCCTCCGGGATAAACGCCGAAAGGGCATTTAAGAAGGTGGTCTTGCCCGAGCCGGTCCCGCCGCTGATGAAGATATTGCAGCCGCAGCGCACCGCGCTTTTCAGAAAATCCGCCGCCGCGGGCGAGATGGCCCCCAGCTGCAGCAGCTTTTCCATGGTCAGCGCCTCCCGGAAAAACTTCCGGATGGTCATGACCGGGCCTTCCGGCGCCACGGGCGGCAGCACAATGTTGACGCGCGAGCCATCCTCCAGGCGCAGGTCCGCAATGGGACACGAAGTGTTCACGATCCGGTTCACGCTCGCCGCCATGACCTGGATCACGTCCTCCAGGGGCTCGCGCTCCGTAAAGCGCCGCTCCCAGCGGGACATCCGGCTGCCCTTTTCAATGTAAATGCCCTCCAGCCCGTTGACCATGATCTCCGTGACCGCGTCATCGTCCAGCAGGGGCTGCAGGATATCCATGCCCCGGAAGGAATCAAAGAGCTGCTTGCGGCAGCGTTCCTTTTCCTTTAAGCTGAGCCGGCCGCTTTTCCCAAGACGGGTTAAGGCTTCATCGATCCGCGCATAGAGGGCCGCGTCGTCCACGGCCGTGCCCGGGATCTCCCCCGCGATCTGGCGCCGCAGCTCCTTCAACGTTTCCTTCATGACTCACCGTCCGCCAGGGCCTTTATGGTCCTGCCCCAGGGCAGGTAGCGCAGCTCCCGGTATTCCACGATCCGGTCCGGGCCGGGCAGCGGCAGGCGGTAGGTCCGCAGCCGCTTTAAGAGTGCCTCCGCGCCCTGCTCCCTTAACTGGTCCTGCCATTCCGTCAGCTTCGAAAGTGAGATCCTGTCCTCCCGGACAGGCACATACACCCGCTCGCACAGCTCCAGCACCTCCTTTTCCGGCCGCACTCCGTCGCCTATATCGATCAGAATATACCGGTACAGGCCGGAATCCTTTAGCGTCTTCAGAAGAAATCGCCAGTCCTCGGGCCCGGTCTGCACCAGATCCTCCGGCTGCCTGGCCGGCGGGACGTAGGCCAGGGGTCCGAAAAAGGACGTTACTTCCTTGAGCTGCGGCAGGAAGGAGCCCTGCACCCGGGCAAAATACAGGAGCTCCGAAAGAGAGCCGTCACCCGCCGGGAAGATCTCCTTTAAGCCCGAAAAGCGCTCTAAGCACAGCAGCAGCGTCGGCGCCTTTTCCGCCAGGATCATGCCCATCAAAATGGCGCTCACGCTCTGGCCTGCACCGTGCACCGGAGAATAAAAGCCGAGCAGTTCCGCCCCGGGCCTTGTCTTTTCCGCCTCGCCTTCCCCCAGATCCAGGACCTGGCCGATCTGCCCCACCTGCTTGTCCATCCGTCTGTAAAGCGGCAGTTCTCCCTCCAGCTGACTCTCGCTCTTTTCCGCCAGATACAGGACCGGCGCCGAAGGCACTTCCTCCAGGCTCTCGCCCGCCGGCAGCAGGATCAGATCCGCCTCGTTCTTTTTCAGATACGCCTGGAAGGCCGCGCGGTCCGTAAACGCATGACAGCGCAGGGGCAGGCCCGACCGTCTCTCCAGGTAAGAAGAGAACCGTTCGGTAAAGCTTTTTTCCGGATAATAGATCACCAGACTTTTTTCTCGCATGATCCGTCCTTTCCGACAGCAGGGGCTGTCCGGCGTGGCAGTGTA
>CADBSR010000020.1 GCA_902797385.1 uncultured Lachnospiraceae bacterium
GGAGAAAGCGATGCCCCGAGCTCATCTTCCCGGGCTGATCTCTGCTCACAGGTCTTTCCGTCGGCAAAGCAGTTAAAGTCCCATCCGTTCACACTGTAATCCGAATCCGAAATATTCTCGAATTCAAATTCAAGATAAATAAAGACATTGCCTTTATCCGGCTGATAAAACATATTTTCCGATGTAAAGACGCCGCAGTTCAGATACGTAATTCTGAAACGTTTTGTTTCAATAATATCGCCGGGCTTGAACGCTCCCTCCGTAGGGGTCGTCTTAGGCTCAGGGACAAAACCGGAATCCCGATTTCCCTCATAGGCAAATTTTATTTTTTTATTGCTCCATGCATCATATTCGTATTCCACTTCAATCTCTTTCGCATCTTTGGGCACTTCAAAATACACTTTTCCGATATTCCATCTTCCCTTAGAGATTCTTCCGCCAAGTTCATCATCAAAGGAATACTTCTGATCAACCGCATATCCATCAGCATATCCATCAAAGTTAAGATACGATACGCTGGTGTTTCCGCTGCCGCTGTACTCGACATAGAATTCAAGGAAAATAAAACTATACCCCTCCTTGGGCTGATCGTAGCGGCTTTCTGAGATATATTCTCCGCTGGCCGTATAAATGATTTTCAGGTCTTTGATCTCTACGGCGTCTCCGACCTCATAGAACGCCTTTTCCGGAGCAGCCGTCGTGGCAGCTTCCTGCGTCTGTTGTCCCTGATTGCTCGGATCAGCGCCTGTTTCCGCAGAATTTCCGGCACCCTCAGTTTGTAGCGGAGCATCTTTCGTGATTTCTCCCACCTTACTGGCTTGTTTGTCACTAAAATCGCTCATGCTGCATGCAGAAAACAGCAGTGCCAACGCCATGATCAGGCACAGGATCTGCCGGCTGTTCTTACACATCATTTTTTACTTCCTCCCGCTTTTTCTTTTTCATTTTCAGCAGCGAGATCAGATTGACGAGTGCAAAGACCAAGCTCATACTGCCCCAGACGATCAGATCTGAATAGACCGCCGCATTCGATAAGGCGATGATCCCTGCCAGAACCAGAAGGATCATAGCTGCGATCGACCCGCCCTTTGTTTCATTGTTTCTTGTTGCGATCATGACGATGCTGCCCGCGATCAGCAGAAATGCCACCAGAAAACCAGCGAATCCGCCTACATCGCCGTCATCTGATAGGGCATTGACAACCGATGCCGCGCAGGACTGAAACATCACGATCACAGAAAATACCAGTCCCAGAATCCCCAATACAAGCTTTGTCGTTTTCATCCGAATGATCCCCCTTACCAGGTCGTTTTTATTATTCTACACAGCTTTTCTCCTCCCCGCTGCCCCCGTTTTGGGGGAATCCGTCATTTTCTTTCAGATCTTTCCGGCAATCAAAAAGACCGGCGTGAGTCGGTCTTCCCTCGCATTTATATCGTCCGTAGTCCGGCCTTATTCCCTGGCCGCACCGGCATTTTTTTTGCCCCACTTTTTCAGAGCGATCGCCAAAATGATGCCGCAGACCATAATGAGCAGCCCCAGGCCGATCACAAAGCCGGTCATCAGCGAGAAGCCCCGCCAGGCGCTTAGATTCATCTGATCGAGCGGATCCAAACCGACCGGAAAGCCGCTCATCCCCGGGACCAAGCCACCAAACGATCCGTTCGAAGCACCACTTGAGCCAAATATGAAATTCCAGGCCATGATGCGCCCTAGCAGTCCGACCAGAGCAAACAGCGTGCCTGCCACGGCCATATAAACGCCGTAGACCCAGCCGTACCGCCTGATAAATCCGCCGATCCATTTAGGCAGACGATCGATCCATTCCGGGTATGTCTGCCCGGCAGAGACCGTTTCAGTTCTCTCCCGGGATGCATATTCCTCCGTATCCTCTTCCGAAAGCAGCCAGTCAACCGATACATTCAGCGCATCCGCCAACTGTTTCAGCTTGGTGATCTCCGGATTGGCCTCGCCGGTCTCCCACTTGGAAACGGACTGACGGGACACGCCCATCACATCAGCCAGATCGATCTGAGACATACCGGCTTTTTTCCTGGCTGTCATGATCTTTTCATTTATCTTCATATTCATCCTCCTGAACGGCCTTACTATGCGCTTACTATGCGGATCCTGCCGTCTTCAAGCCATATTGTAGTGATTCAGGGGCTCGCAAATCAACCAACCGCGTATTGGAATAATGTCAACCGCCGGTTGCATAAGCGCAAAATGTCTTACGGCAGCAGGGAAAGGACGTCCTGAACGACCTCATCCCCCTTGTCAAAGAGCCTGACATAGCCTTCCAGACTCTCGGTCTTTCCCTTCAGGTTCCGGGAGCGTGCGCTCACGTAGATCCGGCACTTGAAGCGGGCATTCTTGGCTTCCTGAATCAGATTGGCTCCGGCAGCGTTTCCATCAAAAGCGATCAGGACGGAACGTCTGCGTTTAAATATCTCATAGGTAAAGCTCTTGTAGATCCCCATGCCGTTTGGTTCAATGGAGACCCGGATCCCGACGTCTGCTTTTTTCAGGCGGGCTGTTTCAGCGCTGGTCAGATACGTCGGGACAATGGCAAAGATCCTGTAACGGCCCCCGTTTTTTTCCACCAGATACTTCTCATACGCACTTAAGGAATGGCCGATCACAAAGAACATCTTTTCCGGATCGCCCCGATCCAGAAGCTGATCGATGAGCGCCGCCTCCTCCGACTTGACACTCGTGCGCCGCTGGGAGTTGTTGAAGCTCCCGCCGGCTATCACAATGGGCAGTCCCTTCTCCGGCAGTTCCCGGAACTGCCCGAAGAGCGTCGCGGCTGTCTCCAGACGCTTGGCACCGTGCGGCAGACTCAACTCCGGCATCGGCATCTGCCTGATCTGCTCCCGGTAGAACGCCTCCACATCTTCGCTTCCTGCCTCCTGCTGAAAGGCCTTTTCTTTTTCCTTAAAGGCCGCCTCGCTCGCTGCCAGGATCTTCTTCTCCGTGGCACACATCGCGCGCAGATCCTCCCGGCTTAAGGAAAGCAGACGCTCCAGCGCCAGTTCTTCATCGATCGAATTCGTTCCGTACAGGGCGCCGCCATCGGTCCCCTGTACACAGGCCACGCCCGCATGCAGATATTGCTTCAAGGGATGCCGCTCCACCCGGCTTAAGTTATTTAAGCGCACGTTGGAACTGAGCTGGAATTCCAGCACGGCCCCGCAGTTTTTCAGATCCGCCAGAAGCTTGCGTCCCTTCGCACTGCGCAGATTGGAAGTGTAAAGGCCGTGACCGATCCGAAGGCTCGGCATCGGCTGATCCGGTGCCAGCGCCTCCTGCACACAGCGCAGCGACCCTTCCACATTGTCCTTTAAGCTGTCGCTTTCTCCGGCATGAATCCGGATCACAAAGCCGGGGATCCGGGCGGAAAGAGCCACGACCGCCCGCAGGAAAGGCTTTAATTCCTCAATATCATTAATTTCTTCGCCCAGGATATCACAGCCCGCCACATACGGATCTTTCGCAACCGCTTTCAAAACCCGCAGGTTTTCTTTCAGATAGTCGCTGGGCGCAATATCGTCCTTCACAATGGTGAGCGGCGTGCGCCGGATCCCGGCCAGGAAACGGAGTCTGACACCGGTCTCCCGCTCCGCCTTCGGCAGTATCTCATGGATCTGAGCCAGCCTTCCCGCTGCCTGATCTGCCTTGACCAGGCTTGTATCGGAGATCTCCGCGTAGCGGATCCCGCAGCGGGCATAGCTCCGCGTGATCCAGAGCAATTTATCCTGGAAGAGCGTGTTTCTGCGGTATTCAGGACTTTCGTCATCAGCCAGCATCTGCTTTAAGTATCCCGCGATCTCCTCGTCCGGGATCCTCTCCCCTGCCGTTTTTAACAGCAGCGGCGGCAGCAGTTCATCGGAGCCGGTTCCCTTTGTGAAAACATAGCGGTACAGGTAGACCTTTTCCAGATTCGAAAAGACCGCCTGTCCGTCTTTCAATACCGCCAGGGAGGCCCGGATCTTCGGGATGTTCTCGGCCGCGTTCGGCAGGTTGTTCAGGATCAGATCCGCAAAATTGAGAAAGCAATTGTCGTCGATCTTCCTGTCCAGATATTTGCCCTCCGGCGCTGTTCCGGCGAAACGCCGGGCCGTCTCCTCGCGGGCCGCCATCAGACTTTCCCACTGGAACGGCGCCAGTTTCAGATCCAGCTTTTTGATATAATACAGCGGATAACGGATCTGGTGCGCGATCCCGAGGGCGATTAAAATATCCGGTTCCAGGATCGCATTCATGTGCGTATGCAGATCCGTCCGGAATTTGCAGTCGGTAAAAATATAAGTTTTGACCAGGGTCCGGAACAGGTCCAGACGGTAGTCTTTCGTCTGACTCATCAAGGTTTTGGCGATGGCCGGGACCGTCGCCTTCCGTTCAATGCGTCCGTCCGGGTAGATATTGGCCACCTTGGTGCCGCCGAAGCGCAGGGCAAACAGTTCGCGGTTGTCGCCGTCTATGTAGGACGGCACCTCTCCGGTGATGATCTTTAACCCTGTCTCATCCTCTGAAAGCGGGACAGCGCAGAGTTTCGCGAAATTGGTGATCAGATTGCCGCTGTGATGATTCGGCGTCCGCAGGGTATAGAACATCCGCCCGTTTTCACGGGCCAGCTCAATCAGGATATCCTTTTCTCTGTCCAGATAAAAATGTCCGAAATAGGTCATTCACTTATCCTGCCTTTATCTACAGTTTCATATGGATCAATGCTCCGGGATCCCGCTTCGCGACGAAAACTCGCAGCCGCAGTAATCCTGTCTATACATGCCGCATGCACGGGTGATCTCAATGGAGCGCAGATACCCGTTCCGCTTTTTAAAATCCGACGGGAGATAACGCGGCGCCCCTCCGCAGCACGCGCCGCCCGTGGCTTTCTCCTGCAGCAGCGCCGCCTCTTCCGCGCCGATCCGGTTCAGGCGTTCCGGATCCTTTAAAGGGCTTAAGGTCAGTGTGGTGGCAAACCAATCATAACCGCCTTTGAGCGCCTCCTGAGCCGTCCTGTGCAGCCGAAGCCGGTAGCATACCGTACAACGGCTGCCCCTCTCCGGTTCCTTCTCCAGGCCCCGGACTGCCTCATAGAACTGCTCCGGCTCATATTCACAGTCCAGAAAATCCACCGGATTCTCAAACGGATAGGTCCGGATAAATGTCTGCTGCTCCGCCTTTCGGAAGAGATACTCTTCCCGGGGCCAGATGTTTGGGTTATAGTAGAGGACCGTGACCCGGAAATGCCTGGCCAACTGCTCCAGGACCGACGAAGAGCAGGGCGCACAGCAGCTGTGCAGCAAAAGGCGCGGAAGGGGGTCAGACCCGGTCCGTGTCTTTGCCAGCCCCTCCAGTATTTCCAGCATTTCCTTATCGTAATTTGTCTTCAAGTCATCCTCGCCAGTCTGTGATAAGAGCCGCCCTCCCCCGGCGTGCCGGGAGAGGGCCCGTGAATCATTCTTCCCTCGATCCGTATTTCTTGATCAGTTTGTTGATATCGTTGGTAAAGTTTTTGATTTCCTTGTTTGCATGTCCCTTAGCCTGCGAAACCAGACGGGACAGAGCCGACAGGGCATTTCGAAGCGCATCGTAGAGTCTCGCTGCTTCTCCGGACAGTGTGGCTTTCTTTTCGATCGGTACGCCTTCCGCCTGCACAAGGCATTCTCCGCTTATGAGATCATACTGGCCGCCGCTGAAGGGCGCTTCGGTATGATAGCCGAATTCA
>CADBSR010000021.1 GCA_902797385.1 uncultured Lachnospiraceae bacterium
CAGGCCACCGAAACAAGCATGGTGCCGCCGAATGCCGACCAGATGGTCTTGTTGTACAGGATACCCATCTGACCGTACAGACCGTTCTCCGTTACATTTTCCGCCGTTGCCCACCATTTGGTCGTCAGGTTTGCAAAATTCCAGGTGTACAGGAAGCTGTAGTCGCCCGGGTTCGGCAGGAACGTTTCAAAGGCGAACGAGATGATGGGGAAAATACTGGTAAAGAAGGTCAGGACCACAAAGATGCAGGCCGTGACCGTACGGCCGACCCGGCCCAGATTGATCTTTGAAGTCTGACCGGACTTGCCCGTCACAGTGGTGTAGCTCTTGCGGCTCTTCAGGCTCCGCTGATTCAGGATCATGATCGCCACGCCCAGCACCATCATGATCACGGCCAGGATGGAAGCTTCCCCGGCATATTTCACGTTCATCTCCAGATACTTGGTCGAGAGCGTCGTGAACTTCAAATAGTGCGGAACAGGATAGCTGCCCATGGAGCTGCCGAAAACCAGCAGGATGGTCGAGAGGATCGCGGGCCGCACCAGCGGGAGCGTGATCCGGGTCATGATCTTGGCTCGCGGCGTATTCAGGATCGTTGCCGCCTCTTCCAGATTGGCGTCCATGTTGCGGAAAATACCACCGATCAGGATATAGGCGAAGGGTGCGTAGTGCAGCCCCAAAACCACGACCGAAGGGAACAGGCCCTGGCACCACCAGCTCGGCATGGTCACACCAAACAGACTGGCCAGCAGGCCGTCGCGCGTTCCGGTCACGACGTTGGAGTCGAACAGGTTCTTCCATACCATGGCCAGCGTCCACTGCGGCATGATATAGGGGAAAATAAAGATCGAGCTTAAATACTTTTTAAAGCGCAGATTGGTTCTGGTAACCAAAAAGGCAAAGAAACCGCCGTAGAGGATCGCAACCAGGCAGGAAAACACCGACATGATGACCGTATTGAAAAGCGGTGTCCATAGGTTGGTTTTTGCCATGCGGCTGGTAAACAGATCCACGTAATTGACGAAGGTGAAGCCTTCCGACTTTCCGGTCAGATACTGGTCAATGGAACCCACATGGATCTTCAGGGTATCCTCCACGATCGCGATGATGGGTGCAAAAGTCGTGATGGTGCAGATGATCCCCATGATTACCAGGATCGTATTCTGCGGTTTTCCGAAGAAGGATTTCAGATGGTTGAAGAAGATCCGCCGGCGGTTTTTCGAGCTGTCGGAATTTTGATTCATACATACCCCCTGTTTTTGAGAAAGGGGGCGCCGTGATGCGCGACGCCCCCCGGATTCATTCCATCAAGTGGATTAAAACGGAGTTATTTTGCCGTATACTTGCTCAGCATCTCGACCCAGGAGCCAACCGTGAAAGCAACGCTGGCGCAGTATTCAGGGTCTTCGATGACCAGGCGGGACTGCCACCAGTCAAAGCCCTTGTCGTTCAGCACCGGGTAATCCGTGCCGCCGCTGGTGGAGTGATGATACTTTTCTTCCGTGCCGGCCGCAACGGTCGGGTTGGCAGAGTAACCGCCGATATCCTTGCCCCAGGCGGAGAAGCCGTCAACGGTGCAGGTCATGTAGGCGATGAAGGCGCAGGCCGTCCAAGGCAGCGGGCTGTTCTTGGTCACGAACAGGTAGTGGCAGTAGCCATAGCCGCCGAAGCCGGTGTAGCCGTCCTGGTAAGCCGCTACGGTCACGTTGTTCTTGGAGACCTGATCGGATTCTTCCACGCTGCGCAGCTTGGAATAAACCAGAAGGCCGAACTGATCGGTGGCGGACTTGGCAACCAGGGTGTTGCAGATAGGGCCGTCATCGGGCTGAGCATTGTAGCTCTCGACCCACAGCTTGATCCAGGCTAAGGCGTATTTGCCGTTGTCGTCCAGACCCAGGTCCTTGGCATCCTTTTCAACAGCCGCGATGGCAGTGTCGATATAGCCCTTCTTGGAGGCATCCAGAGCGTCATACGCTTCCTTCAGTCCCTTGGCATATTCGGGCTTGGTCAGCATCAGCAGGAAGTTCTTGCCGACGACTTCGGAGTCGATGTCCATAAACAGACCGTGCTCGCCTTCAGCAACGAAATCCCAGACGTTGGTGTAGGTCTTGGAGCCGGTATTGTTGAACTCGAAGATCTTGTTTAAGGTCTGCAGCGGCAGGTAGCCCTTGTAAGCTTCCGCTGTGGTCTTGTTGGCATCGGCCCAATCCTTCGGGATGAAGGTCTTTAAGATACCGGTCTTGACCATCTTGCTTTCGATCTGGTTGCCATCCTGGATCAGGGTCATCGCGAAGGTGCCCGTGCTCTTTAAGGAGTCAGCCGTCAGCTGATCGAAGATCTTGTTGTTCTTGGGCTGCTGCCATTCGAACTTCATGTCGTAGTTCGGATCGATCGTCTTTAAATACTCGATGAACAGGGGCAGCGCGCTCTTACCGCGGCTGGAGTTGCCTACGCCGTAGAAGGTCTTGCCGTTGGATTCTTCAATGGCCTTCTTGGCCAGCTCTTCCAGGCTCATCTTCTGGGCATCCGCAATGATCTTGTCGACCCCGGTCAGTTCGGTCTGCTTTTCACCATCGGTGCCGGCGGGCTTGGTGCCGTCGCTGCTGCCGGAGGAGCAGGCAGAAAGGGCGGAGATGATCATGGCGAGGCTTAACAGGATTGCTAAAAACTTCTTCATAATTTCCTCTCTTCTTTCTCTTTGTATACTATAAAACGCCTCGGCGTTTTATGCACTATCACAACAAACAAATCTGTAAGTCAGACCGTTTTTCATTATGAAAAAGAATTGCGAGTGACGGACAAAGTATTTTTTGCTTTGCTTCCCGATTTGTTTGTACCCCTGTGTTCTAGCACTTTTTCCATGCAAAGTCAACCTTGTTTTGGAAAAATGTGCAAGGTGTCTCATTTGTTGCCTGCCTTTCCCCTTTTTAAACCTGCGCTTGATCCGGCACCGTCCCCTTCGGATTTGCTTCGTATTGCTTCCGCCCCGGCTTGTATTTTTTCTGCTCTCTGATATAATATAGAGAAGGCTCTTGCAGCCATCAGCACAGGCTACAGACCCGTTTCAAGGAGATTTGTTTTATGAAGATCATTATTGCCGGCGTAGGCAAGGTTGGGGCATCCCTGACAGCCGAGCTGGCTGCCGATGGGCACGATATAACCCTGATCGATACCCGTTCCGACGTACTGGAACGCCTCTGCACGCAGTACGATGTCATGGGACTGGAAGGCAACTGCGCCACCATGCAGGTTCTTAAAGACGCGGGCGCGGCGGAAGCCGACCTTCTGATCGCCGTCACGAACGCCGATGAGATCAATCTGCTCTGCTGCGTCACAGCACACCAGCTGAATCCGCGGATCCACACCATCGTCCGGATCCGCAATTCCGAATATACGTCACAGATCATGGAGCTGCGGGACGTTTTCGGGCTCTCACTCATCGTCAACCCGGAACGCAGTGCCGCCTGGGAAATTGAGCGTCTGCTCCGCTATCCCGGCTTCCTGACCCGTGAGTCTTTCGCCAAGGGACAGGTCGAACTGGTGGAATTCCGTATCGATGCCGACAGTCCGCTCTCCGGTGTTACCTTGAAAAATCTTCCTTCCGTTCTCAAGACCCGCGTCCTGATCTGCGCGGTCATGCGCGGCAACGGCATTACCCTGCCCGGCGGCGACTTCGAGCTTCAGGCCGGAGACCGTATCTACATGACGGCGCCTGCCCGGGAATTAAGCAATATCCTTCGCAATCTGGGCGTCATCACGCACCGCGTAAAGCGCGTGATCCTGGGCGGCGGCGGCCGCATCAGCTTTTACCTGGCGCAGATGCTGGAACGTGACGGGATCCAGGTCCAGATCATTGACCAGGACCGGGCCCGCTGTGAAGACCTGGCCAGAAAGCTGCCGACCGTAAGCATCAGCTGCGGCGATATCACCGATCCGTCCGTTCTGGAGCGGGAAGGGATCGCCTCCAGCGACGCTTTCGTGGCCTTGACCGGGCTGGACGAGCTGAATATCGTCATGTCGCTCTACGCCAACTCCCAGAAGGTCCCCATCGTCATTACGAAGCAGGGACGTATTGAGGAGCTGCAGGACATCATCAGCGGTCTGTCCTTAGGCAGTGTCATTTCTCCCAAGCAGCTCTGCAGCGATATCGTCGTCCGCTATGTGCGTTCCATGCGGGATACCACCGGCGAGACCGCACTGACGGTCCAGACCGTCGCGGGCGGACAGGTCCAGGCCTGTGAGTTTGTGATCGGGCCCGGGACCCTGCACAAAGATACGCCGCTCATTGAACTGAACAAGAAGATCAAACCCGGCATCCTGATCCCCGCGATCTTCCACGAAGGAACAGTGACCATTGCCGGCGGTTCTTCCCGCTATCAGGAGGGCGATACCGTTATCGTCATTTCCACCATCAACAAAAACATCGTCCGCTTCAACGATATCTTTGCGTAGGAGGACGAGATGAACTATAAATCTTTAAGCCGCTTTACCGCTCTGATCCTCTTGATTGAAGCTGCGCTGATGTCGCCGGCTTTGATTCTTGCGATCGTTTTCCATGAACCGCGCTCCACGGCAGCCTATCTGGAAACGCTTGCGATCATTCTTATTCTGAGCGGCCTCTTTTTTCTGCTCAGCCGCGGAGAAAAGGCCGATGATTTCTATGAAAAGGAAGGCCTGGCCTGTGCTGGCATTTCCTGGATCGTTCTGGGTCTGACGGGGGCTCTCCCCTTCTTCCTGTCGCGGGAGATCCCGGCTTTTATCGATGCTTTTTTTGAGACCGTTTCCGGCTTTACCACGACCGGAGCTTCCATCCTGTCGGAAGTGGAGAGTCTGGACAAGAGCCTTTTATACTGGCGCAGCTTTACCCACTGGATCGGCGGCATGGGCGTGTTGGTCTTCCTGCTGGCGCTGGTCCCGCGCGGCACACGCGGTTCGGGCTTTACCATGCATATCCTTCGGGCGGAAAGCCCCGGTCCCGACGTCGGCAAACTGGTGCCCCAGATTGGCCGGACGGCGCGCATCCTCTATCTCATCTATATTGCACTGACCGCCCTGGACGTCATTCTGCTGTCTTTCGACATGCCGCTCTTCGATGCCTTCTGCATCGCGTTCGGGACGGCAGGAACCGGCGGTTTTGCCGTGACCAATGCAGGTCTCGGCGGCTATTCCCCGTATATTCAATGGGTCACGACCCTTTTCATGTTCCTCTTCGGCGTCAATTTCAGCTGCTACTACCTCCTGCTGCGCCGCCAGCCCCGCAGCGTCCTGAAGGATGAAGAGCTTCGCTTCTACTTCCTGACCTTCTTTCTGTCCGGCCTTATCATGGGTCTTGTGATCCATCCTGCGGGAGGCAACCTGGAGGAGAGCATGCGTGCCTCCTATTTCCAGGCCGCTTCCATTATGTCCACCACCGGTTTCGCGACCGTGGACTTTAATCTGTGGCCCAGCGTGACCAAGGGGATCCTGATCTTCCTCACCATTCTCGGGGCCAGTGCCGGCAGCACCGGCGGCGGCATGAAATGCATCCGCATCCAGCTGATCTTCAAAGACCTGCGCAGCAATCTGAAGCGCATGATCCGACCCGGTCGGATCTCACTGGTCCGCAACAACGGCCGCCCCGTTTCGGACAATGTTCTGGAAAACCTGCGGACCTACCTGTCCGCTTATGTTCTGATCGCCCTCATCAGCTTCTTACTGCTGACGATCGACGGCAAAGACTTAACGACCAGCGTGACCGCCATGCTGGCCTGCTTCAACAACGTCGGACCCGGCTTCGGTGAAGTCGGTCCCATGGGCAACTTTGGAAGCTTCAGCGTCCTGTCCAAGCTGGTCCTGATCTTTGATATGCTGGCCGGCCGTCTGGAGATTTTCCCGATCATTGCGCTGTTATCACGCACCACCTGGAAGCACGATTAAGCTTTCATCCCTTTTTTCCGGGATCCCAGCTGTCCGGAGAATGCAATGAAGAAACACCTTTCTCACGTTCAGATCATCACACTCGGCTATCTTCTGATGGTCCTCACCGGGACCCTTCTTTTGCTTTTGCCCTTTTCCTCGGCAAGCGGCACTTCGGTCGGCTTCCGGACCGCTTTTTTCACTTCGGTATCCGCCTCCTGCGTAACGGGACTGACCCTGCTGCCGACCGGCAGCAGCTGGTCCTTTTTCGGGCAGCTTGTGATCCTTCTGCTGATTCAGGTCGGCGGTCTGGGCTTCATGACCATCGCCACTCTTTTCTTTCACATACTGAACAAACGGATGCGTTTGAGCGAACGGGAGACCCTGCTGGAGAGTCTGAATCTGACCCGGATCGAAGGGATCATGCATTTTTCCGGCAAGATCATCGCCGGTACGCTTCTCCTCGAAGGGCTGGGGGCGGCGCTTCTGGCGCTTCGTTTTATCCCCCTTTTCGGCTTCGGACGCGGTCTGTGGCTCAGCTGCTTCCATGCTGTTTCAGCGTTTTGCAATGCCGGCTTCGACCTGTTCTCCGGGGCCGCCGCCTCGCCGTCCCTGATGCTCTACGCCGACGATCCGCTGGTCTGTCTCGTCATCATTTTTCTGATCGTTGTCGGCGGTCTCGGCTTTCTGGTCTGGGATGACCTGCGCCGAAACCGTTTTCACTGGCACCGCTATACCCTGCACACCAAGCTGGTCCTGAGTGTAAGCGCCTTCCTGCTTTTGGGGTCCGCCCTGCTCTTTTTCTTCTTTGAGGCATCCGCGACCGGTGCCGGCCAAAGCCTCGGAACCAGGATCCTGGAAGCCCTCTTCTCCTCTGCCACAGCCCGCACAGCCGGTTTCAATTCCGTGGACACCGCCGCGTTAAGCGATGCGTCTCGCCTGCTCACCATCTTCCTGATGCTGATCGGCGGCTCTCCCGGATCCACGGCCGGCGGCATCAAAACCACGACCGTTGCCGTTTTGTTTCTGGCTCTCTTTGCCTCCTTACGGAGAGAAAAGAAGGCCGCCGCATTCGGCCGTGCCATCCCGCAGGGGACCATTTTAAAAAGCATTACAATCTTCCTGACCAATACCGGCTGTGCCTTCCTGGCGGCCCTGTGGCTCTGTGCGGCCGATCACTTGCCTGCCATGGATGCCCTATTTGAAACCATTTCAGCCATCGGAACCGTCGGGATGTCCACAGGCGTCACCGCCTCCCTATCCCCGTTTTCCTCCCTTCTGGTCGCTCTTCTCATGTTTATGGGGCGGGTGGGCAGTGTTTCCTTCTCCATGGCTTTACTGGAGAAAAAGCAGCCGCCCCCTGTCGCCTATCCGGAGGAAGCCGTCACGATCGGATAAAGCTCTACGAAAGGAATTGCTATGAAATCATTTTTGATCATCGGGAGCGGCAACTTCGGCCGGCTCCTGACGGAAGCCTTCTCCCGGCAGAACTGCGAGCTGCTGGTCGTGGACCGGGATGAAGCCGCCCTGGAAGCGGTCCTGCCGCTCGGCATCAGTGCCCGTGTCGGGGACTGCACGAATCCGGAGACGTTAAAGTCCTTTGACGTCGCGGCCTTTGACGCCTGCTTTGTCAGTGTCGGCTCTCATTTTCAGACCAGCCTGGTCATTACGGATCTGTTAAAGAGCCTCGGTGCCAGATGCATCTACAGCAAGGCCGATGACGACGTCCAGGCCCGTTTCCTTCGGATGAGCGGGGCGGATCATATTATTTATCCGGAGAAGGAAGTCGCCCAGAATCTGGCTGTCAGTGCCTCCAATGACTCGATCTTTGACAGTATCCCGCTGATCGACGGCTACAATATCTATGAGATCGCCACGCCGCATGCCTGGATCGGCAAAACCATAGGCGAACTGAATATCCGCAGTTCGTTCAATATCAGTATTCTGGCCACGATGCGGGACGGCGTTGTGGCGCCCATGCCGCCCGTCACCTACTGCTTCACCCCGGAAGAACACCTGATCGTGATGAGCAAGACAGACAATATTCGTCATCTTGTCGATTAAAATCTTGATTTTTTTGTTCAATTTGCTATGATAATACGGTATGCAGCCTGTGGGCCTTTCCGCTCTGTCTTCCGCAGCCGGAAGCCTGCACAGGAAACAGACTGATTTGTGTTTTTGCAAGGAGGCATTCTATGGATCGCACCTATATCCGCGATATTCCGACCGTAACGGGACAGACCGTAAAAGTACAGGGGTTTGTGGACAACTACCGCGACTCGAAGGCAATGGCGTTCATCGTTCTCAAGGACATTACCGGCCGTCTGCAGATCACGGTGGAAAAGGAAAAACTGCCCGCTGTGACCGAAGCCATAAACGGCCTGACCCCGGACAGCGTCATTACCGTTATCGGGACCGTGATTGAAAATGAATATGTCAAGCTCGGCGGCCTCGAAATGATCCCGGACGAGATCATTGTTGAATCGCTGGCTGAAGCGCTGCCCATTGCCCGTAAGAGCATCCCGGCCACCAAGAAAAAGCAGGCGGTGGAACGCTCCAGCATCGATCAGCGGCTGGATTACCGCTGGGTCGACCTCAGGACCGATGAGAACCAGCTGATCTTTAAGGCCCAGACCTGCATGATCAACGCGATGCGTGAATTCCTCCTGAGGCAGAATTTCATGGAGATCCATACGCCGAAGCTGATCGCCGCCGCCTCCGAAAGCGGAGCCGACGTATTTGAAGTCAAATATTTCGACCGCAGCGCCTATCTGGCGCAGAGCCCGCAGTTCTACAAGCAGATGGCCATGGCTAGCGGCTTCGAGCGGATCTTTGAAGTGGGTCCGGTCTTCCGTGCCGAGAAATCCTTCACCAACAAGCACACAACCGAATTTACCGGTTTTGACCTGGAGATGAGCTATATCGATTCCTTCCGCGACGTCATGAAGGAAGAAGCCGAGCTCCTGACCTATGCGCTCGGAAAGGTCAAGGAAGCCTATGGCAAAGAGATCGAGGAAATGTTCGGGATCCCGGTCGTTGTTCCTACGCTGCCCTTCCCGGAAGTCAAGCTGGCCGACCTGTATAAGGGTCTGGAGGAAGAATTCGGCTATACGGTCGATGAGTCCGAAAAAGGCGACCTGACGACCGATGCGGAGCATTTAAGCTATGAATGGGTCAAGAAGCACTACGGCCACGAATTCCTCTTCGTCACGGACTACAGCGCCGAAAAGCGTGCCTTCTATCACATGCGCGATGAAAAAGGCATGCCGATGGGCTACGATCTGATCTGGCGCGGCACCGAGATCACGACCGGTGCGCAGCGTGAACATCGCTTTGCCCAGTTAAAGGCACAGGCCGATGAAAAGGGCTTGGGCGAGGACGTGAAGTTCTATCTGGACTTCTTCAAATACGGCTGCCCGCCTCACGGCGGTTTCGGCCTCGGTGTTGACCGTCTGACCATGCTGCTGGTGGGTCTGCCCATCAAGGAATGCATGTTCCTCTTCCGCGGTCCGAACCGGCTGACCCCTTAAGCCTGTCTGACACAAACCCGATAACACCCGGAGATCCGTCTGGTATCCGGGTGTTTTTTTGCATAAGACGATCATTGGGCTTGACAATAACTGAATGTTCATTTATTATTAACCTGAAAGCCATAGGCGGGCCATGCCGAGCCATCCAGTGCTTTCGGGAGGTTTTATGCGAACCAGAGATTATGACAAATTAGAGCGCATCAAGGAGGCCATGGTGAGCCTGATCCTGCGGGAAGGGATGAACGGCGCCTCAGTCGCCAAGATCGCCCGGGAAGCCGGCGTTTCACCAGCCACCATCTATGTGTATTACAGCAGCAAGGAAGAAATGCTGGCGGACGTCTTCCGGGAATACTCTCATGCGTCTTTCCACGCCCTGCTGCCCTCACTCTCTCAGGACTTAAGCGGCGCGGATTTTATAGATGCTTTCGTCCGCGGCTTCTTCGACTATTCCGTACAGAATGAGGAGGCCTTCAGTTTTGTGGAGCAATGTTCCCGCTGTCCCACGCTCTCTGCCTATGTCAGGGAGGAGGATTGCTGCTGCGGGATTTTCGAGAGGATCCACGCCTACCAGCATCAGGGGATCTTCCGCCCGATGAGCGACCTGACGCTGTCTGCCCTGCTCCTCGCTCCCGTCCGCTTTCTGGCCTCCCAGCGGGCAGAATGCGGCGTTCCGGAGCCGGCCTTAAGCGAGCTGATCGAGCAGCTGCAGAAAATGCTGTTATGATTTTTATCCCTTTACCATGTATCAAAGAAGAATCAGAAAGGAGAACCTATGTTAGTCGTACCTGTTTATAATATGCTTTTAGTTCCGGAATCCACCGTGTTTTTTCAGCTGGATCAGCTGAAGGAAAGTGCCGGCAGCAAGGGCATCAGCCTGGGCGAGCGTGTGATCTTCATCATAGCCAAAGAAAAGGACTCTCAGGCCGCTTTAAGCGAAGACAGTTTCTACCCGATCGGTGTCAGCGGCACCATCACGGAAATCAACCGTCAGGGCTACGCCACCATTCAGCTCGGCTACCGCGTCAATCTGGACGGGGTCTGGATCGAGCCGGATCATACCATTCAGCTCTCTGTCTCCCGCCGTGCCGAAATCGATGATCTGGACAGCGAAGTCGAAGGAGAAAAGCTCAAAAACATCCTGCAGGAAATGCGCGCCTTTGCCGCCGGCTTTGAATGGGCCGAAGCCGCCGAATACTATATGGATCAGATCGATTCCATCGGCTCAGCCGCCTGCGCTCTCTCCCCCTGGATAAAGATCCCCAATGAAGAGCGCTATGCCATCCTGGCGGAAGACAGCAAGGCGGCCCGCACCGAGATGATCGAAAAGGTCCTTTACGATTTTCTGGAAGTTGGGCGGATCACCAACGAAGCCGTCAGCTCCCAACAGAAGGAATATCAGCAGATGTACCGGGAATCCGCCATTAAGCGGCAGATCGAGCATCTTCAGAAGGAACTGGACGAGATGCACCCGGAAAATGTGACGGATATCCAGAAATTTGAGCGGAAGATCGCTGAGTCAGGCATGAATGAGACCGCCCGTACCGAAGCTGAAAAGGTCCTGAACCGCCTGCGCCAGGAGCGCAAGGATTCCCCCGAATCCGGCATGCTTTACGACTATCTGGACTTTGTGACCGGTCTTTCCTGGAAAAAAGAGGAAGCGGCCGATATCGATCTGGAGATGGCCAGACGGATCCTGGACGAGGATCATTACGGATTAAAGAAGGTCAAGGACCGTATCATCCAGCAGATCGCGGTTATGAATCTGAAGAAACAGCAGTCCGGTTCCATCCTGCTCTTCGTAGGCGCGCCCGGGACCGGCAAGACCAGTATCGGCAAGAGCATTGCGCGGGCGCTGGGCCGCAAATACGTGCGGGTCAGTCTGGGCGGCGTACACGATGAATCCGACATCCGCGGGCACCGCCGCACGTACATCGGCGCCATGCCCGGCCGGATCATGGACGGGATCCAGAAGAGCGGTGTTTCCAACCCCGTTATGGTTCTGGATGAGGTCGACAAGCTTTCCGCGTCCTACAACGGCAGCCCCGCCAGCGCGCTGCTGGAGGTACTTGATCCGGAGCAGAACAACACCTTTACCGACCATTACATGAATGTTCCCTATGATCTGTCAGACGTCCTCTTCCTCTGCACGGCCAACACGACCGATACCATCCCGGAACCGCTGTTAAACCGGATGGAAATCATTCAGTTTAGCGGCTATACCCCGCTGGAAAAGCTGCAGATCGCCCGGCGCCATCTGGTCCCCAAATCCCTTGAGACCATGGGGATCCCGGCCGGCAAACTGACCATTGACGATGAAGCACTGCAGCTGCTCATCTCCGACTACACCCGTGAAGCCGGCGTGCGCGGGCTCCGGAAGCAGATCGATACGCTCTGCCGGATCCTGGCCGTCAAGGTCGCTTCCCACCCGGATGAAGAGCTGCATATTACACCGGAAACGGTCCGGGAAGACATGGAGATGCATCCCGTTCCGCACAACGGCATCCTGCGCGATCCCCGGCCCGGCGTCGTCACAGGGCTGGCCTGGACCGCTGTCGGCGGAGAAGTGCTGTATATTGAAAGCATGATGACCAAAGGAAAAGGCGGGCTGACCATCACCGGGCAGTTAGGCGACGTCATGAAAGAATCGGCCATGATCGCCATCAGTCTGGTAAAGGACCTGTTCCCGGACGAGGCTGCGCGCTTTGCCGAAAACGACCTGCATATCCACGTGCCGGACGGTGCCGTTCCCAAGGACGGACCTTCCGCCGGTGTGACCATGACAACCGCGCTGGCGTCTCTCATCAGCGGCAGACCGGTGGATCCGACCATTGCCATGACAGGGGAAGTTTCCCTGCGGGGGGCGGTAACGCCGATCGGCGGCCTGCCTGAAAAGCTCATGGCAGCCGAACGGGCCGGCAGCCGGAAAGTCTTCATCCCGAAGGAAAATATCGCCGATCTGCGCGATGTTGCCCAGGAAGTGAAGGACAAGATCGAAATTGTACCGGTGGAGAACGTCCGCGAACTGCTCCAGGCGGTCGGGATCCTATAAAAGGCACCTCGGGAAATGGATCCTGTTATCCGGTTCCGGATGATTTTCCATAAGAACCCCCTTATAGGAGCGGAACCACAAGTAAAAAGACAGGGGACGGTTCTGTGTCTTGAAGACACAGAACCGTCCCCTGTCTTTTTACGGCTTCTGGGGCAAGCCTCAGTTTTCGTATTCGGTATTCCCGAGGCAGGCCATGATCAGCTCGGCGGCCAGGATCCCGGTCATATTTCGCTTGTCCAGAAGGGGATTCGTTTCCACCAGGTCCATGGCCAGCAGTTTGCCGGAGCGGAACAGCTCTTCACAAATGATGAAGGCTTCCCGCTGAGACAGACCATTCAGGACCGGCGTCCCCACGCCGGGCGCCTGTGTCGGATCCAGTGCGTCAATATCAAAGCTTACGTGGATACCGGCTGTATCAGAGCCGGCTACGGCAAGGGCCTTTTCGATCACACTCTTAATGCCTTCGGAATGGACCTGACTGATGGAGAAGACAGATACCCCTTTTTCCTTCAGCTTCTCCTTTTCCAGCGGATCCAGGGCTCTCGCCCCGATGATCGCCACATTTTTCGGATTAGCCCGAACCGATCCGAAAGATACCATCGACTCCGGTCCGCAGCCGCAAAGCGCCGAAAGTGGCATCCCGTGCATGTTGCCGGAGGGGGTAATGGTTTCGTCGTTAAAATCACCGTGGGCATCGACCCACAGGATCCCAACGTTTTTATATTCGTCCAGGGTTGCCGAGGCTGATCCAGCCGCGATACTGTGGTCACCTCCGAGGATCAACGGCATTCGCCCTTCCCGGTATGCCTGGCATACCTTCCGGTAAAGCCGTTCATTCGCCTCATTGATCTCTTTTTCATAGCGCAGACGGGGATCTCCCTGAGACTCAGC
>CADBSR010000022.1 GCA_902797385.1 uncultured Lachnospiraceae bacterium
ATGTCATCGCATGGATCCTCGACAATGCCTTCCTCACGGAGTTCCGCACGAGGGCTGTGAAGCAATACCGGAAATATGTCTTCGGCAGGCTGATGGAAAAGGGGATCCAGGCTTTCTCGGGTGAGAACAGCTCGCTTTATATCTCTGCGCTCTCCAACGATGTCAACACGATCGAAAAGGATTTCATCGGTCAGCTGCAGGGCGTGATTCAGGTCGGCCTCACATTCATCGGCGCACTCGGCCTGATGCTGTGGAACAGCCCTTTGCTGACCCTTGTCGCTTTCGGCTTTTCCCTACTCCCGATCCTTGTCTCTGTCATCCTGGGAGACAGAGCAGCAAAGGCGGAAAAAGAGGTCTCGGATAAGAAGGAAAGCTACACCGGGATGCTGAAGGACGTGCTGACGGGCTTTTCCGTGATCAAAAGCTTCAAAGCGGAGAAGAGTATGGCCCGCCTGCACGATGAAAGCAACCAGGCTGCTGCCGGCGCATCCAAAAAACGCGAGAAAGTGAATGTCCATGTCGGATATGCGTCCGGCATTGCCGGCGGGATCCTGCAGTTCGGCGTGTTCTTTGTCGCGGCTGCGATGGCGCTCTCCGGAAAGGGCGGAATCACCGCCGGTACCGCCATTGTATTCGTACAGCTTCTGAATTATGTTCTGGCACCGATCCAGGTCTTCCCTGGCTTTTATGCCGGAGCAAAAGCTTCCTTAGGCTTGATCGACAAGCTGGCGCAGGCTCTTAATAAGAACATTCCCGATGAGGGCGACGCGATCCCGCCGGTCCTGAAGGACGGTATCTCGGTCCGTGGTCTGAACTTTGCTTATGAAGAAGGCAAGACCGTATTAAAGGACGTAAATATGGAGCTTCGGGCCGGCGGCTGCTATGCGCTGGTCGGCGGTTCCGGCAGCGGCAAATCCACGATCCTGAATCTGCTCATGGCTTCCTCGAAAAACTATCAGGGGGAGATCCGCTATGACGGGAAGGAGCTGGGAAATATTTCCACAGACTCTCTGTACGATCTCGTATCCATTATCCAGCAGAATGTATTCGTGTTCAACAGCACGATCCGCGACAATATCACGATGTTCTCCGAATTCCCCAAGGAGGAGATCGCGGAGGCGGTGCGCCTGTCCGGGCTGACGGCGCTCATGGAAGAGAAGGGGGAGGATTACCTCTGCGGGGAAAACGGCTCCGGTCTTTCCGGCGGCGAACGACAGCGGATCTCCATTGCCAGGGCGCTTTTAAGAAAGACCCCGGTGCTGCTGGTGGACGAGGCCACAGCCGCATTGGATGCCGAAACTTCCTATGGCATTCTGGACGCGATCCTGAAGCTGGACGGCTATACCCGCGTGATCGTCACCCATGATCTGGACGAAAACATCCTGCGCCGCTGCGAGGGCTTGTTTGCTCTTAAAAACGGCGCGATCGAAGAGCGCGGAAGTTTCGATGAACTGATGAAGGCAAAGGGATACTTCTACTCGCTGTTTACCGTGTCCCGGCAGTAACATACAGGGGATGACCCGCAGGCAGATGCATTTTTGGGAAAAACAGTGAAAACAATGAAGTGACAGAGGGACGTACCCGTTTGTCACCGTATCGGATTCTTTTGGCGAGGAAACATTCAGCCGGCAGCCATGACGGATGCCGCGCCGGATACGGGCTTGTGGTGATTTTATGCCGAATGGCACAAACCCTTTCCGGATCCTGTGCTATGTGGTATAATAAATGTATCCGCCGGAAAAAAGCCGGTTGGTCCGTGACAGGCGGCCAGGGCTGAGCGTATCATTGATTATCAAGGCCTGCAGAACCTAACCGCACTTTTCGCTAGAACGGTGCAGGATGAACGGAAGGGAGCGTAGATTATTATGCAGCTGCTCGTTGTGCTTCTTGTGTTCGGGGCTTCCCTCGCGCTGACGCTCCTCATTGAAACCCCGATCATTGTCCGCGGTGGCGTTACGGAGAATAAAGCTTATATCCGGGGCGTCAATACCGTGACGAACGTCCTGCTCAATCTGATACTGTTTGCTTTGCAGTGCCTGGAAGCGGCAGGATCGGATGGGAACGTGATCGAAACGGTAAGCGGCGTCTGGTTTCTGGCAGCGGAGCTGATCCTGATCCCAGTGTCGGAAAGTCTCCTGTATCTGAAGCTTTCTTCCGCAGGAAAGAAGAAAGTCTTTTTCGTTACGTATCTGGCAAATGTAACTTCCTGCTTAGCGGGCGTTTTGATTGGAATTCTATTAAGAGACTGGATGTAAAGGAACAAAAAGGAGGCCATTATGGAAAAGTTGATTCTGCTTGACGTGAGCTTCGGGTTCTTTGATATGATACTCATGAACCCGATTCTTCTGATCGTGGCGTTGCTGATCGGCGGATTCCTGATCTACAAAGGCGTGACGGCAATCCAGCGGGAACTGGAAAAGAAAAAGGGAGAACCGAACGAGGAGGAGCAGCCTGGCGGGACTGACCCGAGCGAATCCGAGGATCCCGCCCAGGCGCCGGAAACACATGAAGAATAAGGGCGCCCTGACCGGAACGAAGTACTTTATTGTTCACGCCTGCGTAGAGATCGTCTGCTTTTATCTGCTGAGAGTCCATTATCCGACGGCGATGGCCGGCGCGATCGCCCTTCTCTACGATTTCGTGGCCTTTCTGCCGCAGGGGATCATAGGCGACTTTATGATCCGGCATAAAAAGATTCCCTTTGAGACGATCGGTCATGTCCTGATGGGAGTCAGCATTTTTGTGATCGCAAGCCCTGTGAAGGCCGTCC
>CADBSR010000023.1 GCA_902797385.1 uncultured Lachnospiraceae bacterium
AAGCGCTGATCGCTTCCCGGAACCTGGAATAAGAAGTTTTGTACAGTTCATTAAAAAAACACGGCTGTACCGCCGCTGAATAAGCCCGGTATGGCCGTGTTTTTGTCTTTGCTTTCTCTCGGCTTTTTTATCCGGCGTTTGGCCGGGAAAGCGGCGGGGATGCAAGCCCCCGCACCGCTCTTCATAGAAGTTTCACAGTCTTTTCAGTGCCTGCCAGTGACCGATATCGGTTTGAGATTATACGGGGATTTTAATATGTTGGGCAGAATATAAATAGTCATAGCTATAATAATATGTTGGTATAAAATTGAAATATCATAATTATCTAATATATAAACAAATATTATTGAAAAATATTGACATATAGCCGACGTTATAAATATAATAAAACCAGAAAGGAGGAATACTAACATGAAAAAAAGCTTAGTGTGGGGAGCTATTAGTATTCTGCTCATTATTTCCTTGACTGCTTGTTCTTCTCTGTGGAAAACGGAGCAGACAACAGCTTTGACAAAAAGTGACAAACAGTCAAAGGAAGAAACAGAGAAGACAGGCGAGACTGCTCCTTCAGAAGAGCTGCAGATCGTATTGAATATTATTAAAGAAAAGTATCCGTTCTATCTTGGTTACTCTATTGAAAAGGGACTCTCCATTCTGGTGTATAAGATGGCTAACGATGAGTATCGTTTTTCGCTGACAGAAGACAAAACAGATCCCACGGACCCACATCCCTGGGCATATGGGGTATGCTTGACGGCAGAGGAGATCAAGGCATTGCTTGTCTACTATGATCTCAAAGATGAAGATATCATTCTTCATTATTGTCCTCTCGTTATCAGTAATGATATAGGTGTCAGAACTGTTGACAGAGAAGTACAGGCATTGTTTGATTACAAGTATTCTGTTGGAAAAGCGGTCGATAAAGAAAGTCCGTGGTCGATCAATGGCCCTGCTTTTTGAGGGAGTATGGTAAGAAATTATAACGGGCCCCAACTGAAGTATTCCATAAAAAAGACCATCCGACAAGAGCCGGATGGTCTTTTGGGTGTTGAAAACTGTTTACAGTGCCTTCTTCTTGGCCAGCTCCTGCTCGACCAGTTTGGTCAGGGCGGGAACGATCTGGAAGAGGTCGCCCACGATTCCGTAGTCCGCGACATCGAAGATAGGAGCCGTTTCATCCTTGTTGATCGCGATGATCAGATCGGATTCCTCCATGCCGGCCAGATGCTGGATGGCACCGCTGATGCCGCAGGCCATGTACAGCTTCGGACGGACAGTCTTGCCGGTCTGGCCGACCTGCAGTTCCTTCGGAATGCCGAAGCCGTCCACACCCGCACGGGAAGAGGAGACCTGGCCGCCCAGGAGATTGGCTAAGGGACGAAGGATCTTTTCGTAGTTTTCCTTGTTCTGCATACCGCGGCCGCCGGAGATCAGGATCTTTGCGTCCTGAATATCCACGTATTCGCTGACCTTCTTGACTACGTCAAGGATCTCCACGAAGCGGTCGTTCTTTTCCAGCTTCGCATCGAAGTTTACGACTTCAGCCTTGGCTTCGGGGTTCGGAGCCAGCTTCTGCATGACGCCGGGACGAACAGTCGCCATCTGCGGACGGAAATCCGGGATCGCGATGGTGGCAATGGTGTTGCCGCCGAAGGCCGGACGGGTCATTAAGAGCTGGTTATGCAGCTGCGTCTTTCCCGGGATCGGGTTGATGGGGAAGTCGCCGATATCCAGCTTGGTGCAGTCGGCTGTCAGACCGGTGTGAACCGTGGCGGCCACACAGGGAGCCAGGTCACGTCCGATAGCAGTCGCACCGAAGAGCACGATTTCGGGCTTGAACTCGTGGATGATGGCAGAAATGGCCTGCGTATACGGCTCGGTCATGTAGTCCTTTAAGTAAGGATGATCCACCACGATGACCTTGTCGGCACCGTACTCGGCCAGGACCTTTGCCTGGTCGCCGATGTTTTCGCCAAGCAGCATGGCAACGACTTCGGTGCCAAGATCCTGCGCCAGTGCCTTGCCTTTGCCGAGCAGCTCCAACGCGATGTTCTCGACTTTGTTATCTACCTGCTGGGCAAATACATATACGCCCTTGTATTCTTCTAACGCCATTGTATTTCCCTCCTCAGATGATGAACTTTTCTTTCAGTTTGCTCAGGATGTATTCCGCACCCTCGCTGCCGTCTTCGGCAACGTGCAGGGTTCCGGCACCCTTGCGGACTTTATCGGAAGCCTTGGCGATCTGGGTCGGAGAACCGACTTTGCCGAGATCGGAATCCAGGGTGTCCTTTAAGTCTTTGCGGCCCCAGACCGTGACGGGAGCCTTGAAAGCATCGAAGATCCCGCCCGGCGTCATATAACGCGGCTCATTGAGCTCGGAAAGAGCGGTGAGCAGGCAGGGCATCTTGACCTTTAAGACGTGATGACGGTCGTCGAAGAGACGCTCGGCGATCACATAGCCGTCTTCGATCTTTAAGTTCTGGGTATAGCTGACAAGCGGCAGTCCCAGATGAACGGAGAGCTGCGGGCCGACCTGGGCGGTATCGCCGTCGATCGCCTGACGGCCGGTAATGATCAGGTCATAGTCCAGATTGCGGATGGCGCCGGCCAGCGTCTGGGAGGTAGCCCAGGTATCGGCACCGCCGAGCACACGGTCGGTGACCAGGATGGCATTGTCAGCGCCCATGGCCATGGCTTCACGGAGAATGGAGTCTGCCTTGGGAAGACCCATGGTCAGAACGGTGACTTCGGCACCGTACATATCTTTTAAACGAAGGGCGGCTTCCAGACCGGCCTTGTCGTCGGGATTCATGATGGCCAGCATCGCGCTGCGGTCCAGCGTACCGTCGGGATTGAACTTGACGCCGCCGGCGGTATCCGGCACCTGTTTGATACAAACAACTATTTTCATTATTCAAACTCCTTTCTTGCCCTCTTCCGGACGCGGGAGAGGGTGGCCCAAAGGGCCGGGTGAGGGCGAATTGCCGGTTATTTCAACAGGTTGTGGGAGATGACCATGCGCTGAACTTCGGACGTGCCTTCGTAGATCTCGGTGATCTTGGCATCCCGCATCATGCGCTCGACATCGTATTCACGGATATAGCCGTAGCCGCCGTGAAGCTGAACGGCGCGGTTGGTGACATAGGAAGCGGTCTCGGCCGCATAGAGCTTGGCCATGGAGGAAGTGGTGCCGTCGTTCTTGGGATCGGCGTCATGCTCCCAGGCGGATTTGTACACTAACAGACGGGCTGCTTCGGTACGGGTCGCCATATCGGCCAGGGTGAACTGCGTGTTCTGGAAACGATCCAGCGTCTTGCCGAACTGCTTGCGGGTCTTGACGTAAGCTGTGGTCACTTCCAGCGCGCCGGCTGCTAAGCCCAGAGCCTGTGCCGCAATACCGACACGGCCGCCGTTTAAGGTGTTCAGGGCAATGGCATAGCCCTGACCTTCCTTACCCAGCAGGTTTTCCTTCGGGATCCGGCAGTCGGTGAAGACCAGCTCGTAGGTCGCGCTGCCACGGATACCCATTTTCTTCTCCTTGGTTCCGAAAGTGAAGCCGGGCGTGCCCTTTTCCACAATGAAAGCGGAGATGCCCTTGCTGCCCAGATCCTTGTTGGTCATGGCAAAGATCACATAGGTGTCGGCATAGTAACCGTTGGTAATGAAGACCTTGGAACCGTTCAGAACGTATTCATCCCCGTCCAGGACGGCTTTGGTATGCTGGCCGGAAGCATCCGTGCCGGCACCCGGCTCGGTCAGACCGAAGGCACCGAGCGTTTCGCCCTTGGCTAAGGGAACCAGATATTTCTGCTTCTGTTCTTCGGTGCCGAAATGCAGGATCGGCATCTGGCACAGAGAAGTGTGGGCAGAAAGAATGACAGCCGTGGTGCCGCAGACCTTGGCCAGTTCTTCCACGCAGATGGCGTAGGTCAGATAATCACAGCCCTGTCCGCCGTATTCCTTCGGAATCGGAATGCCCATAAAGCCCAGCTTGCCCATTTTTTCAATGGTTTCGACCGGGAAGCGTTCTTCCTCATCCACTTCCTGGGCCAGGGGCTTGACTTCGTTCTCCGCAAAGCTGCGGAAGAGGTCCCGGGCCATCAGGTGTTCCTGACTGAGTTTGAAATCCATAACATCCTCCGTATGATATTGTTAAAATATTAACATTTTTAACTGATGCGTTTATCATACCGCTAAATGGCTTTATTGTCAACGAATTAACACAAGTTTTTCGAAATGAGATGATATCTAAACTTTCCGGACGATATCATAATTTTTATAAAGGATCGCCTGCTTTCTTGCAATTAGCGGGCAATTGAGATATAGTAACAGACGGTAAAACCGCATCCGGATCCGGCGGCCTGGCCGCGCGGCGGAGGGGATGTCCGGGTTTCATATTTTTTGACCGTACAAGGAGAGAAGATGTTCCGGTATAAGATTACCCCCGAAGAATATATGGATATGATCCGCTGGGCTATGCGGGAAAAGCGTTCTAGCTGGAAGGGAAAATTGAAGTTTGCTTTTCAGACGGTGATCCAGCTGGTGTTCGTCGTCCTGCTGCTGCTGTTTGTCCCGGACGTTCCGTCGTGGATGAAGATCGTCCTGCCGCTTATCTCGCTGGCGCTCGCAGGACTGGCGATTTTTCAGACCTTTTTTCTGGATACCCGCGCGCGGATCGTGCTGGAACAGCGCAACCGGAAAGATCCCAGAGGGACTTTCTGGATGGAACACAAGATCTCTCTGCATGAGAACATCCTCCGCGTCACCTATGGAGACAGCAAGGGGGAGATCGACGTCCGGCATATTACGGACGTTGTCCGGGACGGCGATCTGGCCTATATCCGCATGAGCGGGAATGTCTTCGAGATCCTGCCGAAATCCGTCACCTCCGATCCGGCGTGGCCGAAGTTTGAAAAAGACCTGCTGCACCGCAAATACGAGATCGCGGAAGTGGAAGTGAAGGAAGCCAGAGACAAGGTGCTGGCAGCCGCTGCTTACCGGGAAACCGTCAATCTCCCGGAGGATGAGCTGGTGGATACGTTGGTGCGCATGAAGCGCTTAAGCTATGCAACGCTGTCCGGCTGGTCGGCCAAAGAGCTTTTTACCCTGACTTTCCCGCTTCTGGTATTGGTTTTTGCGACCGGTCTGGGAGATCCGCTCTATCTGGGACTGGCGATCCTTGCCTTCCTGCTCTTTAATCTGAATTTTTTCCTGACCTTCACCCCGTATTACCGGAAAATGGTGAAATCCCGGCTGATGGAGCCGATGGAAAACGGATATCTCTTCGCTGTGACCGGGCGTTATGTCTATCTTTTCGGCCTGTATCAGTCCTACCGCTATGACCTTTCGGATCTGCGGAAGATGGTGGATTCAAAAGATAAGATCTTTCTGTATTTCTCCCGGCAGCGGATGGTCTTTGCGCCGTCCGTGCGGAAAAATGCCCTGGTGGCCGCCCTGCAGCGCCGCGGCGGGATCAGCAACAAGGCCAAACTGGGCTCAAAGGAGTAAAGGATGAAAACACAGGGAACGGTTCCGTCTGAGGAAAAAGTCCTCCGGGCGGAATCTGATACCACTGAAACGGTAGTACTCGAGACCGGCTGCGGAGCCATCCGTGGCCTTGCTTCCGGGTGCTGCCGCTTTTTTTTAGGCGTCCCTTACGCAAAGGCAGAGCGCTTTTGCTATGCGAAGCCCGTGGAACACTGGGATGGGATCCTGGATGCCGTTACACCCGGAAAAAGCTGTCCGCAGAACCGGGCCTGGCACGAACATCTGGAAAACCCGACCCGCTTGTTTTACAAGAAGGAGTTCCGGGAGGGGATCACGTTCGAATATGACGAAGACTGCCTGAATCTGAATATTTTCACGCCGGCAGGCCAGGAGGGCTGCCCGGTGATGATCTTTATTCACGGGGGCGGGTTTGACTCCGGCATGAACTCGGAAAGCCCCTTTGACGGCAGCGGGCTGGCCGGACGGGGGATTGTGACGGTCTTTATCAATTACCGGGTGGGCCCGCTCGGATACCTGACCCATGAAAGCATCCGGCAGGAGACCGGCCGGGACGGAAACTTCGGTCTGGACGACCAGCTCCTGGCGATCCGCTGGGTCAAGGCGCATATTGCGGATTTCGGCGGAGACCCGGACCGCATTACCCTGGCCGGACAGAGTGCGGGCGCCATTTCGATCCAGTATCTGTGCCTGAATCCGGACCATGCCGGCCTGTTCGAACGGGCAATGATGATGTCCGGCGCCGGTCTGTTCCCAAAATTTGCCCTGCCCCGAAAGGCGGACGATACGCATGAATACTGGCTGGATTATA
The DNA here is from genome assembly GCA_902797385.1 of uncultured Lachnospiraceae bacterium. Taxonomy (GTDB): domain Bacteria; phylum Bacillota; class Clostridia; order Lachnospirales; family Lachnospiraceae; genus UBA6987. The sequence goes on from CADBSR010000023.1 coordinate 6,320, forward strand.
TGAAGGAAGCCGGCTGCAAAACGCTGGATGAACTGCGGACCGCGGACCTGGATACCCTCTTTGATGCCGTGGAGGCTTTAAAGGCCAGACGGAAGGATACCCTGTACAACACCATGCCCGTGGTGGATGGGAAGCTGATCCCGGAACCAATTGACGCCATGATGTCCCATCCGCTGCCGCTATCGTATCTGATCGGCTATACAAATGCGGATATGTATGCCCCGCTTATGGCTTTTATAGGGAACCGTTTCGGGAAGAAGACGGGTGCCTATCTGTATTATTTCGATATCGATGCCCCGGGCGATGACAACCGGGCCTTTCATTCCTGTGACCTGCGGTATGTGTTTGAAACGTTGCATAAGAGCTGGCGGCCGTACGGGAAAAGGGACTATGAGGCATCCGGGCAGCTGGCACAGTATGTGGCCAATTTTGTCCGCAGCGGGAATCCGAACGGAGCGGGGCTGCCGCTTTGGCAGGCGGCCGGGCCGGAAAAGGGCGCAAAAGTCCTGCATATTTCTCCGTATAAAACGGCCATGGGGCGGACCGGATATGGAAAAATGCTGGTCAATTTCATAAGAAGAGGAGATCCGAAAGCATGAAATATGATCACAGATTTACTTTGACGGAAAGCGGAGCGTCTGTCCGGATCTATGAAGCGGACGGGATCCGCATGCGGCTGGATTTTCTGGATCATATGCTTCGGGTCGCTCTGCTGCGGCCCGAAATTCCGCTTGTTCCCACCTGGAGCGTATGCCCGGGCATGACGGGGTGTCCGCTTGAGGGACGGGACAAACTCTCGGTGGAAGGCTTTCGGACAATGGCGCCCGACGTGGAGGAAACGGCGGATCATATTCGTTTTTCCCTTGACGGGACAGACTTTGAGATAGAAAAGAAAAACTTCCGCATTACAGCCCGCAAGGAAAAAGGGATCCTGTATCAGGACCGGAGCGGACTGGCTTACAACTTTGCCGGTGAGCTGGGAACAGGGTCGGTGCATTATACACGCCGGGACGCGGACGAGAGTATCTTCGGTCTGGGAGACAAGTGCGGCCCGGTCAATAAGGCCGGCCGCAGTTTTGCCCTGGGGGCCGGAGATTCCATGGGCTTTTCGGCGAAAAACAGCGATCCGCTGTACAAGCAGATCCCCTTTTATATCTGCGGAAACCCGGCCGGTGCCTACGGCCTGTATTACGATACCTATTCGAACGGCCGCATCGATTTCGGTGTGGAGCATGATAATTATTTTGAACCGTTTTCCTCGATCCGCTATGAGGAAGAAAACATGGTCTTTTACCTGATCCTGGGATCGGTGGAGGAGATCGTAGGCCGTTTTTCGGCGCTGTGCGGGGAAAAGGCGCCTGTTCCGGAATGGGCCTTTCATTACTGCGGCTCTACGATGGAATATACAGACGCGCCCGATGCGGACCAAAGACTACGCGGTTTTGTACATAACTGCGAGGCTTCCGGAATATGTGCCGGCGGCTTTTATCTGTCCAGCGGCTACACGCAGATCGGGGAAAAACGCTATGTTTTCCACTGGAATACAGACAAGATCCCGTCCCCGGAGGATCTGGCGGCTTATTTTAAAGCCCATGGGATGGAGATCATTCCCAATGTGAAACCGGCGTTTCTTTCGGACCACCCGCTGTATGAAAGGATCGCGAAAAACGGCTGGTTCCTGCATTATGCGGACGGGACGCCCGCGCAGTTTCCTTTCTGGGGCGGCATGGCAAGCTATCTGGATTTTACGCATCCGGGCGCGTATGCGTTCTGGAAAGAGTGCGTGAAAAACCAGCTGATCGCGAAGGGATTCCGGAATATCTGGAATGACAATAACGAATATGACGTGTGGGATCAGGACGTGCTGGCGCATGGATTCGGAAGACCGCTTCCGGCCTGCCGTATCCGGCCGCTTTTTTCCTTCCTGATGTCACGCGCCAGCCGCGAGGCTTGTCTGGAGGCAGATCCGGCCGCCGTCCCCTTCAATATATCCCGCTGCGGGATCGCCGGAACGGAGCGCGTCGCTTCGACCTGGACCGGGGACAACCTGACGGCCTGGGAGGAGCTGCGCTATAATCACCGTCAGGCCATGACGATGTCCCTGTCGGGCTTTTTGTTTTTCGGCCAGGATATCGGCGGCTTTGCGGGACCGAAGCCGGAGCCGGAGCTGTTCCTGCGCTGGCTCCAGTACGGTCTTTTTACACCACGCTTTGTCCTGCATTCCTGGAAGCCGGGCGAGGAAGCGACCATGCCCTGGCTGTATCCGGACCTCATGGACAGCGTCAAAAAACTCTTTGCCCTTCGGGAAAAACTCGTGCCGTATCTGTATGCGGAAGCGGAGCGCTGCCGGAAAGAGCATAGACCGCTCATTTTTCCGGTCTTCCTGAGGCAGCCGGGGTTTGATCCCGAAAGCGACAGCTTCTTCTGCGGAGAGAAGATCCTGGTCTGCCCGGTGTTTGACAAAGGCGCAAAGACTGTCAGGGTCCTGCTGCCGGAAAATGCGCCCGGCTGGCGGCTGCGCGGTGAAGGCGAAGTGTTCCGGGGCGGAGAGACGCTGAACCTTCCCTGCCTGCCGGAGGATCTGCCGGTGTGGTTTGAGAAACTATGACAAAAAAGGCGCCTCCCTCTCGGAAGGCGCCTTTTGCGGCTTTTAAATATCGATCTCTTTGGATTCGTAGGATTCCTTCAATTTCCTTTCTTTATCCGCTTGCAGCTGCTCCACTTTCTCACGAGAGAGCGGATAGTAGACAAAGAGCAGTAGTGCCATGATGCCGAAAAGAACGGCGGGGATCAGCGTTGCCAGGTCATACATTTTTTTCAGATTCCCGAGAGACTGGACGGCCCCCTTTTCATAGCGGTAGTTCATGCCCAGAAGCGCACCATTGACGCAGATGGCGGCCAGGACCTGTCCTAACTTCCGGAAAAAATTGAAGACCGAATAGGCCGTACCGTCATCCCGGCGGTTCGTCTTTACGTCGATTTCATCGATCGCATCGCCGACCATGGCCCACAGCTGCATCACCAGCATGGTCAGGCCGATCCCGCTGACAAAGCAGAGCGCCAGGAAGATCCACATCAGGATGCCGGGATCCATGCCCCGCAGGAAGAAGAGGATCAGGTTGGAGAGCGCCGCCGCGGCACAGCCCCAGGCGCTGATCTCTTTCTTTCCGACGTTTTTGGCCAGCTTCGGCAGGAAGAACATCAGGATCACCATGGGAGAGTAGGTACAGGCCTGCGTGGCCAGATTCATCCAGTTGGCGTGGAAATAATCGTCAAACAGGTAGGTGTAAAAACTCTGTGTAAACATCTGACCGGCCAGGAGCAGCATGGAGATGAGGCTGATGGCGACGAAGGCCCGGTTCTGGAAGAGCATTTTGATGACCTGTCTCGCGGTACCCTTCGCGGCCGGATGCGGCTTTGTCTTGACACGTTCGCGGTTCAGGCAAAATGCGATGATCAGCATGATAAACGAGCAGGCCGCCATCAGAACGACGCCTTTAAAGACCGGCGCGTACACCATGTCGGTGATCGCCTTTCCGTTTTCGCCCATAACGACCTGGCCGGCCGCATCCAGACGTTTTTCATAGGCGAAGCTGGCGATCAGAAGCACCGGCATGGAGCCGACGGCCGCCCCGATGGAGCGCCAGACGGAGAGTTTGGAGCGTTCATGCGGGTCGGTGGTCACCACCGCCGCCAGGGAGCCGTAGGGGATCTGCAGCACGGTATAGGCCATTCCGAAGAAGATATACGTCACGGTGGCATAGAGAGCGGTCGCAAAGCCGTTTCCTTCTTCTCCGATCCCGGGAAGTTTCAGGAACATCAGCACGGCGGAAAGCGCCAGAGGACCGGCCGCATAGAGGAACCACGGCCGGTAGCGTCCGAAACGGTTCGGCTTAACGGTATCACAGATGCGCCCCATGATGGGATCATTGATGGCGTCCCAGATCCTGGCGCCGATGAACATCAGCATGATAAACAGGGGGCTTAAGTGGAAGATGTCGGTATAGAATTTCTGCAGCAGCATGGTGACCAGGCTGAAGACCAGGCAGCCGGCGGTATCCACCATGGCATAGCCGATATAGTCCTTGGCTTTGAGGCCGCTGGTGCGGGCAATATAGGATTCCTGTGACATAGAGGCTCCTTCAGGATTCGTGGCAGGCTAAAAGCTCGGCAGGATCCTTTTTGTGATAGCCGTGGCGGCGGCCGATGCAGAAGAGCTCATCCCCGCCGATCTGTTCGGCGGTGGTGTGTTCATAATTGGCAACGCGCAGGACCATGTCAAAGAGCTCAGCACCCAGCTCCTCCACCGGGCGGGCCTCGGAAATCACGGGACTGGCGTCAAAATCGAAGTTTTCCTTCATGCTCTGATAGGTTTTATAATTGCCTGTGACCTTGATGACGGGGGCCAACGGATGGCCTGTGGGGTTGCCGCGGCCGGTCGTAAAGGCGACGATCTGCGCGCCACAGCCGATCATGCCGGTCACGACCTCGCCGTCATGGCTCTCGTAGTCCATCAGGAAAAGTCCGTGCTTGCCTTTCTCCGGAGCCGTGGCATACGGGAGAACGTCCACGATGGGAGAGGTGCCGGATTTATGAACGCCGCCGAGGGCCTTTTCCACGACACTGCTGACGCCGCCGGCAAAATTGCCGGGGGAGATCAGTTCGTTTCGCTTCGCGCCCAGGGAGTTGTCCAGACTGCTCTGAAGCAGATCCTCGATCTCGTAGATGGAATCCCGTACCTTCTCGGCTACTTCGGGCGAAACAGCGCGCTTCATGAGCATCTTTTCCGTCCCCAGCAGCTCGTTGAGCTCGCTTAAGATCCCGCTGCCGCCTTCCGCAACGATCCGGTCTACCATATTGCCCACAACGGGATTGGCAGCCAGGCCGCTGGTGGCATCGGTACCGCCGCACTTGGTGGCGATGATGAGTTCGGAAACATCGCAGGGCTCCCGCTGCATGGCGTTTACCTGCTCCATGAGTTTTTTGCCCAGCTCAACGCCGCGGGTGATGGTGTTGGTCGTGCCGCCTTCTTCCTGGATCACCAGGACTTCGGCCGGCTTTCCGCTTGCAATGACAGCCTCATAGAGCTCGCGCGGAGGAAAACGCTCGCAGCCGAGCCCCACGACCAGGACCGCGCCTACATTCGGATGGGTCCCCATGGCTTTTAAGGTCCGGGCCGTCAGCTCCAGATCCAGACCGACCTGCGCGCAGCCGACGGGGTGGCGCAGCGGGACGGATCCCGGGATCTGAGCGGCGATCTTTTCAACGGTCTTATTGGCACAGAAGACGGAAGGAATAATGGCCAGATAGTTTCTGACGCCTACGCGGCCGTCCGGCCGCCGGTAACCCATGAATTTCATATTTTGGCCCCCCTTACTTTTCCTCTGTCGCAGCCCATGTTGTGATTGTGTATCCAGGTGCCGGCCGGTGCGTCTTCCAGCATATAGCCGATCTCTTCCTGATATTTGATCACCGGCTGCCCTTTCTTCAGCGGTTCGACAGCGACCTTGTGAGCAAATTCGACATCCTCCAGCAGGGTTATCTCTCCGCGGGGCGTTCGGATCACGTCGCCCTTCTGACTGTCCTCGAGGACCATGGCGACCGAATCCCTGGGATCGATCATCATACTTTTCCGAAGCATTTTATTCCTCCTTGCTTGGTTTTCTGCGGCATTTTACATCCAGTATGTCTTCGTAACAGCGGATCATTGCGCCTTTGTATTCATTTCCGTAACCGCTTTCCAGCGCCTTTTCATAGGTCTTCTGCATTCCCTCGAAGGTGGGCAGAGAAAGACCGATGCGCGCCAGCAGCTGCGTCATGCTTTGTATGTCTTTATAGGCTTTTTCCATGGTAAAGCCGTGATCAAAACGTCCCTCCAGGATCTCCGGGATCAATGTCTTTGAGGCGTAGCTGGAGCCGCTTGCCTGCATCAGGACATCGCCCAGCTTTTCCGGGGAGAGTCCAAGCTTTACGCCGAGCGGCATCAGCTCACAGAAGGAAGCGGCGCAGATATTGAGTGCGCAGTTGTTGATCATCTTGGTCAGCTGTCCGCTGCCGGAAGGTCCCATGTAGAGGACCTGGGATCCCATCATGTTCAGAAAGGGCCGTACGGTCTCAAAAACGTCTTCTTCGCCGCCGACCATGATGCTTAAAGTCCCGGCCTCGGCTTTTGCCTGATGGCCGGAGACGGGCGCATCCAGATAATGGATGCCGGAGGCAGCCAGCCGCTCCGCCAGTTCGCGGGCCTTGAGATAGCTGATGGTACTGCAGTCGATGATGATCCGTCCCTGCGGCAGGTGGGCAGCGAGTTCGCCGGGGCCGAAGAGTACCGCTTCTGTGGCGGCTTCATCCGGCAGACACAGGAAGATAAGATCGCAGCCTGCCGCATCCGCCGGCGTGGCAGAGACAGGGCAGCCCAGGGCGGAAAATTGCGCCCGCACTTCGGAACGCCGGGCAATGATCGTCAGATCCATCCCCTTTTTTTTCAGATTCCGGGCCATGCCGTTTCCCATGGTGCCTGTTCCGATAAACGCAGCTTTCATGGATCAGGGCTCCTCTTTCTTTCCGCCATGGTATTCGAGACAGAGCATGGTCAGATCATCGAACTGAGGGATGTCGCCGACGAAGGCGTCAACCGCTTCCCGCATTCCCTGCAGGATACTGCGGGGATCCCGGTCGGGATCGCGGTTTAAGGCTTCCAGCATGCGGCCTGTCCCGAAGAAGCCGGTGGAAGCACTGCCGGCCTCCGGTACGCCGTCCGTATAGATAAAGAGCTTGGAACCGGGTTCCAGCTGCCATTCGTATTCACTGTATTCGGAATCGTCCAGTCCGCCGATCACGAAGCCGTGCTTGTCTTTGACGAGCTCAAAGCGGCCGTCCGGCTTCTTGAGCACGGGATACTCATGCCCGGCATTGGCGGCCGTCAGCTTGCCGGTGGAAAGCTCGAGGATGCCTAACCAGACGGTGACAAACATTTCTTCTCTATTATTGGAGCAGATCGAGTGGTTGGTGCTGGCCAGGATCTGCGCGGGCGACTTGCCCATCATGGCATTGTTGGCCAGGATGATCTTGGAGGCCATCATGAAGAGGGCCGCCGGCACGCCTTTTCCGCTGACATCCGCCATGACCAGGCAGAGATGATCCTCATCGATCAGGAAGAAGTCATAGAAGTCTCCGCCAACTTCCTTGGCAGGATCCATGACGGCAAAGAGATCGAATTCGTGACGGTCCGGGAAAGGCGGGAAGGTGCTCGGCAGCATGCCTTCCTGAATGCGGGTCGCCAGCGACAGTTCGGTGCCGATGCGCTCCCGCTCCGCCGTGATGGTGCGGATATCCGAAATATAGTCCTTCATTCGTGTGGTCAGGGACTCAAACGAAGTGGCCAGGACCTCGGTTTCATCCCCGGTATGGATATCACAGATAAAATCCAGATCGTCGCCCTGAAGGCGCTGCACTTCATCCGTTAAATGACGGATCGGCTTGGAAATCCGGTTGGAAAGGAACCAGGAGATGGCCAGGGCGGTGAGAATCGCGACGGCGAGCAAAAGAATCAGGAAGGTCGCGGAGCGGCGGTTTTGCGCATTGGCACCGTTCAGGGCCTGATCCATGATCAGATCCAGATCGTTCTGCAGCTTCACGGTGGGCTCCTGTACCTCTGCCTGTGACAAAACGACCAGGAAGGACCAGCCGACAGTTTTCATGGGTGCATAGGCCAGATAGCGGTCGATGTCATTGATGGCAAGATTCATGATTCCCGCTTCACCGGCGACGGCTTTGGTGGCTGCTTCGGCCAGGGCGGGATTCTCCGATGTCCGCAGATCGATCCCGCTTACGCTGACGGCCATTGTGCCGATGTTAAAAGTTGAAAGAATCACGTTCCCGTTCTGGTTGATGATGCAGGCTTCGCCGCTGTAGCCAAGGTCGATCCCGCGGACGATCTCATCGACCTGATCCAGATACATACCGGCACCGGAGACCGCAACCAGCTGGCCGTCCCGGTAAATGGGGACACCGCACATAATGCCCAGCTGCGGCGTGTGAGCATCCCGGGTCACCGGTGTCAGATATAACTGCCCGCTTTCGGCTGCACCCTGATACCAGGGCCGGCTTTTGGCGTTGATCGGCATAAGCTTTCCGTTTTCGTCGAATTTCTTCGCGGAAATGTAATCCGCCTGGACCATGATGCCGGATTCAGTCGCGATATAGTTGGAAGCCATGTTGGGAGAGTTCTCATTGACGGCGAGCAGCACGTCCTGAATGTTGCCGATCAGATTCATTTCCGCCCGGATCGCAGGATCGTCGGGATCGGTATCGGAGGCGTAAAGGACCTGGATCGCCAGTTCTCCGTCATGGGAGGCATCGGGCACCGGGACGGGACGGTCCCTGTAGAGCTCCGGATGGCTGTAGATTTTCTCTGCCGCAGATGCCGCGATCAGAACGCACTGTTCAAAGTCGACAAAGACGTTGTTGGCGATCGTCGCTTTGCTGTCCGCCAGTTCCTGCAGCCGCGTCAGGGTAAGCTCTGTCATGGAAGACTGGGAGGTAAGGCTGGAAGTGCGGCCCATTTCCCGGTTGGATTCGATCAGGGTCCGGGACACGTTCCGCATCGAGAAGTAAAAGATAAGGCCGACGATGAGCAGGATCATAACGACGACAGATATCATTGTCATGGAGATCTTGAAACTGAGAGACCTTTTCTGAGACATGGTGCGGTCCTTTCTTTTTGAAAAAATCGAAGAGCAGGCAGCCTTGGGCGGGGACTGCTTAATTTTTCGCTTTATTATATCATAGAAGGAGCGAGATGAACAGAAGGATTTTCTTTCTTTTATCAGTGCTTCCCTTTTGGGAAAGAATACGGTATGATAGGAACAGAAAAGATGGAAAGCGCATATGAACCGGCGGTGCCTCGGGCACCCGGCCCGGCGAAAGGAGAGATGTCATGGAAAAAGAGTTCTTTTGTCCTGCCTGTCATACAGTACTGACACGCGGTATCCAGGTCTGTCCGGGATGCGGTGCGGGCGTTGCGCAGTTATGGATCGAAACGATGCCCGGTGCGGAGGAACCGGCCCCGCAGGAAGATGTTCGGATCCCGGTACCGGAAGGTCCTGAAAGACGGGATGCGACGGAGACCGGCAGCAAGGTCTCTGACGGCGGCGAATTCGGCAGCCAGGTGACGGAAGCGGGCGAGTTCGGCAACAGTGTTTCCGGCGCGGGCGAGTTTGGGAACAGCGGCCTGGGCGGCGGCGAATTCGGCAATCTGTAAGCGGCCGAGCGGGATTTCCCGAAATAAGCAGAACATGCAAAAAGCCCGGCGCATAATGCGCCGGGCCGTTTTTTGAAGAAATGCAGGATTACTTGCTGTAATCGTAGAAGCCCTTGCCGGACTTGCGGCCGAGCTTGCCGGCACGGACCATCTTCTTCAGCAGAAGAGCGGGACGATACTTGGGATCGCCGGTCTCGCTGTACAGAACGTCCATGATGGCAAGGCAGACATCCAGACCAATGAAATCGCCCAGTTCCAGCGGGCCCATCGGATGGTTGGCGCCAAGCTTCATCGCCTTGTCGATATCTTCAACGGAGGCAACACCGGTCTCTACCAGGCCGATGGCTTCGTTGATTTCAGGGATCAGAACACGGTTGACGACGAAGCCGGGGGCTTCC
>CADBSR010000024.1 GCA_902797385.1 uncultured Lachnospiraceae bacterium
ATCGGCGTCTGCTGCGGTGTTCTCTGCGGTGCTTTCTGCGCCTGGAGGCGCGGACGCTGGCCGGACCTTCTGCTCATGAATGCGTCTACCTTCACAACGGCGCTGCCGTCCTTCTTCATTGCCCTGCTGCTGGTTTTGCTGCTGGGCTTCAACCTGGAATGGTTCCCGGCCTATACCGATGCGGACATGGTTGCCAAATTCGACTGGTCCTGGGAAGCGATCGGCAATGTTTTCTACAACGCCGCCTTGCCTATTATCTCTATGTCGATCGGCAGCATTGTCAGCTACGCCCAGACGACCAGAAACAGTGTGATCGCCGTTTCTCAGGAAGAATTCGTCACAACAGCCCGGGCCAAAGGGCTTCCGAATTCCAAAGTGCTGTATAAACACACGCTCCGCAATGCCATGCTTCCGATCGCGACCAGCTTCGGCATGAGCATCAGCGGGCTGATCGGCGGCGCCGTCGTGATTGAGCAGATCTTCAACTGGAACGGGATGGGAACGCTTTTTCTGGAAGCAAACAACACCAACGATTATCCGTTGATGATGGGGATCATGCTCTTCCTGTCCACCTTTGCCCTGCTGGCGAATCTGGTCACGGATCTGTGCTACTGTCTGCTGGATCCGAGAGCAAGCGTAGGGGAGGCAAGACGATGAGTACAAAAAACAAATGCCCTTTCGGCAAACGCGTGCTGAAGCTGCTCAAAGGCATTGCAGGCATTTTTATAAAGATCTGGAAACATCCCCGCGGCCGTGTCGGCCTGATCATTTTACTGGTCCTGGCCTTCTGTGCCGTCTTTGCTCCGCTGATCACCCGTTACGATCCTTATGACGTGACCGCGCGCTGTGAGAAGGGGCTTCGTCCCAGCTGGGAGCACCCGTTAGGCACCACCATTTCGACAGGGCAGGATATCTTCAGCATGCTGATCTACGGCGCCCGGGTCTCCCTGGCCGTCGGCTGCATTACCGGTCTGTGCATCGCCTGTTTGGGCTGCCTCATGGGGATCCTGGCCGGTTATGTGGGTGGCTGGGTGGATACCCTGATCATGCGGATCGTGGACGTGATGCTGGTCATTCCCACGCTGCCCCTGACCATTGTTCTGACGAACCTTTTTGGCAAGAGCTATTTCATGATCGTCTTTATCTTTACGCTGTTTGGCTGGGTCGGACTGGCGCGCGTGGTCCGCTCACAGGTGCTGGTGATCAAGAACAGCAATTACATCAAAGCTGCCGAGCTGGCCGGTGCCGGCACCTGGCGGATCATGACAAGGCACATCCTGCCCGGCGTCTCGCATCTGGTGATCATGAGCACCTGTTTGACCAGCGCCGGCATCATGGTCGCTGAAGCCGGCTTAAGTTTTCTGGGCCTGGGCGACCCGACCGCCATCAGCTGGGGCAAGATGCTTGCCGAAGTCCAGAGCGGCGGCGCCATGCTTTTCGGATACTGGTGGTGGATCGCGGCGCCGGGCATCGGGATCTTCCTGGCGGTCTTTTCGCTCATGCGTATCGGTATGGCGCTGGAGGAAATATTCAACCCCCGTATGAAACGGGTCTCCAGTGGCTACAAGCTGTTCAAGTCCCTCAACTCTTCCTATATTCAGGAAGTCTTCGATTCCATGAACGATGAGGATAGACCCGAGACGGATCCCGGGCGGGAAGGAGGACAGGCATGAGCGGACAGACGATGCTGGACGTAAAAAACCTGAAAGTGATCTTTCCGACCCCGGGCGGGATCATCCGGGCGGTGGAAGGGATCGATCTGACGATAGACCGGGGTGAATGCGTCGCGCTGGTCGGTGAATCCGGCTGCGGAAAATCCGTGACCTCCCAGGCCATCATGAAACTGTTAAACACCCCGCCGGCGCTTATGCAGGTGGACAGCCTTCAGCTGGACGGACAGGAACTGAAAGATCTTTCCAACAAGGAGATGCAGAGGGTCCGCGGGAGCAAGGTCTCCATGATCTTCCAGGATGCCATGGTCGCCCTGAACCCCGTCATGACGGTCGGCCGGCAGATTGATGAGGTCTTCCTTTGCCACGACAAAAACATGAAAAAAGAAGAGGCCCGGAAGGCCTCCATCAAAGCCCTGGAACTCGTCGGCGTTCCTTCACCGGCGCAGCGCTACAAGGATTTTCCCCATCAGCTTTCGGGCGGCATGCGGCAGCGTGTGCTGATCGCCATGGCCTTCGCCTGTCAGCCGCAGCTGATCATTGCGGATGAACCGACCACCGCGCTGGACGTGACGATCCAGGCCCAGGTCCTTTCCGTTCTTTCGGAAATGCAGAAGAAGCACCGGACGTCCTTGCTCCTGATCACGCATGATCTGAGCGTCGTCGCCAACATGGCAGACCGCATTTACGTTATGTACAGCGGAAAGATAGTGGAACAGTCGCCGGCATACGAGCTCTTTAAACAGCCCCGGCATCCCTATACGGAAGGCCTTTTGGGGGCGATCCCGAAGCTCTCCGACGAGCATCATGAATTTATTCAGATCCCGGATTCCGTGCCCAGTCCTCTGCACAAGCCGACGGGCTGCTATTTCCATCCCCGCTGCCGGTATGCCACGGAAGAGTGTGCGAAGAAAATGCCGCCTCTTGCGCCTTGTGGGGAAGGCCGGGCGGTCCGCTGCTGGCACCCGCTGGGAAAGGAGGTGCAGGCATGAGCGACAAAGCTCTCGTCCGTGTAGAACATTTAAACGTCTTTTTCCCTGTCCGGGGAGGCCTGCCCTTTGAAAAGAAAAAGCAGGTCGAAGCCGTCTGCGATATGACTTTCGAGATCCGCCAGGGCGAGACCTTCGGACTGATCGGAGAATCCGGCTGCGGAAAAACGACGCTGGCAAACGCGATTCTTGGCATGCGCCCGCCGACCTCCGGGAAAGTTTTCTTCAAAGGCCAGGACCTTTATGCCTTAAAAGGCAAAGACTTCAAGGCACTCCGGCGCGACATGCAGATGATCTTCCAGGATCCTCTTTCTTCATTAAACCCGCGCTTCGACGTGCTGGATATCATTTCCGAACCCATGCAGATCCGCGGCGGCTTCAGTGAGGAAGAAATGGAAGCCCGGACGGTGGAGCTTCTGGAAATGGTGGGGCTCTCGAAAGAGGATCTGCACCGCCACCCCTCCGATTTTTCCGGCGGCCAGCGGCAGCGCATCGGGATCGCCCGGGCGATCTCCCTGCATCCGGCTTTCCTGGTCTGCGACGAACCGGTCTCCGCGCTGGATGTTTCGGTCCATGCCCAGATCCTGAACCTGCTCATGCGGCTCCAGAAAGAACTCGGGATGACGTACCTGTTCATTTCCCACAATCTGGCCGTGGTCAAGAGCATCTGTTCCCACATGATCGTTATGTACCTGGGCAAGGCCATGGAATGGGGACCAACCGACAAGATCTATAAAAACCCCGTCCATCCGTACACACGGGCGCTGCTGGACGCAGTACTGGATATCGATGTTGACAACAAAAAAGAAAAGAAGCTGATCCAGGGAGAACTGCCCAGCCCCATCGATCCGCCGAAAGGCTGCCGCTTCTGCACCCGCTGCGAATACGCAACGGAGAAATGCCGCACCGAGGCGCCGCCGACTGTAAAGGTGGAACCCGGTCATTACTGTGCCTGTCATTTTGCCGAGGGATGCGTCTCCGAGGCATAGGCTTCGTTCCATTCAGCCGTTTTCCGGAAACAGAAACGGCTGACGATCATAAACAGGATGAATTAAAAAAGGAGGAACCAATGATGAAAAAAACAGCAAAACTCACAGCCCTGCTGCTGACCCTTGCCCTGGTCTTTTCTCTTCTTACGGCCTGCGGCCCGCAGCAAGATGCCGGCACGACACCGGCACCCGTTCAGCCCGGTGGGAGTACATCGGCCGTCACTCCTGCCTCGTCGGATGCGACGACTCCCACAGACCCTCAGCCTGCGGGCGACTGCGCGGCACAAGGGGAATATTTCCTGGACGGCTCACCGCTCGGCATGCCGATGCAGTGGTATCTGAAGATCCAGAAGGACGGATCCTTCCAGATCTCTACTGCCCGCGACTATGCGGCTGACAAAGGCAACGGCAAGGTCGCTGAAAACAACGGCACCTTCGTACTGGTTTACAGTGACTCCACCAATGAAGCACCGAAAAATGCTTCCTTTGTCATGAAGGACGGCAATCTGTATTTCACCACGCCGCTGCCGATCGGTACCGCAAACATGCCCGGCTCCGAGGAGGCCCCGTTCATCGCCTACTGCTATGCGCACGAGGATCTGCTGGGTGAATACGTCACGGAATACGTCTCCGAAGGCCGCATGGGAACGGTCCTGTATGATATTTCGCTGAAACTGGATACCGGCCGCCGCTTCCTTTACACCTCTGTCTTTACGATGGCGGGCGGCGAGTACACCTACGCGGAAGAAGGCAGCTTTGATATCAGCGGCAAGGAGATCAGCCTTACGACCGCCCGAAAGGTCACGGTCAACACCATCGAAAGCGGCGAGCTGAGTGATGTTGCGCAGCCCGAGACCGTAACGGGTACCATTGAAAACGGCGTGATCCATCTGGCGTTAATTACTTCCCCCATGAAGGCTGACCGCGTCGAACTGGATCTGGAGACGGCCACCACGGCGCAGGTCGCCGGATCCTATATCGGCTATAAAGTCAACGAACGCTTCAGCATCGA
>CADBSR010000025.1 GCA_902797385.1 uncultured Lachnospiraceae bacterium
AAGGTGAAATGCGTTATAATCTATCTAACTATGCATATATCAACGGAGGTTGGATTTTGGCCAGTTCTACCACGAAAAAAACTACATCATCTGCAAAGAAAGGAAGCAGCACGTCCCCGGCAAAGGGAACGAGAAGCGGAGCGAAGAGCTCGCCTGCCGTTCGCAGCGCGAAGACGTCGGCTCGCTCGGGTGCTAAAAGCAGCTCCCGTCCCCGCTCTGGTGTCAGAAAGGGGACTTCACGGAATACACAGGTGAACAAGGATCTGTGGATCCTGTTCTGGTTTGCCATTGCAGCGATCCTCTTTTTAAGCCTGCTGGGCCTGATCGGCCGGGTAGGCAGTTCCCTGGCATCCGTTCAGTTTGGTCTGTTCGGCAGCATGGCATATGTTTTCCCCTTCCTGTTAGTGGGGCTGGCTGCCTTCGGGATGGTCAATCGAAAGCAGTATCCTTTAAATACCTGGCTGCGGATCCTGATGGCGCTTGTGACCTTCAGCTTCTTCTGCGCGATCGCGGAGCTGATCGGCAGTGACGGTGTGGCACTGCGGGAACTGAAGGATTATTATGCCGTCGGCAAGGGCAGCGATCTGCACGGCGGTCTTTTCGGCGGCTTCTGGTGCAAGATGTTCCTGGGCGCCTTCGGAAGACTGGGCTGCTATATAATCCTGTTCGTGCTGTTTGTGGCGGGTCTGGTGCTTACGCTGGGACGGGCTGTTTTAACGCCGCTCGGCATCCGGAGCCGGGAGGTGGCGCGTGCCATAAAGGATGAGACCAGACGGTACCGGGAAGAGAGCGAGGACCGCCGCCTGATTGCGGAACGCCGTTCGGAGGAGCGGCTGCTGCGCCGTCAGCAGGAACGGGAGATGAAGGCGCGTGAGGCGGAAGAGAACCGGAACGCGATCTTAAAAGAGCTCGATGAGCGCATGGCGGCCAGACAGAAGCTGCGCCCGGAGAACAATATTGAACTGAATGCCGTCAAATATAAAGAAGAAACGCCGGCGCCGCGGGGAATCTCCGAGCGGATCGCCGATACCTTCCTGGGCGGCAGCAAGAAGAAAAAAGAAACACCGGCTGCGAAACAGGCAGACATGAAATCGGACGGGCAGATGAGCCTGGACCTGGACCGGACGGAAAAAGAAGCGGAAGGTCCCATCCTGCCGGCCGGCGCCAGACTGGACCAGCTCCTTAGGGAGATGGATGAGCATGCGGTGGGCGTCAAAAAGGAAAACAGGACCTTAAGCGAACTGACGGCGTTGGAGGAGGAAAAGAGCACTCCGAAGATCGACCGGAAGCAGGCCCTGCGCGCGTCTGAAAGCAGTCGACCGGGGGGCATTGAGGTCTTTGATGTGACGCCGAAGGAAGAAACAGCCAAAACAGATACCGCAGCGGTGATCCGCAACTGGGACAAGGGCTTTTCCGACAAAGAGGCCATCAGCGAGTTAAAAGACCGGATGGATGCGTTTGAGGAATATGACCGAAACCGGGCCGTCGAGAAAAAGCCGGAGCTGCGGATCCGCTATATGCCGAAGGCGGAAGAAACAGCGGCCCGGGAGCAGAAAGAAGAGCTCCCCGCCGTGGCAGCAAAAACGACAGAACCGGCCAGGGAGCAAAGAGCGGAGACACCGTTCCCCGAAGCGGCTCTGAAGAAAGAAGAAAGCATACCGGCTGCCCGGAAGCAGGCTGCGCCTGAAGTCAATGCTGCGCCGGAACTGCCGGAGGAGGAACCTGCCTGGGAAGATCCGCGTGAACAGTTAAAGAAGATCCGGGACGACAGCATTTTCCGTCAGGAGAGCAATAAGAATACGAGCGGCAGCCAGGGACAGGTGCTGAGCCGGCCGGCGCGCACGCCTTCGACGGCCAGCACGAATACCACCCCTGCCGGGACGACCTTAGCTGCAGGTCTGCCGGACACGCAGGAACCGCCGAAAAAAGAATACAAGCTGCCGAATATTAACCTTCTGAACCGCGGAAAGCCCGGTACGGCGATCCGGGAGAGCACCCTGAAGGAAACCGCCAATCTTCTGGAAGAAACACTGCGAAACTTCGGGGTCGAGGTCACGGTGACGGACGTCAGCTGCGGTCCTTCGGTTATCCGCTATGAATTAAAGCCCGAAATGGGTGTTAAGGTCAGCCGCATCTCTGCGCTGGCTGACGATATCAAGCTGGCGCTCGCGGCGGCTGAGATCCGTATTGAGGCGCCGATCCCCGGCAAGTCCGCCGTGGGTATTGAGGTCCCGAATCCTGAAAAGCAGACCGTCTATTTACGGACCATCCTGGAGAGCGAGGCATTCGCCCGCGTTAATTCCAAGATAGCCTTTGCGGTCGGTCAGGATATCGGCGGTCAGATCATTGTGGCCGATCTGGCCAAGATGCCGCACCTTCTGGTTGCCGGTACGACCGGCTCCGGCAAGTCCGTCTTCTTAAATTCGCTGATCCTCAGCATCCTTTACAGGGCCAAACCGGATGAGGTGCAGATGATCATGGTGGACCCGAAGAAGGTGGAACTGGTGGATTACAACGGGATCCCGCACCTTCGGATCCCTGTGGTCACGGAGCCGAATCTGGCTGCGGAAGCTTTGAATGGGGCCGTCAAGGAAATGACGGGCCGTTACAAGAAATTTGCCGATTTAAACGTCCGCGATATCAAGTCCTACAATGCCAAGATCCGGGAAAATCCGGAAGAATACAGCGACCGGGAGATCCTGCCGCAGATCGTGATCATTGTGGACGAGTTCGCCGACCTGATGATGACGGCCTCCAAGGACGTGGAGCAGGCGGTCGTTCGTCTGGCCCAGCTTGCCCGTGCGGCCGGCATCCATCTGGTCATTGCCACGCAGCGTCCTACGGCCAATGTCATTACTGGTCTGATCAAGTCCAATATTCAGTCCCGTGTTGCCCTGACGGTGGCGTCTGGTCTGGATTCCCGGACGATCCTGGATATGAACGGCGCCGAGAAGCTGCTCGGCCATGGCGACATGCTGTTCTACCCGACCGGTTATCCCAAGCCGATCCGTGTGCAGGGCTGCTGGGTGACAGACGAAGAGATCGAAGCGGTCACCGGCTTCTGGAAGCAGCAGGCTGCCATAACGGAAGAGCAGATGAAGAAGCAGAGCTATACCT
>CADBSR010000026.1 GCA_902797385.1 uncultured Lachnospiraceae bacterium
GCTTTGTGTATCCTCGCAGCGAAGCGCCTGCACAAAGCCGCCCCGAAGGACGAGCTCCGTCATCCGGAGGTGGTAGCGGATCTGCCCGCCGTTACGCAGGATCTCTTCCCGCAGTCCCGTGACCACCTTTTCCAGGACATCCGTCCCCAGATGCGGCTTGGCATCGGTCAGGATCGTCTCCGGCGCCCCGGCGTCCACCATTTTCCGCAGCATATATTCAATCCGGCCTTCCGGATCCCGGATCCCGGTATTTAATTTGCCATCCGAAAAAGTGCCCGCTCCGCCTTCTCCGAACTGAACATTGGAATAAGGCCTCAGATCAGATCCGGACCAGAAGGCCGAAACATCCTTTTTTCGCTCTTCCACCGGCGCGCCCTGCTCAATCAAGAGGGGCTTCATGCCTGCCTGCGCCAGGATCAGCGCGGCAAACAGTCCGGCAGGACCGGCCCCGACGATCACGATCCTTCTTTCTCCCGCCTTCCCGACCGGCGGTTCGTACAGCTTCGTACGGACACTTTCCGCCTGCAGCCGACGGTGGGACCTAAGCCACCGCTCTTCTCCCGATCCGGAGCCAAGATCCGCTTCCACGGAAAAGACATCATACAGCTGCGGCTTTTCACGGGCATCGAGGGAGCGTCTGATCACCCGCCAGCTCGTGCTCTTATCCGGCAGCAGACTCTCCATTCGTTTTTCCAGCGCCGCCCGGACTTCCGTCTCCGGTCCGGCCGGGATTTTGATCTGATGAATACGAAGCATGAAAACTCCTCTTTAACCTTGTGCAAACAGGATAAAATGATTTTGTAAGAAAACCCGGGAAAGCCAGCCGGTGCCCCTTACTTATGATACGGCTCGCCTCTGGCAATGCGGAAGGATCGGTAGATCTGTTCCAGCAGGATGACCCGCATCAGCTGGTGCGGGAAGGTCAGCCTGGAAAAGCTCAGCTTTTCATCGGCTTTTTCCAGGACGGCATCGGAAAGGCCCAACGACCCGCCTATGATAAACACCAGATGACTGTGACCGTTTAACGTCAGAGCGCTTATTTTTTGTGACAGACCGACCGAATCCACTTCCCGTCCCTGGATGGCCAGGGCAATCACATACGCACCGGCCGGGATCCTGGAAAGGATTCTGGCGCCTTCCTTGTTTTTGATCTGCGTCTCCTGGGCCGGCGAAGCATTGTCCGGCGTTGCTTCATCTTCCGTTTCTATGATCTGAAGCTCACAGTAGCGGCTCAGGCGTTTGGCATACTCCCGAACGGCTTCCGTAAAGTATTTTTCTTTGATTTTGCCTGCTGTCAGGACCGTGATCTTCATGGATGTTCTGCCTGCTGCCTTTCTTGCTTCCTGGCCCCGTTTCGGACTTGAAACGCCGCCTTTCGGGCCGCGCCATAACAGGAATACGACAAATGTAGCATATCAGTCGCTTTTTTACCATAAAAAAATGCTGCCTGCGTGCATCTTTTTCGGCAGACAGCGCCAATCTGTGCTATACTTCGCAAAAAAGAAGGAGGGTCCCTCATGAAACGCATCTGCCTTGCCGATCCCAGTCACATCCCCGAATTGCTCCGCCTGCTGGTCCAGGTCAATATGGTCCATCACCGGGGCCGGCCCGATCTGTTCAAGGGACCAACCACCAAATATGACGCGGCGGAACTGGAGGCGCTTATCAGCGACCCGGCGCACCGCATCTTTGTCTGCGAAGAGGGAAATACACTTCTCGGCTACGCCATGTGCGAACTGGAAGAGACCAAAGAGAGCCGTCTTCTCAAACCCCTTAAGACTTTGTATATAGACGATATCTGCGTAGACGAAACTTGCCGGCACCAGGGGATCGGCAGGCTGCTTTACGAACGCACCGTGCAGGAAGCCACCGCGCTCTCCTGCGACCGCATCACGCTGAACGTCTGGGCATTGAATCCGGGGGCCGCCCGCTTCTACGAATCCCTGGGCTTAAAGCCCTTAAAGACGACCATGGAGATGCTTCTTCCGTCTTCCGGGGAGTCCTGAGCCCACTACGAAAAAAAGGAAAAAGCCCTCATCGGACGCTTTTTATGCTATGATGGCGGCGTTTCCGGTCTGCGGGATCTTATTCTATATCATTTTTACGGAGGGTCTTATGCCTCAGTTTCACAGTACAGAACATTATGTAGCCTCGCCGGAGCTGATCGGCGCCGTGAATATTGCCATGGCCCTGGAAAAGCCGCTGCTCATAAAAGGCGAACCCGGGACCGGCAAAACCATGCTGGCGGAAGCCATCGCCGATTCGCTCGGCCGGAAACTCATCATCTGGAACATCAAATCCACGACCAAGGCGCAGGACGGGCTTTACGTATACGACGTTGTCCAGCGGCTCTATGACAGTCAGTTCGGCGGCAAAGAGGTGGATAATATCGAGCAGTATATCAAGCTCGGCAAGCTCGGAGAAGCATTTTCTTCCGATGAGCCCGTCATCCTCCTGATCGACGAAATCGACAAGGCGGACCTGGAATTTCCGAACGATCTTCTCTGGGAACTGGACAAGATGGAATTCTATATCCCCGAGACAAAACAGACCGTAAAAGCCAAGCAGCGGCCGGTGGTGATCATCACCTCCAATGCGGAAAAAGAGCTGCCGAACGCCTTCCTGCGCCGCTGCATCTTCCATTATATTGCCTTCCCCGAGCAGGATCAGATGGAGAAGATCCTTCGGGTCCACTTTGACAAGCTGGACGATACGCTCCTGCGTCAGGCCATGGAAGCCTTCTACTATCTCCGGTCTTTGGACGGGATCGAGAAAAAGCCCTCTACTTCGGAGCTGGTGGACTGGGTCCGGGCCTTAAGCCTCAGCGGGATCCCCACGAACCGGATCCGCCGTGAGATCCCCTTCGCCGGTGTTTTGCTCAAGAAAGACAAGGACCTCGCCACGCTGGCCCGCCGCCTCAAATAAATGTTTATTGCCTTCTTTTATCTATTGAAAAGCCACGGCTTCCGTGTATCCCTCACCGAGTGGGTCACGCTGCTTGACGGCCTGATGGCCGGCCTGCACCGATCCAGTCTGACCGGTTTTTATGATCTGTGCCGTGCCGTCCTGGTCAAATCCGAAGCGGACTACGATAAGTTCGATCGGATCTTTTTGGAATTCTTTAAAGGCGTCCCCTTCGAGGACGAACTCCCTGAGGAACTGATGCAATGGCTGGAGAAACCGCAGGATGTCCTGGATTCCTTCCGGGCCTTCCTGGCCGATCAGGGCTATGAGCCGAAAGAAATCGAAGAGATCCTCAAAATGTTTGAGGAACGCCTGAAAGAACAGACCGAAGAGCACAACGGCGGATCCTACTGGATCGGGACCGGCGGTTTTTCCAATTTCGGTCACAGCGGTCATGCCCCGCAGGGGATCCGTGTCGGCGGCGTCTCCCGGTACCGTCATGCCTTTCAGGTGGCCGGCGAGCGCCGTTTCCGTGATTTCAGGACCGACAACACGCTTGACACCCGTCAGTTCCAGATGGCGTTCCGTCTGCTCCGGCAGTACTCCGATCAGGCCCTCGGGGAAAAGACGGAATTTGACGTTGACGGAACCATTCACGAAACGGCAGACAGCGGCGGCCTCCTGAAGGTCAAATACCGCCGTCCGCGCACCAATACCGTCAAGCTTCTGATGATGATGGATTCCGGCGGTTCCATGGAATACTACTCCCGCCTGTGCTCTCAGCTTTTCCAGGCGGCGGAAAACTCCAACCATTTCAAAGAGCTGCATATCTTCTATTTCCACAACTGTGTCTATAACCAGCTCTATACCGACCCGCGCCTGTCCTGGTCCGGCCGCGTCCCCACGGAATGGGTCTTAAAAAACTATGGCAGTGAATATAAACTGATCATGGTCGGCGATGCTCTGATGGACATGTATGAGCTGCGCGGCAACGGGTACGGCTATTACTACGAGAAAAACGAGCGCAGCGGCCTGGACAACTTAAAGCTGCTCCGCAAGCAGTACGATCACAGCGTCTGGCTCAATCCGGAACCGGCTCCCCTTCCGAACGGATACTGGGGACAGAGTTATTTCCATATTGCCAAGGTGTTTCCCATGTATCCCCTGACATTGGACGGCTTAAAAGACGCCATGCATGCTCTCCTGGTACAGAAATAACACGGGCAGACAAACAAACGGTCTTTCTTTTTATTTTCTCTTGTCATATGAATGGTTTTTTGGTATATTGTAAAATGTATTTTTATATGCCGTACCATTGCCTATATCGATACACAACAACACCGAAAGGAGAAAAAATCATGAAGAAACTTACAGCATGGCTGCTCAGCGCTGTCCTGATTCTTGGTCTGGCCGCCTGCGGTTCTCAGAAAGAAACAACGCCGGCTCCCACGGATCCGCCCGCACCCGTAACGACCGAAGCGCCTGCCCCGGCTGAAACCACAGTCGCTCCTACGACCCCGGCCGAAACGACGCCGGCTGCAACAACGCCCGCCCAGACGGAACCGGTCGAAACCACGCCGGCCCCGACAGAACCTCCTGTCACCGACCCGGAAGCCGGAAAACCGGATCCGAACGCCTCTGCCGAAACGGTCTTTACGGCCATGGCACAGGATCTGGAAAAGACGTTAAACGCATTTAATCCCGAAAGTGAAGACCTTGTTCAGTTAAGCTTTACCGCAGAGGGAGAAGGCAAACTGAGCATGGCTTATGACGCCGAAGGCATGAGCGGCACGCTGAATCTGGAAGCAAGCGGCAACGCGGAAGGCGCTATCGACAGCCAGGTCGGAACGCATATCATTGCCTCCTATTCCGAAAACATCAGCCAGCTCTTCAATATGCTTTTCGGCGAGGAAGTCGAGCCTGTCACGGATACCATCGAGATCTTTACCGACAATGAAGGTCTTCGCCGCTATGAGAAAACCGAAAGTGTCGGCGATTGGTATTATGTTGTACTGGAAAAGATCGGCGGCCCCGGCGAAACCGATTTCACGGATTTCACGCTGGAGAAGGTGTTCAAGAGCTACGATTTTAAGATCGAAGGCGACTGCTATGTATTCGAAGGGATCCTGAATGTCGATACCCTCCAGGAGACCGTTCCTTCTGCGTCCGAAAACGATCCCTCTGAGTCCGAGCCGACAGCCCCCGGCCAGAACATTTTGGACAGCGTCCCCGAAATCACCTTCAATATCAAGCTCTATGTAAACGATGCGATGCGTCTGGTCGGCCTTGATCTTTTTGCCGAGCCGACCGAGCTGGATCTTGGGGAAGAAATGGGTGAAGGATTCACCACCAAGCTTGAAGTCCTGCAGGCCAAACTGCGGGCGGTGTATGAAGACGTGAACGTTCAGGTTCCGGACGAAATCAAGCAGAATGCTGTCGAAAAGCCGGAAGAAGATCCTTTCGAGGATGATTCCCACGCCTGGGCCGACAATGTTTTTGTCACCGACAATGAAGTCATATTTGACAACGAATCCTTCACCATCAAAGCGGTAAACGTAGCGGATGATGAGTGGTTTGGCCTCAAGCTGACCCTTTCGGTTGAAAACAAGTCCGATAAAAACTTAAGCTTTGATCTGACTGAACTGTCTGTCAACGGCTTTGCCATGGATGTTATGAGCTACAAGAGCGTAGCCGCCAAAACAACGGAGGAATATGAAGTATCGATCGATGAGGAAGATCTGAATCGGATCGCAGCCACCTCGATCGATGAGATGCGCCTGTATTTTGAAGTCAATGATTCTGACAAGTATGAATTGCTGACAACAGTCTCCTCCGTCTTCTATCCCACCGGCCTGACCGCTGACAAGGTCGTCTATCCCACTGTCAAGGAAGGCGGCAAAACGGTCGTGGACAATGAGAATTTCACCATAATCTTCTATCCCGGAAAGGTCGATCCGGTCTGGGGCTATACGATGGTGATGTACCTTCAGAACAAGTCTGAAACCAATTTCGAGTTCAATTTCAACGATATCAAGATCAACGGCATTGACTTTGATACCTTGTGGTCTGAGGATCTGGCAAGCGGGTTCCAGGGTTATTATGAGGAGTACTTCAACATCAGCAACATCAAGGTAAGCGATGTTGAATCCCTGGCTTTCTCGCTGTCCGTAGAGGATGCCAATGACTGGTGGGCTGACCCCATTTATCAGGAAGATATCACTTACGAGCCTTGATCGCAAGGGGCGATCCAAAAACGACAAGGGGGAGGCACTTCGCAAAGAAGTGCCTCCCCTGTTTTTTATAATCTGTCAAAGCATCTCACCGGTTAAAAATTCGCGGCAGATTTGCAAGGCATGCTGCAGCAATCTCTCTTCATCCGGCAGGCTGCTTTTATCGATCCAGACGGTGTCCTTTTCGCGTTTAAACCAGGTGATCTGACGTTTGGCATAATGTCGGGATGCCAGTTTGATCCGGCGGACCGCTTCCTCCCGGGAGTCATCGCCCCGGATATAGCCCGCAAGCTCTTTATATCCGATACTTTGCAAGGCGGTTGCATCCGGCGGCAGCGATCTTTCCAGAAGCCGCCTTGTTTCCTCCAGCAGCCCCTCTTCCATCATGCGGTCCACGCGTGCCTCGATCTGGCGGTAGAGCGTCTCCCGGGGCAGCGTCAAAACAAGATACAAAACACGGTAAGGACTTTCCTTGCCGCTCTGCTCCGTATTTAAGGCCGAGATCCGGCCGCCTGTTTTTTCATAGTATTCCAGCGCTCGTATCACACGCTTCAGATTGTTCGGGTGAATGGCCGCTGCAGCGGCCGGATCTACCGCCTGCAATCTTTGGTAGAGAGCCTTGGCCCCTCCCTGCTCGGCTTCGCGGATCAGTGCTTCCCGCACGCCGTCCTCTTTCTCTTCCGAAAAATCCAGATCCTTTATGAGAGCCTGAATATAGAAGCCGGTCCCGCCTACAATGAGCGGGATCTTTTGACGGCTGTGAATATCCCGGATGGCTTCCCGTCCCAGTTCAACATACCGGACGATATTAAAATCTTCTTCCGGATTTGCCACATCGATCAAATGATGCGGAACCAACGCCTGCTCTTCCTTTGAAGCCTTGGCGGTCCCGATATCCAGTCCCCGGTATACCTGCATGGAATCCGCACTGACGATCTCCGCGTCCAGTGCCTTTGCCAGTGCCAGCGACAGCTTTGTTTTTCCCACGCCAGTCGGGCCGGCCAGAACGATCACGGGCGGTTTCATACGATCCTCTTGAATTTCTTTTCCAGTTCGGTCCGGCTCATGCGGATCATGGTCGGCCGGCCGTGCGGACAGGAATAGGGGTTCTGAAGCTGCAGCAGCTCGCGGAGAAGTGCCTCCGCTTCTTCAAAACTTAAGGGATCATTGCCTTTTACGGCTGCCTTGCAGCTCATGGTCGCCACTTTGGCATCTACACTGCTAAGAGCGGTCGCACGCTGCTCGCCCAGTTCATCCAGCATTTCAATAAAAACGTCTCTTGCGGAAAGGGAGAACAAATTGCCGGGGACCGCATCCACACGGATCTCCCGCTCCCCCAGAGCTTCGATTTCAAAGCCAAGTTCCTCAAATGCCTCCCTGTTGCGGCGCAGGGTATCCTGCTGGACACCGCTTAAGGAGAGAACGAGCGGCGGATAGATCTGTTGCGAGGTCGCCTCCTTTTTGGAAAGGCTCCGCATGGTCCGCTCGTACAGGACCTTTTCATGCACGGCATGCTGATCCGCGATTAACAGCCAGCCTTCGTACTCCATCAGCCAATAGGTCTTAAAAATCTGACCCAACAGCCGGAAGGAAGAAAGGTTCTTCGGCTGGATCATTTTTTCTTCAAACAGGGACTGCTGGGCGGCCTCGACGATCCTGGGCACCGGTAGGGCAACAGGCGCTTTTTCCGCTTCCTCTTTTTCCCGTCTCGCGACGACCTCCGCTTCGGCATCCTCCTCGCGGCGTCTCGCGAACTCCCGGTCAAATACTCTCTCAAACAATCGCCGATCCTGATCCGTCCGGTAATCGATCTGTTCCCTGAAACGGTCCGCCCTCTCCGCTCTCCCACTTTCAGACCGCTCAAAGACAGGGGACGGTTCTCTGTCTTTCGTCTCCAAGACAGGGGACGGTTCTCTGTCTTTCGTCTCTGCCACATGGGTTGGCGCTGCGGCAGGGGCTGTCTGCGCCGCTTTCTTCTCTTCCGGTTCTTCTTCCACCGGGATCAGATCCTGCTGATACAGGGCATCCCGCACGCCGCGGTAGATCAGATCAAAGACTTCCTTTTCGCTGCGGAAGCGGACTTCCGTTTTCTGCGGATGAACGTTAACATCCACCTGGGAGGCGTCCATGGTCACATACAGGACCGCGACCGGGAATTTGTGCTGCATGGTAAGACCGTGATAGGCCTGCTCAATGGCTTTCATCATCATCGGATTCCGAACGAAGCGGCCATTGACAAAGCAAAGCTCGCCGCCCCGGTTTCCCCGGTTGATGGACGGTTCTCCGACAAAGCCCGTCAGCTTCATATCGCCCGCTTCAAATTCGACCGGTCTTAGATGATTGGCCACTTCCCGCCCGAACAGCGTGTAGATGATATCCTTCATACTGTAGCTGCCGCTCGTCTGAAGGCGCAGTTTTCCGTCCGTGATCAGGCGCATGGCGATGCCCGGCCGGCTTAAGGAGAGCTGCTCCATGAGCGTGACAACGTAGGACGTTTCGGTCTGGGCCGATTTCAGGAACTTCCGGCGGACCGGGGTATTGAAGAAAAGATCCCTGACCAGGAACGTCGTTCCCGGTGCCGCGGCACATTCTCCGGATTCGATCTCCATGCCGCCCTCGATCACATAGCGAAAGCCGCTGATGGAATCCGCGGTGCGCGTCACCATCTCCACTTTGGCCACGGAGGCAATACTGGAAAGCGCTTCTCCGCGGAAGCCGAGCGTCCGGAGGGCAAACAAATCCTCTGCGTCTTCGATCTTGCTGGTCGCATGCCGGAAAAAGGCAATGGGCACCTGATCTGCGGGGATGCCGCAGCCGTTGTCCGTCACCCGGATCAGGTCGATGCCGCCGCCTCTTAACTCTACGGCAATCGAATCCGCCCCGGCATCCAGGGCATTTTCAACCAGTTCCTTCACCACGGAAAGCGGGCGCTCGATCACCTCTCCCGCTGCGATCTGGTCTATGGTCTGTTCATCTAAAAGATGGATCTGGGGCATATTGACTCCTGTGTTTTGTACTGGCCGGTGTTAACCGCCCGGAACGGTCCGTTATCAGAAGCGGATCGCGGTCCCCCGGAAATCGACCCGGCTCTCGTAAGCGGCTTTCATGGCCGTGATAAAATAATCCGCGTCGCGACTGCCCATGGTTTCAAAGGCAGAATGCATGGCCAACTGTGCCATGCCGATATCCACGGTGTAGACCGGCGTATCCAGGTCCGCGATCAGCCCGAGCGTCCCGCCTCCTGCGATATCCGGCCGGTTGGAATAATGCTGAACGGGAACACCGGCCCGTGCGCAGATCTCGCTGAAAATGGCGGAAGAAACCGCATCCGTCGCATAGCGCGGAGAATGCTTGATCACGATTCCCCCGTTTAAGACCGGCGCCTCATTTGTGTCGGCGGCTTCCGGATGAGACGGGTGTTTGGCGTGACCGTTGTCGCAGGAAAGCATCCAGCTGTTGTCCAGAAGACCCAGATGCTGGGCCGGGCTTAAATACAGCGATTCCGAGATCATCTTCAGCATCCGGGGCAGGAAATCCGAAGCCGCGCCCTGCTTGGTGGATGAGCCGATCTCTTCATTGTCAAACACGCAAAGGACCGGGATGCGGTCAGTGTCCCTGGCCAGAAGGAAGCCCTCCGTGCAGGCAAAGACACAGGCCTGATCATCCAGGCGCGGACCGGAAGCGAATTCCCCCTTCGGCCCCCAGACCGTCCCCGGCTGGTTATTGTACAGGTACAGATCCGTGGAAACGATCTCCTCCTTGGTCACGCCGGCCGCGCGGGCAATTTCCTCGGAAAAACTGCCGGCAGATTCCTTCTCCGCATATAAAGCGACCAGATCCCTGGCGGGATCGTATTTCAGGGCATCGTTCATGCCTCTTTGCAGATGGATGGCCAGATTCGGGATCACGGCGCTGTCTTTCTTCAGATCGACCAGGACGCTCTTTAAACCGTTGGCGGTCCGTACCAGCACACGGCCGGCGACGCTTAAGGGTCTGTCCACCCAGCTGGCGTTGATCATCCCCCCGTAGCGTTCCGATTCCAGACGGATATAAGGTCCCGCCAGTTCGGCATGATCACGGATCCTGAGGCAGGGGCTGTCCGAATGGGATGCCGAGATCACAAAGCCCTTGGGCGTTTCCTTCGGCACACGGAAGGCGATCAGAGAAGATCCGTTCCGCGTCATATAATAGCGGCCGCCCGGCACCAGCTCCCACTCAGAAGAAGGAAGCTCCACGTACCCTTCTTCCTCCAGACGATTCTTCACATTTTCGATGACGAAAAAGCACACCGGACTCTTCCGGATAAACGACAGCATCTCCTTGATCATAAAAAACCTCCTTAGATCCTGTTTCGTATATCATTCTGCAGACGGTATAAGGTATTGAGCGCCTGCTTCGGGGTCATTTCCTCCAGATCCATCTCTTCGATCTCACGGATGATCTCATCATCCCCCAGTGTCCCGAAGAGGGAAAGCTGACCGCGGTCCACTTCATCCGGCCGTTTCACGAGCGGCGCCTTTTCCGGGACGCTGCTGCCGCTTTCCGCGATCTCGGCCGCCCGGCGGGAAATATCCGCATCCGTCAGTTCCTCCAGGATCTCGCCGGCGCGCTTTAAGACCGTTTCCGGCAGGCCGGCCAGCCTTGCGACCTGAATGCCATAGCTCTTGTCGGCGCCGCCCGGAATGATCTTTCTTAAGAAAACGACGGTCTCTCCCTGATCCTTGACGGCCACGCAGTAATTGTGGACACCGGATACACTGCCCTCCAGTTCAGTTAGTTCATGATAATGGGTGGCAAAAAGCGTTTTGCACCCCTGCAGCCGCGGTGCGGCCATATGCTCCACCACAGACCAGGCGATGGATAGACCGTCGAAGGTACTGGTCCCGCGCCCGATCTCATCCAGGATCACGAGACTCTTTTTCGTGGCGTGCCGCAGGATATTGGCCACC
>CADBSR010000027.1 GCA_902797385.1 uncultured Lachnospiraceae bacterium
AATTCGTTTTCACCAATACGCAGGGAAGCATGAAATCACTGTTTGAGTGGGCTATGGCGCAGCCGGTCCCTTCGGGGGTTTGAGGGGGAAAGCCCCTTTCCCGGGAAGATCCGTACAGAAGATCCTGTACGGATCTTTTTGTATTCCGGCTTGACAATTCGCCCCGGATCCGGTATGATAAAGACGGGAGATGACAAGGGGCATTTTCCGTTTTTTTATATAAAAGCGGAAAAAGTTCTTGACAGATCAGGAAAACCGGGCTATCATAAATAAGCGAACAAAAGTTCGGTTCGGAGGAAGCATGAACAAAGAAGATCGTCTGAAAGCACTTGAAACCTTAGTAGCCAACACGGATAAGGACTTCGGCAAAGGCTCTATTATGCGCCTGGGGGACAACCGTGATCTGAGTATTGAAACCATTCCGACTGGATCCCTGTTTCTGGATCTTGCCCTGGGACTGGGCGGCCTGCCGAAGGGCAGAATCATAGAAATCTTCGGACCTGAATCCAGCGGAAAAACCACCCTGGCGCTGCACGTAATCGCAGAAGCGCAAAAGCGGGACGGCTTTGCCGGCTTCGTGGATGCGGAGCACGCACTGGATCCCGGCTATGCCAGGAATATCGGGGTGGATATCGACAACCTGTACGTATCCCAGCCGGACAACGGTGAGCAGGCGTTGGAAATCGCGGAAGCCATGGTCCGTTCGGGCGCCATGGACGTAGTCGTAGTCGACTCGGTCGCTGCTCTGGTCCCTAAGGCGGAGATCGACGGTGAGATGGGAGACTCCCATGTCGGTCAGCAGGCCAGACTTATGTCGCAGGCGCTCCGGAAACTGACGGCTGCCATCAGCCGCTCCGGCTGCATCGTGATCTTTATCAACCAGCTGCGTGAGAAGATCGGCGTCTTCTACGGCAATCCCGAAACCACGACCGGCGGCCGGGCTCTGAAGTTCTATTCATCGGTCCGCCTGGATGTGCGCCGTGTTCAGTCCATCAAGCAGGGCAATGAGATCATCGGCAACCAGGTCAAGGTCAAAGTCGTCAAGAACAAAGTCGCACCGCCTTTTAAAGAAGCGGAGATGGATATCATGTTCGGACGCGGCATTTCCAAGGAAAGCGATATCCTTGAGCTGGGCGTGCAGGCCGGGATCATAGAAAAGAGCGGAGCCTGGTATTCCTACGGCGGCAACCGGATCGGCAACGGCAAGGAAAATGTCAAAGCCTATCTGCGCAGCCAGCCGGAGCTGCTGGATGAAATTGAGCAGAAGGTTCGCGAACATTTCGGCCTTTCCGGCTCCGGCAAGGCGAAAGCAGAGCCCGAGAAATAAAAATTCCTTGTTTTTTCAAGGATTTTTCAAAAAAGCTCTTGCTATTTTCCAAAAAGGATGTTAGTATACACAAGGTAAGTTGAATAAGTAGTGTAGGGTAAAGAGTGGATGATGAATCCGCTCTTTCCTTATGAAAGGGAGTACAAAAGCTTGATCAGAAAAGAAGATGTGGAAAAGAGGACAGAGAGCCTGCTGGAAGCGTTTCTTGCGGAAAAGAAGTTTGAACTTGTCGATATAGAATACGTGAAAGAGGGAAACGATAAGATCCTTCGCGTTCTGCTCGACAAGGAAGGCGGGATCCGGATCGATGACTGTGAAACTGTCAGCCGTTTCCTGAGCGATGCGCTGGACCGCGAAGACTTTATAGAAGACGCTTACATTCTGGAGGTCAGTTCCCCCGGTCTGTTAAGACCCTTCAAGAAAGACCGGGACTTTGAGCGGAATATCGGACAGGAAGTTGAGATCCATCTGTTCCGGGCCCAGGGTGGTGACAAGGATTATATCGGGCAGCTGAAAAGTTTTGACAAAGACAGCATCACCGTGCTTTTTGAAGACGAAGAAGAAGTCTCTTTTGCACGAAGCAATATCGCACTGATTCGCAATTACATAGATTTCTCGGACCTGTAAACGGTCACAGGAAGCGGCCGCAAGGTCATAAGGAGGAAAAGGAACATGAACAAGGAATTGCTGGAAGCATTGACCCTGCTGGAAAAAGAAAAGAATATCAGCCGGGATGTCATCATGGACGCGATCGAAGTTTCCCTGACAAACGCGATCTCCAAGAACTTTGACAAAGTAGAAAACATTCATGTGGAAATGGACCGGGAAACCGGTGATTACCGCATTTACCGGGAGAAGCAGATCGTTGACGAGGTCACGAATCCGGTGATGGAGATCTCTTTAAGCGACGCCAAAAAGCTGAGCCCTGCTTATCAGGTCGGAGACGTTGTCCGGGATCCCATTGAGATCAAGAGCTTCAGCCGTGTCGCTGCGCAGAACGCCAAAAACGTTATTCTTCAGAAACTCAGAGAAGAAGAACGCAAGTCGGTCTTCGAGCGCTATCATTCCCGTGAACATCAGATCATTTCCGGTGTGGTCCAGCGTCATATCGGAAAGAATATCAATATCAACCTGGGCTCCGCCGATGCGATCATGCCGGAGAACGAGCAGATCAAGACGGAGAACTACCGCCCGAACGACAGGATCAAAGTCCTGATCCTGGAAGTGAAGGATACCCAGCGCGGCCCGCATATTCTTGTCAGCCGTACGCATCCGGACCTGGTTCGCCGCTTCTTTGAGGCGGAAGTTGCTGAAATCAAGCAGGGACTGGTGGAAATCAAGGCGGTGGCCCGTGAAGCCGGTTCCCGTACCAAGATGGCGGTCGTTTCCTATGACGAAGCGGTGGATCCGATCGGCGCCTGCGTCGGTCTGAACGGCACCCGTGTGAATGCTGTTGTGGACGAACTCGGCGGAGAGAAGATCGACCTGATCCACTGGAGCGACAATTCCGCCGAACTGATCGAAAACGCCTTAAGTCCGGCCAAGGTCATCGTTGTTCTGGCCGATGACGAGGAAAAAGAAGCGCTGGTTATCGTTCCGGACTTCCAGCTGTCGCTGGCGATCGGTCGTTCCGGCCAGAATGCGCGTCTGGCTGCTAAGCTGACCGGCTACAAGATCGACATCAAATCCGAAACGGAAGCCCGCGAATCCGGTATCTTCGATGAGATCGGTTACATCGATGATTATACCGAAGGATCCGACACCTTCAACGAAGACGGATACGAAGAAGAATATGTTGAGGAACCGGCAGAGGGGCAGGCATAAAGCATGGAAAGACATGATCCTGAAAGGACCTGCATCGGATGTCGTGAAACAAAGAGCAAATCCGCGCTGATTCGGATCGTCCGTACGGCGGAAGGCAGCTTTCACGTGGACCCGAGCGGAAAAATGAATGGACGCGGGGCGTATCTTTGCCCGGATCCATCCTGCATAGCGGCTGCCTTCCGAAAAGGCGCTTTTGCAAAAAGTTTCAGGATGCCGGTCTCTGCCGAAGTAAAAGATCAACTGATCGAGGAACTGAAGAATATTGGAAAAATCAATTTATAACATGATCGGACTGGCGCAGAAGGCCGGCTGTATCGCAGCCGGAGAAACTGCCGTCGAGAACGCGGTGAAATCAGGGACGGTCCATTTGCTGATCATTGCATCGGACGCCTCGGATAGCAGCCGCAAGCATCTGCGGGACATGGCCGTTTACCGAAACATTCCGAACTGCGTTTGGGGAACGAAAGAGGACCTCGGCCGGTCCATCGGAAAAGCCGAACGGTCCGGCGTCGCTGTCAGCAATCAGGGGTTGGCTTTAAAGATCCAAGCCATGATCGAAAAAGAAGAAAAACAGGGGGAATAATATATGGATATCGAGAAAAACAAAAAAGTACCGGGTGAAGGAGAAGTCAAGAAAAAGAAATACAGTGTCGTATTCCGTGCCGGCAATTCGCAGCAGAACAGCCTGAAGACGCGGCCGCAGGGCACGCCTTCCAAGCCTGCTGCCAAGAGCGGGCAGACGGCGCCTGCCACACGTCCGGCGGCTCCTGCCAAAACAGGCGAGGAGAGCGTAAAACCGGCAGAAGTGCAGACGGCACCCATGAGCCAGGATGCGACCGTTTCCGTAAAACCTGCCTCCACAGCCCCGGAGGCCCCTGCTGCCTCCAAGCCGGTCACTCCCCCTGCACCGGCCGCGGCAGAAACAAAAGAGGTCAAGGCGGCGCCTTCCGTGAAAGAAGAAAAGCCGGTCAAGCCCGCTGAAAAACACCCGGAAGAAAAAGCGGCTGCCCCTGAAAAAGCACCGGTCAGACAGACTGCTCCGGCGCCTGCCGCACCGGCTGCGTCTGAAGCCCCCAAGGCACCCGTCCGTCGTTTTGTCGACTTAAATCAGGTGCGGGCGGCCGAACAGGAAGCCAAAAACAGATCGGCCCGCCTGGCTGCTAAAGCACAGGCTGACCGGGAACGCAGACAAAGCGGCGCCCCCCGGACTCCCGGACAGAACGCCCAAAGCCGAGGACCCCGTCCTGCCGGCAGCGGTTCCAGCCAGAGGCAAGGAACCGGCCGCGGACCGGCTCCGTCTGCAAAACCCGGCTTTGTTCCGAATAAAGACGAGGATACCAGACCCGTTCGTCGGCCCGCTGCGGGTCGCTCTGCTGCCGGTCGTACCTCGACAGTCGCCAGCGGTGATTTCGGCTTCGGTTTGAACAAGAGCGGCAAGAGCTCCAAGCAGACGCAGAAGCAGGCGGTTGGCGCTGCCAAAGAAAGCAATCGCTATAACCGGGCTGATTCCGATGAAATGCGCCGTCCCGGCGGACGGAATGCCAGAGGCAAGGGCGGCAGCATCAAAGATCTGGAAAAGGCTGCGAAGGCAGTGAAGCCCGAGAAGGCAGAACCGCAGATCAAAGTCATTACCATTCCGGATTCCCTGACCATCCAGGAACTGGCGCAGGCCATGAAGATCCAGGCGTCCGCCATCATTAAAAAGCTTTTCCTGGCCGGCAAAGTCTTCACCGTCAATCAGGTGATCGATTATGATACCGCTGCCGATATCGCCCTTGACTTTGATGTCGTGGCAGAGCAGGAAGAGAAGGTCGATCTGATCGAGCAGCTGCTTCAGGATACCATTGAGGACAAGGAAGAGGATCTGGTTCCCCGTCCGCCTGTGGTCTGTGTTATGGGCCACGTCGATCACGGTAAAACCTCCTTACTGGATGCGATCCGCAAGACCAACGTCACCTCCGGCGAAGCCGGCGGCATCACGCAGCATATCGGTGCTTATACCGTTATGATCAACGGCCAGAAGATCACCTTCCTGGATACGCCCGGTCACGAAGCCTTCACCGCCATGCGTATGCGCGGTGCCCAGGCAACCGATATCGCGATCCTTGTGGTCGCTGCCGACGACGGCGTCATGCCGCAGACCGTGGAAGCCATCAACCATGCCAAGGCCGCCGGTGTTGAGATCGTTGTTGCCATCAACAAGATCGATAAACCCGGTGCCAATGTGGATCGGGTCAAGCAGGAACTGACTGAATACGGCCTGATCGGCGAAGAATGGGGCGGAACGAATATCTTTGTTCCGGTCTCCGCCAAACGGGGCGACGGGATTGAAGAACTGCTGGAAATGCTGCTCCTTGTTGCCGAAATGCATGACCTCAAAGCCAATCCGAACCGCCGGGCGCGCGGTCTTGTGATCGAAGCCCAGCTGGATAATGCCAGAGGCCCTGTTGCCACGGTTCTGGTCCAGAAAGGAACGCTGCACGTCGGTGACAATGTGGCGGCCGGTGCCAGCTTTGGTAAGATCCGTGCCATGCTCAACGATAAAGGCGAACGTGTTCAGAAAGCGCTCCCCGGAGAACCGGTTGAGATCCTCGGCTTAAGTACCGTTCCCGCCGCCGGCGAAGTCTTTGTCTCGCCCGAATCCGAAAAGGATGCCAGAAGCTATGCGCAGACCTTCATCTCCGAAGAACGTCGGAAGATGGTGGAAGGCACAAAATTCCACATGTCGCTGGATGATCTGTTCAGCCAGATCCAGAGCGGCAATATGAAGGAACTGAACCTGATCGTCAAAGCGGACGTTCAGGGCAGCGTGGAAGCGGTCAAGACCAGCCTGACCAAACTTTCCAATGAAGAAGTCGTCGTCAAGGTCATCCACAGCGGAGCCGGCAATATCACCGAATCCGATGTCACCCTGGCTGCCGCCTCGAACGCGATCGTGATCGGCTTCAACGTCAAGATCGACAACAAGGTCAAGGCCATTGCCGAACAGGAAAAAGTCGATGTCCGTCTCTATGACGTCATCTACAAAGCCATTGAGGATGTTCAGAATGCCATGCTCGGTATCCTGGAGCCGGTCTATGAAGAACAAGTCATCGGACATGCGGTGGTCCGTCAGGTCTTTAAAGCTTCCGGTATCGGAAATATTGCCGGCAGCTTCGTCCTGGATGGAAAGATCGTCCGGAACTGCAAGTGCCGCGTCCGCAGAGGCGATGAGCTGCTCTTCGACGGTGCTCTTGCTTCCCTAAAGCGCTTCAAAGATGATGCCAAAGAAGTGGCAGCCGGCTATGAATGCGGTCTGGTCTTTGAAAAGTTCAATGATTTCACCGTCGATGACACGATCGAAGCCTATACCATGGTCCAGGTCGAAAGGAAATTAGCGGAAAAGAAAGAATGAAAAAAAACAGCTATAAAAGAGAACAGATCAATACCTCCGTCCAACGGGCCCTAAGTTCGATCCTTCGCAATGATGTGAAGGATCCGCGTATTCCGCTGCTGATCAGTGTAACAAGGGTCAATGTGGCACCGGATCTGAAGACCTGCAAAGCGTATATCAGCATTCTGGGCGATGCCGACTCCAAAGAAGAGTGCCGCGCCGCCTTAAAGAGTGCATCCGGTTTTATCCGGCATGAGCTGGCCCAGCAGCTGAATCTGCGTCTGACTCCGGAGATCACATTCCTGATGGACGATTCCATCGAATACGGTGTTGAAATGTCCTATAAGATCGACGAGATCATGGAAGAGCAGAATAAGGCCGCAGCCCTGCGGGATGAGTCTCAATCAAATCAATAAAGAAATCAAAGGAGGTAAAACAATGGACGGACTGTTGATCGTCAATAAGGAAGCCGGTTTTACCTCCTTTGACGTTATAGCCAAATTACGAAGCATGCTGGGGACCCGCCGGATCGGTCATCTGGGAACGCTGGATCCGGAAGCGGAAGGCGTTCTTCCCATTGTCCTGGGAAATGCCACAAAACTGGCAAGCCTTCTCTCAGACGGTGACAAAGTCTATGAAGCCACCCTTCGGTTAGGGATCACGACGGACACCCAGGATACAACGGGTCATATGATCCGCCGCTGTGAAAACATCCCGGAGGAAGCTGAGATCCGGGCCTGTATTGACTCCTTTCTGGGAACGCAGGAGCAGCTCCCGCCCATGGTGTCTGCCAAGAAGGTCGGCGGGAAGAAGCTCGTCGATCTGGCCCGCAAAGGGATCGAAGTGGAGCGGAAGGCGGCTCTTATCACCATCTATTCGCTGAACGTGAAAGACTTTCAGCCTCCCCTCATCCGTCTTCAGGTCAGATGTTCCAAAGGGACGTATATTCGGACGCTCTGCCATGATATCGGTGAAAAACTGGGCTGCGGCGCAGCCATGGAAAGCCTGGTACGGCAGGAAGCCTCGGGCTTTACCCTGGCCGATTCCCTGCGCCTGGACGAGATCGACGCCCTGTATTTAAGCGGGAAGCTGGAAGAAAGGATCCTTTCCACGGACACCCTGCTTTCAGCGTATCCTTCGTTTATTTGTCATCCCGAAGCGGACCGGGCGGCTCAAAACGGAAACATGCTGCGGCCGGAGGCAGGGATGGTTAAAGGGACCACGGATTCGCGGCTATTCCGTGTTTATACCTCCGGAGGCGCCTGCATCGGTCTGTATGAAAAGCGGGAAGAAAAAGGCGTTCTGGCGCCGTATATCATGCTTCCTGCCTCTGCCGAAGAACATGCCAAGCCCCGGAGAGGGAGCGTGATCTCGATCGGCAAATTCGACGGCCTTCACGTCGGTCATCAGGCCATTGTCCGCAAAATGCTGGAGATAGCCGAGCGCGATGCACTGCGTCCCCTGCTTTTTTCCTTTACAACGGCCCCGGAGGTTCTGACGAGGGGCAGAGCCGAAAGCATGCTGATGACCGCCTCCGAAAAGCGTCAAATGGCCCAGGAACTGGGGATCCGAGGCGTCCGGGAAGTCAGATTCACCGAAGAGATCCGCAATATGACCGCCTTCGATTTCCTGTCCAGGGTCCTGATCGACAAACTCGGCATGAAGCAGATCGTTGTCGGGCCTGACTGTGCCTTTGGCTATGGCCGGGAAGGAAACATCGATTTTCTCCTCCGCTATGCCGAACGCTTTGGATACGGCGTCACCGTTGTTGACAAGGTCCATCTGGGCGGAGAGATCGTAAGCAGTACCCGCATCAAAAAACTGATCTCGGAAGGAGATCTGGAGCAGGCCAACGCCTGTCTGGGTCGGCCGTATTCCTTTGAGGGGAGAGTTTCCTACGGCAACCATCTCGGCAACAAACTGGGTTATCCCACCGTCAATCTGCGTTTGCCGGCCCCGAAATGCCTGCCGCCTTTCGGGGTCTATGCCAGCCGGACCTGGATCGACGATAAGCCTTATGACGGGATGAGCGATCTGGGCATAAAACCGTCTGTCTCAGCGGGCAGCGTGCAGCATCCGGCCCTGGAAACCAATCTGTTTGCGGAATTTACCGAGCCTTTATACGGAAGAAGCGTGCGGACAGAGCTTCTGGCTTTCATCCGGCATGAAAAACGCTTCAGCTCTCTGGAAGATCTGCAGAATCAGCTGAAGCGCGATAAAGAAAACGTACAGGAAGTATTGTTACAGGATCAGTTCGATATGCGATGATGGCATGTCGGGCTGTTCTTGCTTAAGGGGAGGAAGGTATAGCCGTTGCCAAGCCCCCACTTGATAATATCCTCCACGGCTGCCATGGAGTTCTTGTTGAGGTCATGCATCAGAACAACGGAACTTTCCCGTTTACTGATCCCTTCGATGACGAAATTATACGCGTCTTCGGTCGCAATGGAAAAATTGCCGTCACCGCTGGAAACATTCCAGTCAAAATAGGCATAGCCCCGGGCCTCGATCTGAGCCGCCAGACGCGAGATGATGCCCGGATTGTTATTCGCCTTTGTCGTGGATGATCCTCCGATAAAGCGGATGAGTTCCGGCTTTTTTCCGGTCTGCTCAATGATGATATTGGCCATCGTATTCATATCATTCCAGAAAGCATCCTCGCTGGCATAAATATCGTAGGAATGGGTCGCAGAGTGGATACCGATACTGTGACCTTCTGCATACTCCCGGGCGATCATATGCCGGTACTCCGGCCGCTGATTCGTGACAAAAAAGGTGACTCTGATATTATATTTGGCCAGCAGATCCAGCAGATCGGCCGTATAGGGGCCGGGGCCGTCATCGAAGGTCAGATAGACGATTTTACCGGCGCCGGGCGGTGTCGGCAGAGCCGAGCGGACGGTGACATCCCGGATCACGCTGGCTTCATTGCCGAACTTGTCAGAGACCGTATACGTCAGCGTATACACGCCTTCGATTGCGGTATCGACTTCGCCGGACACCTTGATCCGTTCACTGATTTCACCTTCGGTATCATCCGTTGCTGTAGCGCCCGGATCTTCAAAGGTCTCACCGATGCTCAGGGTCATTTTCTCCGCTCCGTTTAAGGTAATAACCGGCGCTGTCGTATCGTGATTGAGGATCTCGCGTTTGATTTCCGTGGTATTCCCGCTGGCATCCGAAACCGTATAATACATGAAACCGTCGCCGCCATCCCGTGTCATGACCTTCGAAGTCAGATCACCGTCCACGTCGTCGTACGCATAGTAACTTAATGGCAGCTGGCTCTGATCCGTATCGTTGCTTAAAACAAGCTGAGGCGGCGTCAAATCGCGGATGATCACCGTCCGGGTCGCTTCCCCGGTAGCACGGCGGTATTTCGCCTGATAGGTGACCAGATACGTTCCCGGCGCAGCATAATACTCCGGAGCGCCTTCCACCGTTACAGGGACCTTGACGTGGGAAGAGAAGAGTTTTCCCCGAAAGACAGCCGTCGCGCCTTCTTCGGTATAGTGATCCGACCCGTAAGCCAGTTCCATGCTGGGCGAGCCGTTCATTTGTATCTCTATATTGCCGCCTCCGAACCGTGAGATCAGCCATCCCACAAAAAGAAGAAACAATACGGCGGCACATCCCACAACGATCTTGCCCCACAGATTCAGTCTTCTTTTTTTATTCTTAGACATACTTGCCTCCCAAATACTTTTTGTGCAGGATAATAGTACCCTTTTTATGTCTTTCTGTCAAGAAATGAATTCCGACCCCAAAAACCCCTTTACTTTTTTGAAAGAGTATGTTAAAGTACGGAACGTGCGCCGCTGCCGGGCCTTTGGATTTCCCAACCAAGGCGCAGCAGACGGTAAGAATACAATAAGGGAGGCTGAGTTTATGACCAGCAAAGAAAGAAAAGCGGAAATCGTTGCCGAATTCGGCAAAAATCCCCAGGATACCGGTTCGCCGGAAGTGCAGATCGCACTGCTGACCGAACGGATCCGTGAGCTTACCGAACACCTGAAAGTCCACCAGAAGGATCATCATTCCCGTCGTGGTCTGTTCATGTTAGTCGGTCAGCGCCGCGGCCTGCTGGACTATGTCAAGAAGAATGATATTGAAGAATATCGTACTCTGATCGATCGTCTGGGCATTCGTAAATAATCCGCGAAAAAAGAGGGTGGTTCAGCCACCCTCTTGCTAAAGAAAAAAACGGCAGCAGAAGCTTTTCGAGACTTCAAACAAGATCAGGAACACAGTCCGTTCCCGCT
The DNA here is from genome assembly GCA_902797385.1 of uncultured Lachnospiraceae bacterium. Lineage (GTDB taxonomy): Bacteria > Bacillota > Clostridia > Lachnospirales > Lachnospiraceae > UBA6987. Next base: position 10,787 of record CADBSR010000027.1, read on the forward strand.
CTTATTTGTTGTTTCGAACTTCTGCGGCCGAAAAATAAGGAGTTAGTATGTACAAAACCTATTCTATGGAATTGGCCGGCAGAACTTTATCGGTTGATATCGGCCGCGTAGGTGCGCAGGCGAACGGCGCTGCCTTTATGCATTACGGCGACACCATCGTCTGTTCCACGATCGCTGCTTCCGAAAAACCCCGCGACGGCATCGATTTCTTTCCTCTGACCGTTGAATACGAAGAAAAGATGTATGCAGTCGGCAAGATCCCCGGCGGCTTCAACAAGCGCGAAGGCAAAGCGTCCGAGCACGCGACCCTGGCCAGCCGTGTGATCGACCGTCCCATGCGTCCCCTGTTCCCGAAGGATTACCGCAATGACGTCACCTTAAGCAACCTGATCATGAGCGTGGATCCGGACTGCAATCCGGATGTGGTTGCCATGCTCGGCTGCTCCATTGCCACCAGCATTTCGGACGTCCCGTTTGACGGCCCTATTGCGGCTACGATGGTCGGCCTGGTAGACGGAAAGCTTTGCTTCAACCCGACCGAGGCAGAACGTCTGGCCTCCGATCTGGCACTGACCGTTGCTTCCACCAAGGACAAGGTCATCATGATCGAAGCCGGTGCGAACGAAGTCCCGGAAGCCGTCATGCTGGATGCCATTTTCCAGGCACATGAACTGAACAAGCAGATCATTGCGTGGATCCAGACCATCGTTGACGAAGTCGGCAAGCCCAAGCATGCCTATGAGGCTCATGAAGTGCCCGCTGATCTTTACGAAGATATGGTGAACTTCATCACCCCCGAAGCCATGGAAGAAGCCGTCTTCTCAGACGAAAAGCAGGTTCGTGACGAAAACATCCGTCAGATCACGGCCCGTCTGGAAGAACGCTATGCCGACAATGAAGAATGGCTTGCCGCCCTCGGCGAAGCCGTCTACAAGTTCCAGAAGGTGACCGTCCGCAAGATGATCTTAAAGGACCGCAAGCGTCCTGACGGCCGCCGCATGGATCAGATCCGCCCGCTTCACGCGGAAGTGGACGTTCTGCCCCGGGCGCACGGTTCTGCCATGTTCACCCGCGGTCAGACGCAGATCATTGATGCCTGCACGCTGGCCCCGCTGTCTGAAGCGCAGAAGATCGACGGTCTGGACAGAACCGTGACGCAAAAGCGTTACATGCATCACTATAACTTCCCCAGCTGGTCTGTCGGTGAAACCAAGCCCAGCCGCGGCCCGGGACGCCGTGAGATCGGTCATGGTGCCCTGGCTGAAAGAGCCCTGCTGCCCATGCTGCCCGGAACCGACGAGTTCCCTTACACCATCCGCTGCGTGTCGGAAACCATGGAATCGAACGGTTCTACCTCCATGGCATCCACCTGTGCTTCCTGCATGGCTTTAATGGCGGCCGGTGTTCCCATCAAATCCATGGTGGGCGGCATCTCTGTCGGTCTGGTGACCGGCGATACCGACGATGACTATGTGATCCTGACCGATATCCAGGGTCTTGAAGACTTCTTCGGCGATATGGATTTCAAGGTGACCGGGACCCACAAGGGCATTACCGCGATCCAGATGGATATCAAGATCCACGGCCTGACCAACGATATCATCCGTGAAGCCATCAGCCGTGCCCGTGACGCCCGTGTTTATATCATGGACGAAGTCATGAGCAAGGCCATTGCCGAACCTCGTCCCGAGATCAGCAAGTGGGCTCCGAAGATCGTGTCCATTACCATTGATCCGACCAAGATCGGCGACGTCATCGGCAAACAGGGCAAGGTCATCAACAAGATCATTGAGGATACCGGCGTTCAGATCGATATCGAAGATGACGGCAGCGTAGCTGTCTGCGGCACGGATATGAATATGATCCAGAAGGCGATTCGTACCATCGAAGCCATCGTCAACGACGTCGAGCCCGGCCAGGTCTTCAAAGGAAAGGTTGTAACCATCATTCCCAGCCGTGCCTTCATCGAGCTCGTTCCGGGCAAGGAAGGCGGCGTGCATATCTCCAAGATCTCCAAGAAGCGCATCGACAAGATCGAAGACGTTCTGAACGTCGGCGATGAAGTCGTTGTCAAGGTCCTTGAGATAGACAAGATGGGACGCATCAACCTGTCCATGAAGGATGTGACGGATGAAGAACGCGCCAGTGTTGAATAAACGCTGAACCCAATAAAAAGGCGGGTCCTCAGGATCCGCCTTTTTGGTGCATTCGTTTGGGTTATGAATGGTCCGGCTTATATGGCCGGAAGGCTCTTACGACTTGTGAAAGAGTTTCTTGGACTGGTGCTTCGGCTCGCAGGTCAGATGAATGCCGAGCTTTTTAAAGATCGATGTATCGACAGGAGAGAGGATCACCGTGGAATGGGCCTCACAGCCGGCCAGCTGGCTGAGCTGCTCCATAGCACACTCGGCGGTGCTGTTCATGTTGGCGCAGATGGAAAGAGCGATCAGCACTTCATCCGTATGCAGACGGGGGTTGTGGTTCCCCAGATGTGCGGTCTTCAGATGACAGATGGGTTCAATGATATCCGGTGCCATTAACAGCGTGGTCTTGGGAATATTCCCGAGGGCTTTCAAGGCGTTCAGCAGGGCGGCTGAGGCGGCTCCCATCAGATTGGAGGTCTTTCCGGTAATGATGCGGCCGTCATTGAGTTCAATGGCCACAGCCGGGTTGCCGGTTTCTTCCGCACGGTCCAGGGCGGCCTTAACGACCGGCCGGTCATCCACAGAGATCTGGGCCTGCTTCATCAGAAGCCGGATCTTGTTGATGGTTTCATCACAGCCGTAGCCGATCCGCTTGTCGCAAAGAGCGGTATAATAGCGGCGGATGATCTCCTGGTTGGCCGCCATGCGCACGACTTCATCGTCTATGATGCATTTACCGGCCATGTTGACACCCATGTCGGTGGGAGATTTGTACGGGCTGTTTCCAAAGATCTGCGTAAAGATGGCCTGGAGAACAGGGAAGATCTCCACGTCGCGGTTATAATTGACGGTCGTAACGCCATAGGCTTCCAGATGGAAGGGATCGATCATGTTGACATCGTTCAGATCCGCTGTGGCTGCCTCGTAGGCAAGGTTGACCGGATGCTTTAAAGGCAGATTCCAGATCGGGAAGGTTTCGAATTTGGCATAGCCCGCTTTGGTCCCGCGCAGGTTTTCATGGTACAGCTGAGACAGGCAGGTCGCCATTTTTCCGCTGCCCGGTCCGGGGGCCGTGACGACAACGAGAGGGCGGGAGGTTTCGATATAATCGTTCTTTCCGAAGCCTTCCGGACTGACGATATGCTCCACATCCAGCGGATATCCGTCTATAATATAGTGCAGGTATACTTTGACGCCGAGGTTTTCAAGGCGTGTGCGGAAAGCATCTGCGGCAGTCTGTCCGGTATAGTGCGTCAGAACGACACTGCCTACGTACAGATCATTGCCGCGGAAGGCATCGATCAGACGCAGCACGTCCAGATCGTAGGTGATGCCAAGATCGCCCCGCACCTTGTTCTTTTCGATATCATCCGCATTGATGACGATCACGATCTCGGCACTGTCCTTTAACTGCTTCAACATCGTGATCTTGCTGTCCGGATGAAAACCGGGCAGTACACGCGATGCATGATAGTCATCAAAGAGCTTTCCGCCGAATTCAAGATACAGCTTCCCGCCGAAGGAATGGATGCGTTTCAGGATCATTTCAGACTGAAGGGAAAGATATAGATCATTGTCAAAGCCAAGGCGATTCATCGGCTGCCTCCTTCTGGATAAATCCTTGTAAACTGTAAAGGATGCGAGTGGGGTTTGTCAAGAGGCGGAAGGAAAAAAAGCACTATATTTAGAATGTTAAGTTCTTCAGACACAGGATATGGGTGTCAGGGTATGAAAAAATACACCAGATAGGAATCGAACCTACGTCTGTGGCTCCGGAGGCCGCCGCTCTATCCACTGAGCTACTGGTGCATGCA
>CADBSR010000028.1 GCA_902797385.1 uncultured Lachnospiraceae bacterium
AAAGCTTCCTTGGCTCAGCTGGTAGAGCGACGCATTCGTAATGCGTAGGTCGCCGGTTCGAATCCGGCAGGGAGCTTTTTTTGTACACAGAGGTCATCATAATCCTTTCGCCGCCCGATTGCAAGCCTGCGGGGAAGGATAAAGCATATTTTCAAAACGTGCACTGAGTGATGACGATTTCCTGACCCGGCTTGACAGAAAAGGGGAATGTGGTATAATCCTCTGTATTCCCGTAAAAAAGGAGAAGAGTGATGGAACTCTATGAAGAACTGGTTGCCCGCGGACTCATAGCCCAGGTCACCAACGAAGAACTGATACGCGATATGATCGACAACGGCAAGGCCGTTTTTTACATCGGATTCGACTGCACGGCAGATTCCCTGACGGCCGGGCATTTTATGGCGCTGACCCTGATGAAGCGTCTGCAGATGGCCGGGAACAAGCCGATCGCCCTGATCGGCGGCGGGACCACCATGATCGGCGATCCGTCCGGGCGTACCGATATGCGCAAGATGCTGACCCGTGAAGACATCAATCACAACGCGGAGTGCTTTAAGCGGCAGATGGAACGCTTCATTGAATTCGGGCCCGGCAAAGCCCAGATGGTAAACAACGCCGACTGGCTGCTGAACCTGAATTATGTCGAACTGCTGCGTGAAGTCGGCGCCTGCTGCTCCGTGAACAACATGCTGCGGGCAGAGTGCTACAAGAACCGCATGGAGCGGGGCCTGTCCTTCTTCGAATTCAATTACATGATCATGCAGAGCTATGACTTCTATTATCTGTTCCAGCACTACGGCTGCAATATGCAGTTCGGCGGCGATGACCAGTGGAGCAACATGCTGGGCGGAACCGAGCTGATCCGCAAGAAGCTGGGAGAGGATGCGCATGCCATGACCATCACGCTCTTAACGGATTCCAACGGCAACAAGATGGGGAAAACCGCCGGCAATGCGGTCTGGCTGGACGCCAACAAGACGAGTCCTTACGACTTCTACCAGTACTGGCGCAATGTGGGCGATGCCGACGTTCTTAAATGCCTCCGGATGCTCACCTTCCTGCCGCTGGAGCAGATCGATCAGATGGCAAAATGGGAAGGCAGCGAGCTGAACAAAGCCAAGGAGATCCTGGCGTTTGAGCTGACGTCGATGGTCCATGGCGAGGAAGAAGCCAAAAAGGCAGAAGAAGCCTCCAAGGCCTTGTTTGCCGGGCAGGGCAGCGATGAAAACATGCCGCAGTATCATCTCGGGGAAGAAGATTTCCGGGACGGCACGGCGGACATCCTGACGCTTCTCGTTTCCTGCGGCCTCACCAAAACACGCTCCGAAGCAAGACAGTCTGTTCTGCAGGGCGGCGTCAGCGCCAACGGAGAAAAGATCACGGATATCAAGTTTGGCTACCAGAAGGATTCCTTCCCGGCGGAAGGCGTGGTTCTGAAGAAAGGCAAAAAGAGCTACTGCAAACTGCTCCTGTGATCCCAAAACAATCTCAAAAACATGAAAAAGCAGCCTTGACAGGCTGCTTTCCTTTATCTATAATAGATATGATGTGATTTTTATATCAGCATTTATATATGGCACATTGAAAATTGAATAAAAGGAGGTGCTCCTGTGACAGAAAGAATGATTTTTGCCGCAGCCCGTCCGGCACTCGGGGTCGATCCGCTTTTTCTGCTGATCGCGATCGGGCTGGTCATTGCCGCGGCCGTTCTGGCGTGGTTCATCTCTGCGTCCCATCAGAAAAAACTATATGAGAAAACTGTCGGCTCCGCGGAGGTCAAATCACGAGAAATCATAGATGAAGCATTAAAAACAGCAGCAGAAAAGAAACGGGAAGCTCTGCTGGAGGCAAAGGAAGAAAACATTGCCGCCAAGAATGAGCTTGACAGAGAAGCCAAGGAACGCAGAGCGGAACTGCAGCGTTCGGAACGCCGCGTCCAGAGCAAGGAAGAAGCCCTGGATAAGAAGCTTGAAACGCTGGAGAGACGTGAACAGAGCGTACAATCCCGGGATGACCGTCTGAAAAAGAAAGAGCAGGACGTTGAGAACCTGATCCTGGAACAGCAGAAGCGGCTGGAACAGGTGGCGGGTTTGACCAAGGACCAGGCGAAAAACTATCTGATCCAGTCCGTGGAAGAGGATGCCAAGCACGATATTGCCAAGCGTCTGAAGGAACTGGATTTAAGAGCCAAGGAAGAAGCCGGTAAAAAGGCAAAAGAATATATTGCCACCGCGATCCAGAAATGCGCCGCCGATCATGTGGCGGAGATGACCATTTCGGTCGTATCCCTGCCGAATGATGAAATGAAAGGACGGATCATCGGACGTGAAGGCCGCAATATTCGGGCGCTTGAGCAGGCCACCGGTGTGGAACTGGTGATCGATGATACGCCGGAAGCCGTCGTTATCAGCGGATTTGATCCGATGCGCCGTGAAGTGGCCCGCATCGCCCTGGAAAAGCTGATCCTGGATGGACGGATCCATCCGGCCCGTATTGAAGAAGTCGTCAAGAAAGCACAGCGCGAAGTGGAAGACGTGATCAAGGAAAAAGGAGAAGCCGCCGTTCTGGAAGTGGGGGTCCACGGGATCCATCCCGAACTGGTCCGCCTTCTGGGAAAGATGCATTTCCGTACCAGCTACGGTCAGAATGCGTTGAAGCATTCCATCGAGGTCGCGCATTTATGCGGACTGCTGGCCGCGGAACTGGGACTGGATGTCCGTCTTGCCAAGCGCGCCGGCTTACTGCATGATATCGGAAAGAGTCTGGACCATGATATGGAAGGTTCTCATGTACAGATCGGAACGGATCTTTGCCGCAAGTACAAAGAGAACCCTGTCGTGATCAACGCCGTGGAGGCGCATCACGGAGACGTGGAACCGACCTCTCTGATTGCGCTGATCGTTCAGGCCGCGGATGCGATTTCCGCCGCGAGACCGGGTGCCCGCCGCGATACGCTGGAGACGTATACGAACCGCCTGACGCAGTTGGAGGAAATCACCAACAGCTTCAAGGGTGTCGAAAAGTCCTTCGCGATCCAGGCCGGCCGGGAAGTCCGTGTTATGGTCATTCCGGAACAGATCAATGACGACGATATGACGATTCTGGCGCATGATATCGCAAAACGGATCGAGGACGAGATGGAATATCCCGGACAGATCAAAGTCAACGTGATCCGTGAGTCCCGTATCGTGGATTATGCCAAATAAGAAAGCTGTGATCACAAAAAGCAGCAGGTTTAAAACGCCTGCTGCTTTTTTCTTTGCCCGGATCCTGAAAGGAATTGGTTTTTTACCGCGTATGTGGTATTCTTATATATTGGAGAAGGAGGATAGTTGCATGAAAAAGCTGATATCCTGGAATGTCAACGGACTGCGGGCCGTGATTGGGAAAAATTTTTACGATGTGATCCGGGACCTGGATGCGGATATCTTTTGTTTTCAGGAAACCAAGCTGCAGGAAGGACAGGTCCAGCTGGATCTGCCGCAGTATCATGCGTACTGGAATTATGCTGAAAAGAAAGGCTATTCGGGCACGCTGGTCCTGAGCCGGGAAGAGCCGCTGTCCGTACGGTACGGCATGGGTGTGGAGGAACACGACCATGAAGGCAGACTGATCACCTGTGAATATCCCGATTTTTTCCTGGTTTGCTGCTACACACCGAATTCACAGGACGGCCTGCGGCGGCTGGACTACCGGATGCGGTTTGAGGATGACTTCCGCGCATATCTTTGCCGGCTGAGCCAGGAAAAACCGCTTGTGCTCTGCGGCGACCTGAATGTGGCCCATGAAGAGATCGACCTGAAAAATCCGCAGATCAACCATCAGAACGCCGGCTTCTCCGATGAAGAGCGAGGGAAGATGAGTGAGCTTTTGGGTGCTGGTTTTATAGACAGCTTCCGCTATTTCTATCCTGAGCAAAAAGATGCCTATAGCTGGTGGTCCTACCGGATGCGCGCCAGAGAGCGGAACGCGGGATGGCGTATCGATTATTTTATCGTTTCCGAGTCCATGAAAGACCGCCTGGTGTCAGCGTCCATCCATTCCGAGATCTTTGGCTCCGATCATTGCCCGATCGAACTCGGGATTTCGTAAAAGGAAAGGAAGCCGGACGGCCGGCCCCTAAAAACGAGCGGCCATATGGTAGGCTGCCGCAAGGAAAATCTTGAAAAATCAAGAGAAAACTGCTATAATATTACACGATTTTTAACATATGAGGTGACCCTATGCATTGGTCAGATGAAATAGCTGCTAAGATCATAGCCAGACGTCCCGATAAGGAAGAATACGTCTGTGCTGCCGGTATCAGCCCCTCGGGCTCCGTTCACATCGGCAACTTCCGGGATATTGCCACAAGCTTTTTTGTGGTCAAAGCCCTGGAACGCGCCGGGAAGAAAGCCCGCCTTTTATTCTCCTGGGATGAATTTGACCGTCTCCGCAAGGTGCCGAAGAACGTTTCGGCCGTCAGAGACGATTTTGAGCAATATATCGGCTATCCGTACGTCGACGTTCCGGATCCCTTCGGAACCGGCGCGGAATCCTATGCGGCCTATTTTGAAAAAGAGTTTGAGACTTCCATGGAACGCTTTGGCATTCCGTTGGATTACCGCCATCAGGCCGAGATGTACCGGAGCGGAGCCTACCGGGACAAGATCCTGCTGGCCCTGCAAAAACGGGGCGAGATCTTTGATATCCTGGACAGCTTCCGGACGCAGGATGCGCAGGAAGGAGAGCGGGAAGCGTATTATCCTGTCAGCATTTACTGCCCCTGCTGCCACCGCGATACCACAAAGATCCACTCTTTAAGCGAAGACGGTACCGTGGCTCACTACAGCTGCGCCTGCGGCCATGAGGGGGATTTTGATTTCACCAAGGATACGAACTGCAAGCTCGCCTGGAAGGTCGACTGGCCTATGCGCTGGGCGTACGAAGGCGTGGATTTTGAACCGGGCGGAAAGGATCATGCCAGCCCGGGCGGAAGCTACGACAACGGAAAAGTCGTTGCTCAGAAGATCTTCGGATATGAAGCCCCGCTGTTCCAGGGATATGAATTCATTGGGATCAAGGGCGTTGCCGGAAAGATGTCGGGGTCCTCGGGCCTGAATCTGACGCCGGATACGATCCTGAAACTGTACGAACCGGAAGTCGTTCTGTGGCTGTACTCCCGCAGTGAGCCGACCAAAGCTTTTGATTTCTGCTTTGATGACGGCATTCTGCGTCAGTATTTTGAGTTTGACAAGCAGTATCTGGAATACTGCTCGAATCAGTGTGACGATTTCACCCGTTCTGTCATGGACAACTGCCTGACGCACGGCAAGACCATCAAGACCGTGCCGATGGCGCTGCTGGTGCAGCTCGGTTCCATTGTCAATTTCAACGTCCCCATGCTGGAGACCGTCTTTAAGAAGATCGGCATGTCCTATACATATGAGGACTTTAAGGACCGTCTGGACAGAGCCAAATACTGGCTGGAGGAATGTGCGCCGGATCAGGCCAATCACCTGCGTTCTTTCCGCGACTTCCCGCTCTACGGCGAGATGAGCGAAGAAGAGAAAGCTGAGATCCGCGCCCTGCACGATTATATCCTGGCCGGCGGCTATTCGCTGGATGAACTCAGCGCCAAGCTGTATGCCATCCCGAAGGAGATCTTCGGAGCTTCCGCGGCCAATTTAAAACAGCTTCAGGCCCGCTTCTTTCAGCTGGTTTACCGCCTGCTGTTGGCCAAGGACAGAGGCCCTCGTCTTTATCTCTTCCTGCATGCGATGAGCAAGGACGATATCCTGCCTCTTCTGGACTTTGATGCCCCCATGACGGAGATCGAAGAGCATCCTGAACTCGCGGAAGAAAAGAAAGAAGAAGCGCCTGCCAAGAAAGAGCGTGTTTACGGACCGGCCGACCCGGTTGAACCGGTCAAGGAGACCATCTCCAAGGCAGAGTTTGACCGCATTGACCTTCGGGTGGCGAAGATCGTCAAAGCTTCGGAGATCCGGAAAGCCCGCAACAACTTAAAACTGACGCTGTTTGACGGTCTTCGGGAGCGGACCATCGTCTCCAGCATCAAAGATGACTATACCCCGGAAGAACTGATCGGGAAGAAGATCATTGTGGTCGCAAACCTCGAAACCGTAAGACTGACCGGCGTTCCCAGTGAAGGGATGCTGCTGGCAGGGACCAACAATGCCTGCGGTTGTCAGGTCATATTTGTGGATGAACGTGTTCCGGAAGGGACGCAGATTAAATAAGCTACACAGTAAAGAAGGAGAAAAGCAATGGCAGATACACCGAATGGCCGGAGGAAAAATGTCCAGGGCCAGGGAAATGACATTCACAAAAAGGGCAGCGGCCTTGGGACGGGTCCGGTCGGTCAGCCGCATTCCAACCGCCCGGTCGGAGAGGATGACGACAGCGAACGCGCCGGTCTTGCCGGAACACTGTTAAATGCGGCTTTAGGCAGTTCCTCGTCGGGCAGCAGCTCCGGCGGCGGTCTCTTCAAAGGAAAAGGCCTGCTTATCATCATCGTACTGGTTGTTTTACTGGGCGGAGGCGGATCCTTAAGCGGGTTGTTCGGAAATCTCTTCGGCGGTTCGACCCCGTCGCAGAACGTTCCGGTGAATAACAACACCAATGCTGTCAGCTTCGGCAGTCTGGGGCTCTCCAGCCTGTTCGGTGGCGGCTCTCAGAGCGCCTCTGCATCGAATACCGCCAGCGCCGTCAGCTCCAGCGCCTTAAGCTCCATCTTCAGCGGATCGGGCAGCTCGACGGGCTGGACCGGTTCGTCGCAGAATACCGCCAAGCTCAATACTTCGGTCTCGCCTGAAGCCCGCGCAAAACGCACCACGATCCTCGGTAATAAAAAAGACGTTATTACCATCATGGTGTATATGTGCGGTACGGATCTGGAGTCTCAGTACAAGATGGGGACTTCGGACTTAAGTGAGATGCTGAAGGCCTCTTTAAACGACAATATCAATCTGATCGTTTATACCGGCGGATGCAAGCAGTGGCGCGTGAACGGCATCAGCAACACCACCAATCAGGTCTGGCAGGTCAAGAACGGTCAGCTGGTCCAGCTGGTGGCAGATGCGGGCAATAAGGCCATGACAAAGCCGGCGACTCTTGCGGAGTATATCCAGTTCTGCAAGCAAAACTTCCCGGCCAACCGCAATATGCTGATCTTCTGGGACCACGGCGGCGGCTCTTTAAGCGGCTACGGTCACGACGAGCGCTTCACCTCGGCCGGTTCCATGCCGTTAAGCGGCATCCAGCAGGCCTTGAAATCGGGCGGTGTTACCTTCGATTTCATCGGCTTTGATGCCTGCCTGATGGCGACCGCAGAAACGGCCCTGATGCTGACGGAATACGCCGATTACCTGATCGGATCGGAAGAAACCGAGCCCGGGATCGGCTGGTATTATACCAACTGGCTGACGAAGCTGGCGGCCAATACCTCCATGCCCACCATCGAGATCGGCAAGAACATCGTGGACGATTTCGTCGAAACCTGCGCGAAAAGCTGCGCCGGCCAGAAGGCAACGCTTTCCGTGATCGATCTGGCAGAACTGGAAAAGACGCTGCCGGATGAGTTCAAGGCGTTTGCGACCTCCACCAGCGAGCAGATCAAGTCGGATTACAAGACCGTTTCCAATGCCCGCAGCGGGGCCCGTGAGTTTGCCACGACCAGCCGGATCGATCAGGTCGACCTGGTCGACCTGGCCAACCGACTGGGAACCAACGAAGCCAAGGCGATGGCTGCCACCGTTCTGGAGGCCGTCAAATACAACCGGACCTCGTCCAATATGACCAATGCCTACGGCCTTTCCATCTACTTCCCTTACCAGAGAGTCGGCAAGGTCGACAGTGCCGTTTCTGCGTTCCAGGCGATCGGCATGGATGAAGACTATATGCGCTGCATCCAGACCTTTGCCAGTGTGGAAACCGGCGGCCAGGCTATTTCGGGCGGTGCTTCCTCCCCGCTCAGCTCGCTGCTTTCGGGCTACAGCTCGGCCGGACAGACCGCTACCAGCTCTGACATGATCTCCTCGATCCTGGGCGGCCTGATGGGCGGCAACTCCAACGGCGTATCCGGCCTTGGCAGCATGGATTTCCTTAGCAGCATTCTGGGCGGCGGCCGGTCCTTAAGCGTGGAGGATACTGCACAGTATCTGGAAAAGAACCGTTTTGACACCTCCAAGCTGGATTGGACGCTGTTTGAAAACGGTATGTACGGGATCGCGCTTTCCGATGAACAGTGGAGCCTGGTCCAGAAACTGGAGCTCAACGTCTTCCTGGATGACGGAGAGGGTTATATCGATCTCGGAATGGACGACAGCTTCACCGTCAACAAATACGGCGTCCTTCTGGGCGACTACGACTACAGCTGGCTGACGGTCGGCAAGAGGTTTGTGGCGTATTATCTGCTGGATACCGTCTATGAAAACGACAAATTCGTTTCTTCCACCGGCTATGTACCGGCTCTCCTGAAAAAGGCGGATTCCGACGAAAAACAGCGCGTCGAACTGATCGTTGTGATGGATGCGGAACATCCGGACGGCTATATTGCCGGGGCCAGACCGGTCTATGTGAACGGAGAGACGGATACGGTCGCCAAAGCGCTGCTGGATCTGGAAGCCGGAGACAGCCTGGAGTTCCTCTGCGATTATTACAGCTACAAAGGGGAATATGAAGATACTTACGTGCTGGATGATGTCGTTCTGACAGAAGAGGGCATGAAGGATCAGCTGGCTGTGGGATATTATTATCTCTCAGAAAAAGATAAAGCCAGCGCGAAGCCGGCTTACCTGTTCACAGATATTTACAAACAGGAATACTGGAGTCCGATCCTTCCCAAATAAAAGGATTTTTCAATTCGGACTCGAACTTGAACTGGGTACCTCGGGTGCGGGAACGTCCCGAGGTATTATATTGCCGTTTTCATCGTAAATGACGGGATTGCCGTTTTCATCGTAGATGACGGGCGGCGTCGGCTGGGTGGCGTGCGTGTGACGGGTACACAGCGCGGGCGCGATGCCGGCGCGGTAAATATACTCGGAATCCAGGGTGATCACTTCCGGCATCGGCATGTTGTAGTAGAGTTTTTCATAAACGTTGGTGCAGTAAGGCGTCGCCTCACAGTTGGTATCGCGGCACATCCGGATCATCACATGGATGTCGCAGCTTTCCGTGGGAACCGTGTCCTTGGTAAAGAACTCATTGTAGATGCGGCAGTTGGGATCATGATCACAGAGGCCGGGAACCGCCAGCTTGCCGCTGATGGAGCAGATGCGGGCGCTGGTGACATCCTCCGGCATGACAAAGCCAAGAACAGGAAGGCCTTCATGCAGACGGGTCATGGTTTCCCGCCAGACGTCCTTATGGTAGGCATTTTCAGTCACATTGCCGGTCAGAGAGATACCGCCGTCGTCAAAGCCGGACCACACGCCCATGGTATAGTAACGGGTAAAGCCTACAAACCAGTAGTCGCGGGATTTCCCGGCGCCGTCCGTCGAGGTGCCGGATTTGCCGGAAGCAGGCATATTGCTTAATGCGGCATTCGGCGAAGACGGGGTGAGATAGGTCCCTTTAAAAGGCATGCTTTCCTTTAACGAATCCGCCATGGCGCTGGTGACCAGGTAAGCCGTGCTTTCCTTAATGACACGGTGGGTATCCTGCTCTTTGGTCAGCAGGACGTTTCCGTCGTGATCGGTCACTTTGGTATAGAAGGTCGGTTCAATATACATGCCCTGATTGGCAATGGTCGCATAGGCACCGGTCACATCCAGCAGATTGGCGCCTTCCGTCAGGGCCCCGATACTTAAGGCAGGCCCCAGGTCCGTATAGATCTTTCCGCCGATCTCTTTGGAGCGGACCAGAGAGGAGATCCCGAAGCGTTCGAGATACTCAAAACCGTTCTCGATCCCCACGGTGTTCAGGAAAACGCGGGCGCTGACGACGTTCATGGAATACGTTATGGCCTGACGGGCGTTGCAATTGCCCATCCAAAGGTCACTGGCCCACCAGTTGCGGATCGTCGTGCCGTTGTAGGTGAAGGGAATGTCCTCAATAATCGTCGAGAGCGTGAAATCACGGCTGTCAAGGGCAGGCGCAAAGGTCGAGATGGGTTTGAAAGTGGATCCGGGAGAGCGGTAGGTATTGGTGGCCCGGTTCAAGGAACGGCTGGTCGTTTTTTCCCCGCGTCCGCCCGTTACAGCCAGAACGTGACCGTTGGACTGATCAATGATCACAGCGGAGAGCTGCGGCTGGATAATATACGTTACTTTTTCATCCGCAACCACGTCTTTTTCGCTGAAGATCGTCTTTTTGAACTGATCGATCACGGCCAGGATCTCTTCGTGCGAATCGTACAGGAGCTGGCCAAGATCCAGGGTCCGCTTCAGGGTATTGTGGGTATAGGTCACCGTCCGGCCGTCGGCCAGGGTCGCATTGACCTGATAGGTAAAGGTCCACTTGAAAGCATCTTCCGGATAGTTCGTCGGATCATTGACTTCTTCGTCCAGGATCTTCTGGATCGCGGGATCCTGCGTCGTATAGATATTCAGACCGCCGCTGTAGAGAAGCGTAAAAGCATCCGACTCACTGTAGCCCAGATCTTCCTGGAGATCCTTTAAGACAGACGTAATGACGGAGTCCGTAAAATAGGTATACGGGACAGCATTTTCTTTGATGATCAGGTTGTTTTCCTGGATCCGCGCATAGAGGGCTTCGGTATCGGCAATGGCTTCATCGTAGCGGGCCTGATCGATATATTCCTGTTCCAGCATATGGTTGAGAACGGATAGCCTGCGCTTTGCGTTTTCCTCCGGGAAGGTGATGGGATTGTAATGGTACGGGTTCTGCGTGATCCCGGCAATAGCCGCGCATTCGGAAAGCGTCAGCTCATTCACGTCTTTGCGGAAATACCGCTGGGCAGCGACCTGAACGCCGAGGCAGTTTTGCCCCAGATTGATGGAGTTCAGATAGCTGCTTAAAATATCCTTCTTGGGCACTTCCTGGTCCAGCTTCATGGCCAGATACTGCTCCTGGAATTTGCGGATAAAGCGGGCGCCCCAGCCCTTTTCCATACCGCCGTCGAAAAAGTTGTTTTTGATCAGCTGCTGTGTGATGGTACTGGCGCCGCCGTTGATGTGGCCGGTCAGAAGAAGAGAAGCCATGGAGCGAAGCATGCCGCGGATATCGACGCCCTCGTGCGTCCAGAAGCGTTCGTCCTCAATGGCAACAAACGCATTGATCAGATCCGCAGGGAACTGGCTGTAGGCGACCGGGTCGCGGTTGGAACCGGACTGGATCAGGGTCTCCATCAGGTTGCCCTGGGTGTCATAAATGCTGGAGGCGATCCCTAACGGTGTAACATTCAGGGTGTCGGGTTCGGGAGAGGTATCGATAATCCCCTTGACTGTCCCAAGCGCAAAGCCGCCGGCTATCACCAGCGCGAGGACCAGGGACAAAAACATGATCTTTAAAACATGCAGAATGACCCGGCTGGTAAACTTGACGCCTGTATTCTTGGTGTTTTGTAATCGGCGGTAAACCGTCTCTTTATCATAAAGCATGGAAGACTCCTTTAAATAGCCATCATTAAATTGATTTGATATTATAGCAGATTTTCCATCATTAATAAAGTACAATCTTTCGGAATACCGGTGATTCCGGCTTGCGGAATGACGGAAAGACTGTTAAACTAAGAGCATATTCCAGTTTTGAATCCAACGAGGTCTGTTCATGGAACCCTGTTTGCTGCTGATGTCTCCCGCAGAGGGTGAATATGAGTCCAAGCGCTCACGCTTCCTGGCACGGGCTGTTCCGGTATACTCGGAAGAGGACGCCGCTGCCGCTGTTGCTGCCAGACGGAAGGAGCATTTTGCGGCCAGACATCACTGCTATGCGTATGTGCTGGGAGAGAAAAACGAAACCGTCCGTTTCAGCGATGACGGAGAGCCTTCCGGAACGGCCGGAAAGCCGATCCTGGAGACCTTATTGGGAAGCGGGCTGCACAATACGCTGATCGTGGTCACCCGCTATTTTGGCGGGACGCTCCTGGGAACCGGCGGTCTGGTGCGGGCGTATACAGCTGCGGCACAGGCTGCCCTGGAAAAGGCTGAAAGCGGATGTTTGTACCGGGGAAACTGCTGGCATATCCTTTGTTCGTACAACGACCTGGCCCGGGTCGACCGTCTGATCGCGTCTCTTGAGATCCCGCTGGGACAAGAAGAGTTTGGGACGGATGTGAGCAAGCAGGTCTATCTGGTCCCGGAAAAAGAGGAAATGTTTTTAACCGGCCTGAATGATGCCACTGCGGGACAGGCTCTGGCCATGAACGAAGGAGAAACAGTCTTCCTGACAAAGGAAGGAAGAGCCATTCCGTGGAATGTCCCTTCCTTCGTAAGTGCGTCGTCCGATGAGCCCGGCAAAGATTAATCGGCGGGCTTATCCGAATCTTTATTATCGTCTTTCATGACAGGCGGATGCGGCAGGGGAACAACACCCTGCTGCTTTCTTTTTGCTTTGGAACGCTTCGAAATTCCCCGGACTCCGAATATCACAAGCAGGATGAAAACGACCCAGCAGAGGATGGCCGGCAGATTTCCCACAACGAAGACCGCCAGATCCGAGAAGAAGGTCCCGACATTTTTCAGACTCTGGCGGAAGGTGCGGCTGATCCTCGCACCGAAGCTTTCCGGTTCTTCCTCCGTATAAATCTTCACCTCATTCAGGGTCAAGCGGATCGTGGAATAGCTCACCTTGTTGTCCAGGACGCGGAGCTGGGACGCGTAGGACTCCAACTGATATTCCACTTCGGTCAGATGATCCTGAATCGTAAGCAAGTCACTTAAATCCTCCGCCTTTTCAAGCATGGTGAGAAGAGAATCCCGCTGGGCGGTCAGCGCTTTGATGCGGCTCTCGGTATCGGCCCATGTCAGGGTCACATCACTGACTTCGGAGGTGGAAGAAGTCACATTGCCGAGAGAAGACAGGGCAGATTCCGCCTCCTCCAGTTTTGCCGCAGGGACCCGGATCACAAAGGATGCACTGCGATAACTGCGGTTATTGTAGCTTTGACCGTTGACGGTGGAGCTTTCAATATATCCGCCTGCTTGTACGGTTAACGTATTGATCCCGGCAAGACTCTTGTCAAAATCCAGCGTTTCCATGGAGATCCGAAGTGTCCGGATCAGTTTTTGGTTCTCGGAAGGGGCCGGGGCGGTATCGCTCATGCCTTCCTTCGGTTCCTGGGCATTCATTTCAGGTATCATGCCCTTTTCACCATTGTATGCAGCTGCTTCAGTTCTCTCGGCATGATCCGCTGCCGTGATGGTGGATCCGCCGCAGGCACTTAACAGGATCCCTGCTGCCAGTAAGATACTGAAGAATCCTATGAACTTCCTCGCTTTCATTTTTTCCCTCCTTTGATTTGATTTGATCTGGCTTTTTGTATATAATACCATATAGAAGGCCTGAAAGTTGCAAATTTTTTTTAGCAGCTGCAACATCTTGGGAAAACAGGATGTATTTCCGGTGAAAGAGATTGAATTATGAGCACTGGTGAGGAATTGGTTTCCAAATATGAGAATATGCTTTACCGGGTCGCACTGACGCATACCGGGATCCGGGAGGATGCCGAGGATATGGTTCAGGAGACGTTCTTGCGTTGGCTCACATCCCGACCGGTGTTTGAGAGCGAGGAACATGAGAAGGCCTGGCTGTTACGGGTCCTGATCAATCTTTGCAGCAATCTGACCAATAAGAGGAAACGGCATCCTGAGTCGGAACTTCTTGAGATCTACCCGGCAAAAACGAAGGAAGAACAGGGGCTGCTGGAGCTGATTATGAAGCTGCCGCCCAAGCACCGGGATGTGATCTACCTTTACTACTATGAAGGATATTCTGCAAAAGAGATCGCTTCCCTTATGCAGACAAATGAGGCGACGATCCGTTCCTGGATGCTGCGCGGGAGAAAGAAACTGAAAGGCTGGTTGGAAGATGAATAAATACAAGGAATACATGAGCCGGATCCGGGTGGATGAAAAACAGCATGAGCGCTTTGTCAATGCATTGAAAGAAGAGGGTCCCTCCCGGGAAGAGCCCGCGCGTAAGAAATTTGTTCCGGCACGGATCTTTCGTATAGCCGGGATCGCCGCCGCCGCTGTTTTTGCCGTTGTCCTTTTGTTTGGCGGTCCGCTGCGGAAAAACTACAGCACCACGGATATGATGCCGGTGCCTACTGTTCAAGATGCAACAAAGGCCGCCATGCAGGAAACGCAGGCCGGTTCCGTGGCAGATGAAAAGAATACCTTTGAAGAGGTATCCGGCACCAAAGTTAACATGTATAATTCCGCTGAAGATGGATTCGGCCCGAACGATAATATAAATTATTCCGCCACGATGGAAGATAATATCAAGATCCCGGAACCTGTCTTGACCGGGCAGGACGCCCATGTCTATGGAATGGTGAAAGACGGGGTCTGGCAGTATAAGCTGTTAACGGAAGAGATGACGGGGATCCTGAACGGACTAATCGCCCGGGGCGTTTTAAAAGAACCGCAAAAAGAGGCAACGGCTGAGGCCTCTGTCGTGTTTCCCGCCGCGGATGGGGCAGCCATGATCCTGTATGAGGGCCGCTTCTTTGTACCGGATCTTGGCTCCGCCGGAGAGACGGAGAAGGAACAGCTGGAAAAGATTTACGCTTTCTTTGGAACAAAGCTTGCCGAATAACGCAAAAGGGATTATACTAATCCCTGATGAAAGCCTTGT
>CADBSR010000029.1 GCA_902797385.1 uncultured Lachnospiraceae bacterium
CACATTCCAGGCAGATTGTAGCAGAATACTACTCTTACTTCAAGCGTTCCGCATAAAATCATTACAGAAGTGAAACATGCTCCGCAAACAATCCGAAAGAAAGACTGGTAAAAATCCTTGTTTGGCGTTAGAATAATACTGTGTTGGTTTTTCATTGCAAGCTAATTCTAACACAAAAAGAGGTCACCTGTTCATCACAGATGACCTCTTTTTTGCGGGGCTGTTTTTTCACAGCCCCATTGTTTTACTGCTTCCGCAACGTATGCGTGATCTCTACATAATACGATCCGTTCCCTAACGGCCAGTAGACATAGCGATAAGAGTAATACAACCCGTTAAACCCCTTCGCCCTGACAAGCGGATACCAGTATCCTTCCGCGTATTCCTTCGTTTCCGGCTGCGAGCGGAGCCTTTGCATCGTTTCCTCGTTGGCTATGAGGAAGGAAGCCGTGACCGAGCCCACGCCGTTCAGCTTGCTGTTCATGGTGTCATAGCAGAATCTGAAGTACTCGTCAAGCGTGTTTATCACGGGCCATCCGGCTTCGATGGCGGTTTCCACCTGCCAGCTATGACCGTACAGGCTTTGGACAGATTCCTTCGTGTCATTGCAGGGCGGCAGCTCCAGGCTCTGATCGATCCGGTTGCGGCTGGCTGACATAAAAGCGTCCGTAACATTGTAATACTCGTAGGAAATATAGCTGATGGTCCGATTTTTTTCGCCGTACTGATCATCCCAGGTAAGGTCGATATTATACCAGTTCCCGTTCAGTTCCACCACATTCCAGGCGTGCCGGCCCCGGTCATTTCCGCTGCCGGCCATGCCGTGACAGTAATAGCAGGCCGCATCCAGACGATGCATCAGATACTGGAAGGCTCTGGCGTAACCGGCGCAGACCGTCTCATGGTTGACCAGCGTACTGTAGAGGTTCTGATTGTAAGGGCTGTTGCTCACATAGACGGTCTCTTCAATGATATAATCATGGATATATCGCTCCGCTTCCAGAATGTTCATGCCCGAAACAGCCTTCAGGATCTTCTGC
Source organism: uncultured Lachnospiraceae bacterium (assembly GCA_902797385.1). Lineage (GTDB taxonomy): Bacteria > Bacillota > Clostridia > Lachnospirales > Lachnospiraceae > UBA6987. The sequence continues at coordinate 1,041 of CADBSR010000029.1, forward strand.
ACTTCCGCTTCGACCCTGGCCTTCTCCGCGGCAAGATTTTCGGCCAGCTCATTGTAATAGAAGCGGACAGAACTGACCTTTCCTCCTGTATAGGAAACACTGTACTTTCGATTCGTCCAGAAGATCTGCGGCTGATCGTACAGAATGCACCAGAAGATCTCGTTGATCCGGTCATTGGATACAAAGCGGGCCAAATCCACCGATTCCACACAGTTGTTCAGCGCCTCGCTCATCTGCGTGTAGACGATCTTCTCGTCATCACTTAAAAGTCCGTAATGATAGTACAGCCTCGTATCATAGTCATTTGGTTTTACGGGCTCGGGTTCGGGCTGTGTCTGTGGCTGCGTCGGTGCCTGTGTCGGAGCCTGCGTCGGAGGCTCCGGATCGGGTCTTGTTCCCGTTACGGTGAAAAGCCTGGCCAGGTTCTTTTCCAGGCCTGTGACCACGAAGGTAAGATCCGCGCCCTCGGAGCCTGCCTCGATCTGCCCCCATACCTTGCCGCTGTTCGAGGAAAGCTCCATCCAGCCGCTTTCTTCCATGTAAAGGCCTGCGGGGTAAACATAGGAAATATTTTTATACTGTCCGGTGACAATACTCACGCAGCGGTCGCTCAGGATCTCTATCGGGACGACAAACGGCTCAAACAGGACGTCGCAGTCCTCCCCGGACACGAAACGGTACTTATATGTTTCGCGCTGTCTGACAGACTGTTTTCCGAGGGTAAAAATGACCGGCTCCGGTTCGGGATCCTGTATGATGCCCGGATCCGGTTCCTCCGGCGTCTGACCGAAAACGCTTAAGCTGTCCGGGCCCTGTACAAAGGTGGTTACATGGACCACAAAGTCCGCATGGGGCGTATCGGCATCCCATTTTCCGTTCAGGGCAAACTGTTCATCGGGGGCCTGGGACATGGAGAACATATCCAGGTATTTATCATTGCTGTTGCAGCCGAAATCGATCGTTTTGCCGTCATAGCTCACATGACCGTAGTTGGCCGACTCAAATACCATCTCCACATAGACCGGGGTGAAATCTCTCGGCGTGCAGTTTTCAGCTGCCTCCAGCAAAACGGTATAGACGGTATTCGTCATGAGGCTGACGCCCGCCACCCGGATCTCCTCGGTCTGCTCGGTGCTTCCTGCCGTATCGGGCACGGAAGCACGAGGACTGCTTTCTCCCTCCGGTGCCGGCGCGCCTGTTTCCTGTTCCGTGTTTTTCTTTGTGGGAATTCCCCCTGCCGGATCCTGCAGGGAGCAGCCTGCCGTAAACAGAAGGATCGCGCTTAAAAAAGCGGCGGCAGCCCGAAGAAGGACTCTTTTCTTCATCATCCGTCACTCCCTCCGACTATTTCCGCTTATACTCGGTATAATGGTTCGCGATATCCCTTGAAAACACGATCCGGAGCGTATCCCCCTCGATCAGATATCCGTATTCCACCGGGTCCATCTGCGTCGTCACCACCGTATCTCCGAATGTTTCCGTCATCTCGGCATAATAAACCGTGATCAGGAGGCCGTCCTCCGGATACTCGGTAAACGGCTCGGTTGTCGCAACATAGGAAGCGATCGGCAGGGTCATGCCATTTGCATAATAGGTGCCGGTGCCGTCCTTGTTAAAGGTCCAGACCAGATCGACATCCGTTACGCTTTCGTGATATTCCCAGGTGCCGGTCAGTCTCGGATCAATGACAGCAGCCGGGAAGGCGGATTCTGTCGTCTGTGCCGCCTGGTTCTGCTTTTTTGTCGGAGCCTGTGCTTTCGTTGCGGTCTCGGCCGCGCTCTGCGCTTTCGTTGTCCGCGGCGCGCGGGTCTCGCCATCCTCCGCCTGTGATTTGGTGGGGATGCTTTCCGGTCCCGCACAGGCGCCAAGCGCCAAGCACAGCGCCAGGAGGCCTGCCAGGAGGATGCTTAGCCTCCCGCGTATTTTCTTCCTGCCGTTTCTTTCCGTCTGCTGTTTCATCATCCGTCTCCTTCTTTCTCATCAAAGATTTTACGTTTTATGATATAAACCGTCACATTTTTCCGCTCATCGGATCATATCGATTCCCTGCTGCAGGACGTCGGCCGAAAGGCTCCCGATCGCGTGAGCGATCAGCCGTCCCGCCCTGTCGATAAAGAAGGTGCGCGGGATGGAGTACGCCTGGTAGGTCGTGGCCGCGTCGCGCAGGGTATCGTAATAGACCGGGAAGGTAAACTCGTTTTCTTTTACGAAGGCGTCGGCCTTCTCCTTTGTTTCCTCAAAGCCGTCGGTCAGGTTCAGCATCACAAAGACGATCTCTTCCCCGAGCGCTTCATATTTTGCCTGAAAATATGGCATTTCCTCCCGGCAGGGCGGGCACCAGCTGGCCCAGAGGTTGAGGACAACGGGCTTGCCCCGAAGGTCGGAAAGCTTGACGGGGTTCCCCGCGGCGTCATAGAAGGTGATATCCGGCGCCAGATCGGAGGGATCGGCTGCCTGCGTTTCATCCGCTGTCTGTGCAGGAGCCGGCGCGCCCGTGGTCTGCGGCGTTTCTTCTGTCACCGTCTGCGGAGCCGTCTGTGCCCCCGGTACCGTTCCTTCGCCCGGCAGGATCGCGGGGCCCGCCTGCGGCAGGGTTACCTCTCCCACTGCCTTTGTCTGCAGCTGCTGTCCCTGATTCTTATCGCGCAGCTGCCTGTACAGCAGACTTCCGCCTATTAAAAGCACAGCCATCACGGCGGCTATCACGATCCATGTATTTTTCTTCATAACTTCTCTCCTACAAAAGCAGAGCCTGCAGCCGGCCTAAGAGTCCAAACGCCATCAGAATACCGGTCACGATCAGCAGCAGGCCGCAGAGCGTATTGATCAGGCGGTAATGCGCCTTGATCCAATCAAATGAGTTCTTTAAGGAATCCATCAGAAGGGCGCTGAGCAGGAAGGGGATCCCCAGGCCCAGGGAAAACAGAAGCAGCATCAGGATGCCCTGCAGCACGGTGCCGGAGGCAGACGCCAGCATCAGGGCGGAGCCCAGGAAGGCACCCACGCAGGGCGTCCAGCCAATGGCAAAGGTCACGCCGAAGAGGAAGGCCGAGCGGATGCTGTCCGCCGAGAACTGCCATTTTTCACCGAGTGAGCTGAACCATTTGACCGGCAGGATATCCAGATAGGAAAGACCGAAGAGGACGATCACCGTTCCACAGAGGATATTGACCAGCTTCTGATGCGTTCCGAGAAAGCTTCCCACGGTCCCGGCCAGCGCGCCGAGAAGCGTAAAGACCAGTGTAAAACCCGCAATAAAAGCGAGTGCGCCCCGGAAAGAGCTGCGTTCCCCCTTCTTTCCGGCCGCAAAATAGGACAGGTAAATGGGCAGCATCGGCAGCAGGCAGGGGGAAATAAAGCTGATCATTCCCTCGAGAAATGCCAAAAAATAGCTCACCCTCTCCTCCTTTCCGCGTAAAGCTTCCTGAACGATACCGCTACTGTACCATTTTTCAGGCAACTTGGCAAGCCTCCCCGCTAAAACAAAAAACCGCCCCGAAGGGCGGTCTGTATGGCTTCCCAAGGGAAGCTTATAAAAGATTTAGCGCTGTTCACCGCGCAGGCATTCCTGCATCCAGTAAACGGACGGAACAGCACTCTCCAGGAAGAAATCCAGGTTGCTGGCGCGGCGGGCCTGACGGCGTTCCGACAGGGTTTCTTCGATTGCATTGTACTGGCTGATGGTTCCGAAAGCACCTCTTTTATGATTATTTTTCTTCAGATTCATGATACTCATTGTTTTTTATCTCCTAACTCTTCTTTTTTCTCCGTGCCCCGCGTCTTTTCCGAAGCACGGGTGTAAGATAGAACATTTTTAGGGCAATTTCTACTTATTTTCGGGAAGGATTCGCCAAAACTACAGATTTTTTGTTGTCTTTTGGAAAAAGCTGTGCTATCCTGTACGGGATCCGCCTCCGTAAGAGCACGGATCGCACCGGGGCGCCCATGCGCAAAGAAAGGAAAGACATGGCAGAACAGAAAGAAAAGGTAGAGGAATTCAAGATCCTCCGTCAGACCCATACCGGCCTGCAGGAAGAGACCCAGACCCGTTTTCATCGCTTTCACGAGCTGTATTACATCACCGAAGGAAAATGCTCGGTCCTGATCGGGCGGCGCATATACCGTCTGGAAGCCGGTGATATTGCCGTGATCCCGGCCCGTACCCTGCACAAGACCGATTACCTTTCCTCCGGTCCGAACACGAAATATGTTGTTTCCCTGACCAAGGACGTTGCCAAAGCCATTGACGCCTACCTGGGGGAGGATCTGACCCCGGTCTGCCTCGCAGCCGGTCAGGTCACGGTCCCCGCGCAGCGTCGGGAACTCATCCAGCTCCTGTTAGCCCGCATGCTCTATGAATACGACAACCGGCCGCCGCACGCGCGCAGCATCATCCGCGCCTGCCTGACGCAGTTTCTGACCTCCTTATATCTTTACCGGACGCAGCAGGAGGAAAAGGACGATATCCCGGACCAGAACACCGAGCGCATCCACGAGCTCACCTCCTACCTGTACGAGCACCTCTCGGAAGATATCACCCTACCGCAGTTGGCGGAGCATTTTGCCGTCAGTCCCTCTCATCTGTCAAGGACCTTCAAGAAAACCACGGGGATCGGCCTCCGGGAATATCTGGTCGGCCTCCGGGTGCAGCAGGCCTGTGAGCTTTTGCTGACCACCTCGCTCACCGTGACCGAGATCGCAGACCGCTGCGGCTTCAACGACAGCAACTATTTCGGGGATGCCTTCAAAAAGGCGACCGGTCTGTCCCCGCGGGATTACCGGAAGCTAAGCTGATATTGTCCGGCACCGGTACCAGGAAAAGAATGGTCCGCGCCATCTCCTTCGCGCTGAAGCAAAAGTCTTCTTCATTCCAGGCATATAGCATGCGGGAAAGGCCGCCCAGCAGGAAGGAATCGGAAAAATAACGGAACAGCCGGGTATCGCGGCTCTCTTCGGAGGCACTGTCCTGCAGGGGAAAATGCATTCTTTCGCTGCAGAGTCCGACATACCGATCGACAAATTGCTTGAAGAATCCGTATTGGAAAATGGCTGACAGGAACTGCCGGTGCGCCTCCCAAAAAGCAAAAAAATGACAGTACAGCGCTTCGGCATCTCTTGATGAAAAGTCGACCTCGCTCAATTGCTCTTCGATCAGTCGGTCGCAGGCATAGAGGATCAGGTCTTCTTTTTTTTCGCAGTTTCGGTAAAAAGTCCGTCTTGTCAGGCCGGCCTGCGCACAGATCTGCGATACCGTTATTTTCTCCAACGGACTGCTCTGAAGAAAGAAAAAGAGTCCTTTTGTCATGGCTTCCAGTGAGTACCTTACCTGCGGATGTAAAGAAGGATTATACATGTCACACCTCCTGCTGTTCTATGCCATTATATCATGCTGCATCTGACAATTTAAGATTGTTTTGCTGTCACACTTTGAATAATTTTGAGTAAGATTCTCCGCGAGTCTTGCGATGCGGCCGGGGGCATCGTATGATTTATGAGAAAAATACGCCATCATTCGCGTAAAACAAAGGAGAACAAAACATGGAAAAACGCTTACAGGTTGTTACCGGCGGCACCTCCGGCATGGGTCTGGCCACCGCCAAGGCTCTTTCTGTGTATGGACCGGTTTTAATCGGCGGCCGCAGCGAGAAGAGACTGGAAAACGCATTGGCGGAACTGAAGGCCGCCGGCGTTGAAGCCTATGGCAAACCCTGCGATGTTTCCGACAAAGCCTCTCTGAAGGCTTTTGTGGAATACGCTCTCAGTATCGCCCCGATCGGCA
>CADBSR010000030.1 GCA_902797385.1 uncultured Lachnospiraceae bacterium
CGGCGTGAGAAGCAGCCTTTAAATACCCGGAATGCCGGCAGCACATTCAAACGCCCGGAAGGATATTTCGCGGGAAAGCTGATCGAGGACGCAGGCTTAAAAGGCTTTGCGATCGGCGGGGCGCAGGTTTCCGAGAAGCATGCCGGCTTTGTCATCAACACGGGAACCGCTTCGGCGCGGGAGGTCTATGAGCTGTGCCGCACTGTGCAGCGCCGTGTAAAAGAGTGCTCCGGGGTGGATCTGGAGATGGAAGTGAGGATCTGGGGAGAGTTCTGATGAAACCTGCTTTTTCCGGTGAGACAAAAGAATATATCAGCCGTCTTCCGGTCAGAGCCAGGCATTGCAGGCTGGCAGAGCTGCACGCGCTGATCGCCGGAATCGGGGAGATCAGCGTGGATGATACAGGCGGACTCGGCCTGCTGCTGCAGAGCGAAAACCTGCCGGTGATCCGCCGGGGAGAATACCTGCTGCGGGTGCTGGGCGGGGAAGACCCTGAAATCAGTGTGATCAGCGGCAGCGGCGGCAAGACGCCCCTGTATACGGCGGGCTTATGGGACGATGCGGTCCTGCATGTCCTGTTAAAATCGCTCGGGTTTTTAAGCAGCCGCGGGGCATTGAAAGAAAAAACGCTTCCGGCCCCTTCGTCGCTCCTGCAAAAGGAATGCTGCCGCAGGGCTTTTATCCGCGGAGCATTTCTGGCCGGGGGCTATGTCAGCGATCCCGGCAGCGCTTATCATTTTGAGATCGTCTGCGTGAGTCACAGCCGGGCGGAGGAGCTGAGGAGCCTGCTGGAAGGATTCGGGATCCGGGCCCGTTTAACGACGCGGAAGGGCAGGGATCTGGTGTATATCAAGGAGAGCGAAGCCATCTCCGACGTCCTCAGTCTGATGGGGGCCACGGCCAGCCGGCTGGAGTGGGAAAACGCCCGCATCTACCGCTCTTTGCAAGGGCAGGTGAACCGGCAGGTCAACTGTGAAACGGCAAATCTGGCTAAGACTTCGCGAGCCGCCGGCGAACAGCTGGAAGCGATCCGGAAAATAGAAGAGAAGGCAGGCCTCAATTCCCTGCCGCCACATCTGAAGGAGATCGCGCTGCTGCGCTATGAATATCCGGAGGCTTCTCTGACAGAACTGGGAAATCTGATGGACCCGCCCGTAGGACGCTCGGGGATCAATCACCGCCTGCGCAAACTGAAGGAGATCGCGGAGAGCTTATAAAAAAAGGACGGCAGCGTCCGGACCTGTACCAACAACAATCGTAAAAAAAGGAGAGAATAAAACCGATGCAGTGGCAGCACTACAGCGTAACGATCGATCCGAAGAAAGAGGAGGCAGTCACAGGCCTCCTTTATTCGCTGGGCATTGAAGGCGTGGAAATAGAAGACGGTTTGTTTCCTACGGAGGAAGAGCTGGGAAACATGTTTGTGGACCTTTCGCCGGAGCTGGCACCGGATGAACTGCCGCAGGTCGCAAGACCTTCCGTGCATTTTTATATTCGGCTGGCGGAGGAAAATGATACGGCGGCGCTTCCGCAGGACGGAGATGCCGTGGACGATTCCTACACCATTCATGACCGTGCCTGGAGCAAGGCGGAAGTCGCAGCTTTCCTGGAAACGCTGGAAGCAGCCTGGCCGTCGGTGTCCGGCGGCATCCCGTTTGAACTGCAGTGTGATATCAGCCGGGAAGAGGACTGGCGGGACAATTGGAAGCAGTATTTTCAGCCCCTGCTGGTGGAAGACCTCCTGATCCTGCCTTGCTGGGAAGAGATCCCGGAGGCATACGCCGGCGCCGTCAGTTCGGGAAAGATCAAGACGATCCGTCTGGATCCCGGGACAGCCTTCGGCAGTGGGACGCATGAATCGACCAAGCTTTGCCTGAATGCTTTAAAGAAATGGCAAAAGGGCGGTGAAAAGGTTCTGGATATTGGCTGCGGCAGCGGAATATTAAGCTTCGCGGCCCTGGCATACGGCGCGGAATCGGTCCTTGCAACAGAACTTGACCCGGCCTGTGAGACGGTGATCCGGGAAAATATTGAGCTGAACAATATTGAAAAAGACAAAATACGATTGATTATGGGAAATATTCTCTCGGACGACAAAACTGTCTACGGGAGCTCTTATGATCTGATCGTCTGCAATGTACTGGCGCCGGTCATCTGCGCTCTGGCGGAGCTGGGGCAGGCGGATCTTCTGGCGGCCCATGGAGCGATCTTCATTACGTCCGGTATCTATAAAGAGCATCGGGAAGAAGTAGAAAACAGCTTCCGGAAGAATCCTTCCTGGAAGCTGCTTGAAACGACCGAAATGGGAGACTGGGTCAGCGTTACTGCGCGGAGAGTATAAGTCTTTAATAGCAGCAGAACATCCGGCCCATACCGCCGCTGCACAAGGTACAGATGGCATAGGAGAGGCAGGCGCGTCCGCAGATGGATCCGCCCAGCACGCTGCGGCCATAGTTCGTACTGCGGTCTTCGTACCAGCTTCCGCCGGACTGAAGCTGCTGCAGAAGCTGGAGGTATTCCTGGTTGTTCGGCTCCCGCTGAACAGCTTGACGGGCAAATTCGGTGGCATTGATATTGTTGCCGAGGCCGCTGTTGGCCACCGCTGCCAGATAGTACCAGAACGCGTTGCGGTTCTGGATCGTCTGCAGCAGATTCCAGGCTTCCTGATAGTGGCCCGCGTTAATGAAATTGACGGCCGACTGGATATGATTGGCGTCTTCCTCGCTGAACCCGGCCATACGGGGATCCCGGGCCTGACTCTGCTGCCGGTACTGCTGCCCGGCACCGCCGAAATTGAAGCCAAAACCGAAGGGACCGTAGAAGAAGCCGTTTCCGCCGAAAGGATCCTGGTATTCGTTCCCGTAGGGATCACGGTACCCGTCGGACCCGTTCGTGTATTGGCCGGAGGCCGAAGAGCCGTTATAGTAGCTGCTGCCCGGACCGTACTGTGAGCCGGAAGCGTAGCCGCCGCGAACGCCCTGCTCCCTGTCTTTCATGATCTGGTCATAGGCCTGCTGGACCTGCTTGAATTTTTCCTCGGCTTCGGCTTTGTTGGGATTATTGATATTGGCATCCGGATGATACTGACGGCTTAACTTCCGGTATGCCTTTTTTATTTCTTCATCCGTGGCATCGTATTTCAAACCGAGAACGGCATAAGGATCGTACATCATGTCTCATTCTCCTCCTTCCGTTCGGCTTTGTCACTTAGTGAGATCTCGTCAAATTTCATCCAGATCCCCGCATATAAGATGTTTCTGAGGATATCCTCATAGGTAACGATGGGCAGGCGCTCGAAGGCCAGGCACATTTCCCCGGCCATCATGGTCAGCGCTTCCTGAGCTTTATCCGCAATCTCCACCCGTGTGCGGCCAAGTCCGGACCAGGGATTGTAGCTGCCTTTTTTAATGTCCTTTTCCAGATCTTCGTAAGCATCCATCAGATAGATGAATTTCCCCAGGAAGAAGCCGAGCTGGCGCAGCGTCTCCGACCAGACGTCCTCCTCTTTGACCAGCAGCTCTCCGAGCATGAGCCCGGTTGCGCCGGCCGGTCCGTCCAGGTCGGGCTCGCCCTTTTTTTCGATCGCGGAAACCGCCGCTATATAGTCCTGTACCGCTTTCACCTGGCGGGGATAGGCGGCTGTGATCCGTTTGATGCCGCGCTTCAAAACATCGGCTCCCAGCTTGGCAGAGACCTTTTTTTCGTCCTGCCAGTCATCCAGGAGATTATAGTAAGCGAGCAGCAGATTCATGTCTGCCGCATAATCGATATAGTCATTTTTTACGATCGGGTGCCGCTCGGAGGGATGCAGCAGGCAGAAGGTGGTCCCTTCTTCCGTAGGCGGTTCGTATAAGGCGGACAGAAGCAGGCCGACAAAGGTCATATCATAGGAAAGCGTGGCCTGCCCCGCGAGAGAGTAGCGTTTCTTCAGGGACCGGCAAAGGCCACAGTAAAAAGAACGATACAGCGCATCGTCCTTCATTTTGAGCTCGGGCCGGTTGACAGTAATATAGCCGAACATACTGACTCCCTTTAAGACCGTTTGCGGAACGTGTTGCCGCAGCGCGGACAGGTGATTTCGATCATGCCGCGCCCGCGGGGGACGCGTACACGCTGATTGCATTTCGGACAGCGGAAGATCCGGTGTTCCTTATCGGAACGCATGTAGTTGCGCGGCTTTTGGGCTGCCTCCGCGTAATCCCGATAGGGATTTCCGAAGCCGCCGTAGTTTTTCTGGCTGCTTCCGCTGTTCCGCCGGCCGCGGAAAAAGTTCATCACTTTTTCCTTCAGCATCAGATAACGGGTGTTTTCATTGTAGCGGGCCTGAATATTGCGGGAGAACATCCGGAGATAGACCAGGATCAGAAGCGCCCAGACAAGCACGCTCAGGACCCAGGTCCGGTTCCGCAGAAAAAGATTGATCAGCATGAAAAAGAAAGCCAGCCCGATCATGAAGCGGGAGAGGTTGTCGCTCCCGTAACGGCCGATCATAAACTGGCGGAACCGCTGTCCCAATCTGTTAAAAAAGTTGCCCATCCTATCTATATCCTTTCTGTGAGCTTATAAAAACAAAGGGCCAAAGGAGGTTGCCCCGCGCCCTTTTTTGTTTCTTGCTTCATCCTATCAAAAACGGGACAGCCTTGCAAGACTTTGTCCCGTTCTTTCATAGAAGTTTCACAGATAAACAGCAATCCGCTGCGTTACCGGGTGCTGCCGCCGAATACCGGGGTCGTTTTTACACTGACGCGGAGGAAGGGCAGACCGGTTTCCGTAATGCTCTTCATAATAAGCGATGCGGCGACGCGGCCGATCTCGGTTCCGGGGATATGTGCGGTCGTGAGGACCGGGTCACAGAGATCGGCATCCGCAGAACCGTCGAAGCCGGTGACCATCACGTCGGAGGGGATCGAGAGTCCCCTCTTTTTCAGTGCGGTCATCAGATGAATAGCCAGGTAATCGTTGGCGCAGGCAAATGCGTCCGGCAGTCCGGGCATGCGGGAAAGCTGCTCCGCAAGCCAGTCGGGATCGCCGTAGCTGTCGCTGTCCTCCGCCAGGATGCTCAGAGCGGGATCCGGAGCCAGACCGGCTTCGTCCAGCGCAAAGCAATAGCCGACCCAGCGCTCATAAAAACTGTTGCAGAGCTCTTTGTCTCCCACGAACCCGATTTTTCTGGCGCCGGCACGGATCATCCGCCGGACCAGCGTCAATTCACTGGCAACGTTTTCCATGGAAATAAAATTACAGTTCATTATCGCCTCGCTGACATGTGCGTATCCGTCCACGATGACGGTGGGCTTTTTCAGCGCGCAGATCATTTCGAGATATTCCCTGCTGAACAGCTCGATACCCAGGATGCC
>CADBSR010000031.1 GCA_902797385.1 uncultured Lachnospiraceae bacterium
CAAAGAGGCATTATGAAGCATTTTTACTTAGTCAGCAACATCTATAAGGACGAAGGCTTCTGCCTGCGGGATAAAGCGGCGGCTTACCTGCAGGAAAGAGGCGCTGTCTGCCGGATCCATGAGGACGGAATGAAACCGGGTCCGGAGACCGAATGTATCATTACGCTCGGTGGCGACGGAACCCTGCTGCGGGTCGTCAGACGCTATTCGGACATGGCGCTTTCTTTTATTGGTATCAATACCGGAACGCTGGGATATCTGACGGAAGGCGACCGGAATTCCCTGTATACGGTCCTGGATGCTTTGCTGGAAGACCAGTTTATCCGGGAAAAACGGATGATGATCTTCGGACGGATCCTGAAAAACGGCCGCTCAGTCGGCCGTCACCGCGCGCTGAACGACGTGGTGGTCCGTTCCAAAAACCCCATGAAAATCGTGAATTTAAGAGTCTGTGTCAACGGTCAGTTCCTGAAGGAGTATCGCTGTGACGGTCTGATCGCCTCCACGCCGACCGGATCGACGGCGTATAACTTTTCCGCGGGCGGCCCCATCGTGGAGCCTACGGCCCGTCTGCTGGTGCTGACACCGGTTGCGGCGCATTCGCTGAACAACAGAAGTATTGTCTTTTCTCCCTCCGACAAGATCTCCGTGGAGATCCTGCCGCCGACCCGCGGCAACGAGACAGAGGAAGAATTCCAGGTCTACTTCGACGGGGAGAAGCCGGAGTCCTTAGCGGTCGGGGATGTGGTCGAGATCACGCAGGCCTCTACCACGATCTCGATCCTGAAACTGAGCGAGCGGAGTTTTGTTGAAACCCTGCGCTCCAAAATGTCGGATTCGTAAATCTGAGGTGATCCTATGCTCTTGTCCTGTCATGTAAAAAATTTTGCCCTGATCGAAGAGGCAAAAGTGGAATTCGGACCCGGGCTCAACGTCCTGACGGGAGAGACCGGTGCGGGAAAATCCATCCTGATCGATGCCATCAATGCCGGACTCGGCAACCGGGCCGGGGCGCAGTTTATCCGGCGCGGGGCGGAGGAAGCCCTGATCGAGCTGGTCTTCAGCGTGGATGATCCGGGTGTCTTAACGTCGCTGGAAGCCCTGGGTGTCGTGCCGGATGAAGGCGTGGTCATTATTTCGCGCAGGATCTATCCCGGCAGAAGTATTCAGCGGATCAACGATGAAAGTGTCACCAGCGCCCGTCTGCGGGACGTGGGGGAAGTGCTGCTGGATATTCACGGCCAGCATGAACATCAGTCCCTGCTGAAACCGCACAGGCAGTTGGAGATCCTGGATGAATATGCAGGGGAGGCATGCCGGAAAGAAAAAGAGGCGATGGCCGCTGCCTATCATCTGTATAAAGAGAGCGTAGCGGCCGCGGAAGGCTTTTCCCTTTCCGAAGAGGATCGCCTCCGGCAGCTGGACTTCCTGAATTACGAGATCCATGAGATTGAAGCGGCGGCCGTGCGCCCCGGAGAGCGGGATGAGCTGACCGCCCGGTATCGGGAGATGTCTTCCTTCGAGAAAACGGAGGAAGGACTGGGCAAAGCCCTGCAGTTTCTGAGTGAAGGTCGCGAAAATGCCGAAGACTTCCTGATGCAGGCTTACCGGGAGGTAAGCCGGATCGTTTCCAATGCGCCGGCCATGCAGGACGTTCTGGATGCTTTAAATACCGCGGAAGATATCCTGTCCGATTCCGAAAAGGAGATCCGCGGGTATCTGGAGGAGTCGCGCTTTGATCCGCAGGAACTGCATGATGCCGAAAAACGGCTGGATGAGCTGAATCGTCTGGAGTTAAAATACGGAGATCTGTGTGACCCGGAAAACACCGCGCTGGCCAAACGGGAAGAAGAGCGGGACCGCCTGGAAGACTATGCGGCCAGACGGGAAGAGAGCATAAAACAGAAAGAACTGGCGGCATCCCGCATGAAAGTCCATGCCGATGCGCTGACGAGCCTTCGGAAAAAAGCGGCGCCCAAACTGGATGCTGAGCTGGAAAAAGCCCTGAAAGGCTTAAACTTCCTTTCCGTCCAGGTAAAGACGGAGGTCACGCCTCTTTCGTCAGCGGGACCGGATGGTCAGGACGGAGCGCTCTTTACCATTTCGCTCAACCCCGGAGAAGCGCTTACCCCGCTGCAAAAAGTCGCTTCCGGCGGCGAGCTTTCGCGGATCATGCTGGCCATCAAAACCATTCTGGCAGACCGTGACCGGATCCCGACCGTGATTTTCGATGAGATCGACAGCGGGATCAGCGGAAAGACGGCCCAGATGGTCGGACAGAAGCTCAAAGAGATCTCCCGATACCGACAGGTCCTTCTGATCACACATCTTCCGCAGATCGCGGCACCGGCCGACCGGCATTATGAGATCTCCAAGGAAAGCCGGAACAACCGGACCATTACCGACGTTACGCTGCTCGATGAAAACGGAGCGCTCAGGGAGCTGGCCCGGCTCATGGGTGGGACCCTGCAGAGTGAGAGCGTGATGCAGGCCGCCAGAGAACTGAAATACGACACAAAAAAATGAGGCTGAGAAGCCTCATTTTTTATGGGAAGCATTTATCTTACTTCGTAATCCCCTTCTTTTTCATCCAGGCGGGGAGATCATCCGCTTTGGTCTGATAGTAACGGCAGAAGCGATACCGGCAGGTTTCGCATACGCCTTTATTGCCTTTCACGGGAGGCTCGCCCTTCACTTCCGTCTCCAGGAAGTTGATCATTGCCTCCAATTTGTCCTTCTCACCGTCGACAGCCAGTGTCACGGCGCCTTCGTTGCCGCCGACACCACCGCAGCAGACCAGGCGGGCTTCACAGTCAAACAGCATCCGGATGGCTTCCAGTTCCGTGACCACGCGGGTATTGCCCAGGCAGTACATACCGCAGTCGGCTCCCAGGGAATACTGAATATGCGTGGCTCCGCCCAGGGCAGCGGCTGCATCCCGTACGCTCGGCACTAACTTCTCAAGACCGACCGGGGTGATCATCAGCAGACCTTTGGACGTTGTGGTGCCGATGATGCGCGGGATGGTTCCCCCGTCAAATCCGGCTGTAATCACGCCGACATACCCCTGGGGATCCACGGCATTGGCCCCTTTGATCACAACGGTTTCCGGGTGGAAGTCATTCATGGCTTCCGTCAAGGTCTTTTCAGGCTGGGCTTCGCCTTTGAAAAAGACATTCGGATAAGAGTTCCGGCTGGACGGTGCCGTTACGCACAGCAGACCGTCGCAGGAAATACCGGCTGTACAGAGTCCCGGCTCAATACTGCGGTCGTGCAGCAATTCCTGGGCGATAAATGCATTGGTGGTTCCACCGGCCAGAAGCAGATAGGCTTTGTCCAGCGCTTCCTTGACTTCCGGCATGCCGACAACGGCTTTGGCGATCAGGCGGCGCGATTCCGCAGACGTAAGGGTAAATACAGCTTTCATATGGTTTTCCTTTCCCGGCCGGCTCCCATCCCCTGTCATTTTGCAGAGAATGCCCGGCAGATAGACTGTCTGTATCATAATCATTTCATACATATTCTGTCAATCGGGTTCTCGGGAGACAGGATGATTTGTCAAGAAGCTCGGAATATCCACAAAGCCGCTTCCCGGGGATCCGAACCGGGGTTTATGCCGGCTCAAACTGCAGTTTGCAAAAATCACAAATTTGTTTGCGTATCCTGCTATTTTTTGATATTCGAATTGAAGAACCTTGAAGAAAACTGGTAAAAAATTTAGACAGCATTTCAATATCTAACATTATGACCCGCTTGAAAAATATAGGCAGGATGCTCTGCTGTTTTTAGGAGAGTATGACAAGATGGAAAAAGAATCTGCGGATTATCTGATCCGGCGAATCAACGAATGCCCCTTTAACCGGCACAATGGGATCCGGGCTCTTTCGGTGACGGAAGGAGAGGCACTGGTGGAAGCGCAGATCTCGGAAACGAGCAACAATATCTGGCATGTTCCGCACGGCGGACTCCTGTTTGCCCTGGGGGATGTCAGTTCCGGTCTGGCGGCGCATTCTCTTTCTCCTGATAAGGTCATGACCATAAACGGCGATATGCAGTTCCTGGCTGCTGCGCCCGGTGCCGCTTTTCTGAGAGCCAGAGGGACGGTTGTAAAAGCCGGCCATTCCACGTTGTTTATTCGCGTCGAGATCCATGATGACAGCGGTCTGCTCATAGCGACCGGCCAGTATACCATGCACCGGGTCCATGAAAGGAGAAATGCGTGATGGAAGAGAACTATCAGATCCTGAAATATACGCAGGACAAACATCCTGAATCCCATATCCATGACTTTTATGAGATATTTATTTCCCTGACCAATGACGGCAAGTTCTTTGTGGGGGAAAAAGCGTTTGATTTATCCTACGGAACCGTCTTTTTCCTGAATCCTTTTGAGATCCATCACTGTTTCTGTCATGAAAACAAAGAGTATGACCGGTATGTGATCCATTTTACCAGAGAACAGCTGAGCCGCCTTTCGACAAGACAGAGCAATATCCTGAAGACCTTCAATTCGGCGCCTCAGGTGCTGCAGATGCCGAGTGAAACGCTGGCCAACATGCTGTATCAGCTGTCCGGCCTGATCAAAAAGCCGCTGCCGACGTTCGGATCAGACGTGGAACGAAATCTGAAATTCGAGACCTTCCTGCTGTACGTCGCCTGTGTGCTGGATTCCGTCAGTGAAAATCCCGTCATCTGTCTTACCAGAGAAACGCGGGTCGATGATATCCTGGCTTACATTCACAAGCATTACGCAGAAGAGATCAAGCTGGATGATCTTTCCCGTCAGTTTTATATCAGCAAATCCCGTATCAGTCAGATCTTTAAGAGCTCGACAGGATTCTCCATCGGAAACTATATCATCATCTACCGGATCAAGAGAGCCTGCGAGCTTCTGCAGGACGGGGAAAGCGTGCAGAATACCGGCCGCCTGGTCGGCTTTAAGAACAACACGCATTTCATCCGGATGTTCAAACAGCATATCGGATGCTCTCCGGGACGCTTTTCCCGCAATGAAGAAGGGTAATAGCAAAACCACGGAGAGATCGTATGGAAACATTTATTCATTCACTGGAATCGGTCGCCATCGTTTTTCTGCTGACGGCACTGGGTTATTTCTGCGCTGCCCGCGGATGGATGACGGCGAACGCAAAGAAATTCATCAATCAGTTTCTGACCCATGTCGGGATCCCCGTCATGTGTGTGTATGAACTCAGCACCCGTCTGGACCGGGCACAGGTTTTGGCATCCCTCCCGCTTCTGGCTGCCTGTTTTCTGACCCTCTTTTCAACACTGATCCTGGCGGCTCTGACAGACCGCTTTTTCCTGCATGTGGAGCGGACCAGAAAAGGGATCTTTCTGATGATGTGCAGCACGACCAATTCGCTGTTCATCGGTCTTGCTATGTGTACGCAGATATACGGCGACAGCTGCATTCCGATCGTCATGGTCTTTTACATGGCAGATACGTTTATGATCCAGCTGGTCTGTCAGCCGCTGGTCCGGAAATACGGCAGTCTCCAGAACGGAAAGAAGCTTTCCATTCTGTCGATCCTGAAAATGCCGACGGTGATCGGCGTGCTTTGCGGTTTTACCGCCGTCCTGATCAATCTGAAGCTCCCTTATGTGCTGTCCCAGACCGCCATGTATGTGGTCCGGACCAATACCCCCCTGGCGCTGCTGCTGACCGGATATATCATTTATGATACCGGTCTTAAAAACTTAAGGATCGACAAGGATCAGCTCTGCGTCATCCTGTTCCGTTTTGTGGTCTGTCCCGCGGTGGGAATCGGGATGACGGCGCTGTTTGGCATTGGCGGGCTTAGCCGCAGCGTCGTGACCCTGGAAGCCGCCATGCCGGTCCTGTCCATGTCCGTCGTGTACGCTTCGGCCTTCGGCGCAGATGAGAAATTCGCAGCCCAGGGAGCCGCCATTACAACGCTCCTGAGTTTTCTGGCAGTACCTGCCCTGGTCCTCCTTCTGGGGTGAGGAATTAAGCAATATTCGCAAAGAGTTGACATATCCTCTTGCACTTCCCGTTAAGAATTGACTTGCCAAAACAGACAAAATAAGATGGGGCAAAACGAAGAGGAACGTTCAGGCCTATGCTCGGAAAAAGGTGAACGCTGCCTTTCCGTATTTACAGGATTTCGGAGGAAAGTGTACGGTATGAGTAAAAAGGTCACCATAAGCGTCAGCGAAAAACGCTGCAAACAGTGTGGGATCTGCTCGGCGTTGTGTCCCCGTCAGGTGTTCACGCAGGAAGTCGGCCAGGTTCCGGTTGTAGCCCATCTTGATCAGTGCATCGCCTGCAGACTTTGCGAAATGCGCTGCCCGGATTTTGCGATTGATGTGGAGGTAGAGTAAGATGGCGAAGAGTGTAAAGAAATTCATTGAAGGCAATGATGCCGTTGTGGACGGCGCCATTGCGGCAGGTGCCCGCTTCTATGCAGGGTATCCGATTTCTCCGAGTTCTGAGATCGCAGAAGGCGCTGCCAAAGAATTGCCCCGCCACGGTGGTCTTTATATTCAGATGGAAGACGAGATCAGCTCCATGGCGGCGCTGCTCGGTGCTTCGTTAGCCGGAAAAAAATCCTTTACCGCAACAAGCGGCCCCGGCTTTTCTTTAATGCAGGAAAATCTTGGACTTGGCATTATGTCTGAGATTCCCTGCGTTATTTTTGATGTACAGCGCAGCGGCCCGTCGACCGGTGCGGCAACCAAGCCCGCCCAGGCCGATATCATGCAGGCCCGCTATGGCGTTCATGGCGATCACAGCATCATCGCGATCAGCCCGTCTTCGGTTCAGGACTGCTATGATCTGACCATTACAGCCTTTAACCTGGCTGAAAAATATCGTACTCCCGTTCTGTTCATGGCGGATGAAGTCATCGGTCATCTGCGTGAGACCGTAACGGAAGTTGAGCCGACGCCGGATCAGATCTTTAACCGCGTACAGCCCGCGCCCGGCACCACACAGGCGGAGTTCCGTCCGTACAACTATTCTACGAATATGCCTGCTCCGATGCCGCCTGTCGGCAATCCGACCCTTCTGATGCGGACGACCGGTTCCACCCACGATGAAAAGGGTGAATTCGGGCCCGGACCTGACAATATCAACCGTGTTACCCATTATCTGACCGATAAGATCGAAAAGAATGTGGACGATATCACCATTACCCGCCGCTATCAGCTGGAGGATGCTGAAGTTGCCTTTATTACCTTCGGCTGCTCCGTGCGCAGCACCATCACCGCGGTGGATATGCTGCGTGCCAAGGGCGTCAAGGCCGGCATGCTGCAGGTCGTGACAGTCTGGCCGCTTCCGGAAAAAGAGATCCGTGAGGTTTTACGTCAGGTCAAAACGGTCGTTGTACCGGAAATGAATCTGGGTCAGCTGGCCGGTGAGGTTCGTAAGTTCAACGATTACGGCTGCAAGGTCCTGCAGGCCAACCGGACGGACGGCGTTCTCATCACCCCGCAGCAGATCATCAGCGCGTTAGAGGAGGAATAAAACCATGGCTAGCTATAAGGACTATATGCTTTTTGATAAGCTTCCGCATACCTGGTGCGCCGGCTGCGGCGACGGGATCGTCCTGCAGTCCATCGCAGCAGTCTTCGCCGAGATGGGTCTTGACAAACATGATATCGCTCTGGTCAGCGGCATCGGCTGCTTCGGCCGTGTGGACGACTATCTGGATATCAACTGCATGCATGTTACGCATGGCCGTGCCCTTCCCGCTGCGACCGGGATCGCACTCGCCAATCCGAACCTGAACGTGATCGTGACCATGGGTGACGGCGACAGCGTGACCATCGGCGGAAACCACCTGATCCACTGCGCCCGCCGCAATATCAACCTGACGGCGATCGTCGCCAACAACTATAACTACGGCCAGACGGGCGGCCAGTACTCCGGCACCACCCCGACCGGTTCCATTACCACCACCTCTCCTTACGGTCATATCGAAAAGAACTTCGATATCTGCAAGCTGGTGGAAGCGGCCGGCGCAACCTATGTGGCACGGGCTACGGTCTACAATCCGGTCCAGATGCGCAAGCTGATCCGCGGCGGTATTGAACACAAGGGCTTTGCCATTATTGAATGCATGGTCCCCTGCCCGACCCACTACGGCCGTTACAACAAGCAGGGTGAAGCCGCCAACATGATGAAGCTCATGAACGAGCAGAGCGTTCCGGCCGAAAAGGCAAAGAATATGAGCCCCGAAGAGCTGGAAGGCAAGATCATTACCGGTCTGATCGTCAAGAAGGAACGGGATGATTACTATACCGAATACAAGCGCATCATCGATGCCCAGAACATAGATAAGTAAGGAGGACGGAATCATGAAGACTCAAATCGTTTTAAGCGGTGTCGGCGGTCAGGGCCTGATCTCCACCGGCGAGATCCTCGGACTTGCGGCTTCCCTTTTCGAAGAAGATATGTATGCGACGCTGACGGCGTCCTACGGTTCCGAAACCCGCGGAACCTTTACCAAGACCGACGTCATCATCAGCGATCAGCCCATCGGCTATCCGAATATTGATACGCCGGACGTCATCCTCTGCCTGGCTCAGGTCGCTTACGACCGCTATGTGGACAAATTCCACGATGATACCGAGGTCTACTATGACACGGATATGGTCACGCCGAAGGAAGGCGCCAAGGGCGATCACATCGGTTTCCCCTTCCGCACCATGAGCATTGAGAAGGTCGGCAATATCCAGACGGCCAACACGATCGCGCTCGGCCTGATCATGAAGCGTCAGGGACTGCTGCACAAGGAATCCGTCATGAAGGCATTTGCGCACCGCTTTGCCGGCAAGGACAAGGTCATTGCCGTGAACGAGAAGGCGCTGGATCTGGGACTCTCTCTGTAAAAACAACAGGAAGCAAAAAAATATGAAGGCTCTGATAATTGACAATGTATCCCCTATGATTCCGGAGACCTTAAGAAGCCACGGCGTGGAAGTTCGGATCGAAGTCATGCCCGGCGCGGAGGTCATCAAGGAAATCATTCCCGACTACGATATCCTGATCATGCGCGTCGTGCCACCCATTGACCGCGCGATCCTGGAACGGGCGAAGAACCTGAAGGTGATCGCCGTCTGCAGCGTAGGGACCGAGCATATCGATCATGCCTGTGCGGCCGAAAAGGGTATCCTGATCATGAACGCCGCCATGGGCAGCACCAACGCGGTGGCCGAACTGACCATGTGCAAGCTGCTTGAGCTGAACCGTCACACCATGCGGGCTCACAGGGAAGTCGTGGAAGACGGGATCTGGGAAAAGAACCATTTTAAAGGTCATGAGTTAAAGGGACAGACGCTGGGGATCATCGGCATCGGCCGCATCGGTTCCCGCGTGGCAGAGCTGGCCACGGCCTTCGGCATGAAGATCATTGCCTGCGATCCGTATCTGACGAAAGAGGAGATTGCGGCCCGCGGTGCCGAAAAGAAAGAACTGAATGAACTTCTGGCGGAAGCTGACTGTGTCACCATGCATCTGCCGCTGTCGAAGGATTCGGAAAACATGATCTCGTACGAGCAGATCGACCGTATGAAACCCGGCGCCATCTTACTGAATATGTCCCGCGGCGGCCATGTGGATGAAGATGCCCTGGCCTATGGCTTAAAGAGCGGTAAGCTCGGCGGCCTCGGGATGGACGTTATCAAGGATGAAGTCGGTGATCTGACCGGCGGTGACAAGCTGTATTCTCCGGTTTTCGAAGCCGGCGGTGAATTCGTCGTCAGTCCGCATATCGGAGCGGTCACGGCGGAAGCGCAGAACAAGATCGGCCGGATCATTTCTTCTCAGCTGATCGAAGCGCTGCATCTGGAATAAAGAATCGTCTGACGGCGGGATCCCGTCCTGCCAGGTCCACGACGCACAAGGAGAACGTATGTTAAGCAAACCGTATCGGAGCAATGAAACAGTAGGGGGCCCGGAACGTTCCGGCAACCGCACCTATCTGTACGGTCTTGGTCTGGATGAGGAAAACTTAAAACGCCCTTTTATCGGGATCGTGAACTCCTGGAGTCAGATCCATCCCGGGCATGTCCATCTGCGGGATGTGGCAGCGGCTGTAGCGGAAGGGATCCTGATCGCCGGCGGTCAGCCTTTTGAATTCAATACTATCGGGATCTGTGACGGGATCACCCAGGGACACAGCGGCATGAAATATGTCCTGCCCAGCCGGGAGATCATCACGGATTCCATAGAAGTCATGGCGGGAGCGCACAATCTGGACGGCCTGGTTTTTCTGGCCGGCTGTGACAAGATCGTTCCGGCCATGGCCCGGGCCGCGGGACGTTTGAACCTGCCCTGCGTTTTTGTGACAGGCGGTCCTGCCCGCCCCGGTTTTTATCACGGGAAAGGCTATGCGGGCTATGAGGTCCGCGAGGCTTCGGCCAAATTGCTGGCCGGAGAGATCTCGGAGGAGGATTTCTGTGAGATGGAGCAGTGCGTCTGCTCCGGTCCCGGCTCCTGTCCCATGATGGGAACGGCCAATACGATGTCCTGCCTCATGGAGCCCCTGGGTCTGGCGCTTCCCGGCTGCGGCACCGTTCACGCAACGGAAGCCAAGAAACTTCGGATCGCCCGCCGGAGCGGCGAACTGGTCGTGGATCTGGTGAAGAAAAACCGGCGGCCGAAGGATTATATCGACCGGGAGACCTTCCTCAACGCGCTGAAGGTGGATATGGCGATCGGCGGTTCCACGAACAGCGCCATTCATTTGCCGGCCATTGCCTATGAATTCGGTGTCAAGCTGACGCAGGATGATTTTGACGAAGCCGGCCGCAATACGCCGCATCTGGTCAATGTCCGCCCGAGCGGGAAATATACCCTCTGGGAGCTGGATCTGGCCGGCGGTATCCCGGCTGTGATCGCCGAGCTGGGACCGGATCATTTCAACATGAACAAGGAAGCCGTAAACGGAGCTGTTTGGGGAGAGATCACAAAAGGAGTGCATTCCTATGATACCGACGTCCTCACGACGCTGGACAACCCCCTGCACGAGGACGGCGGCCTTTGCGTATTAAAAGGGAATCTGGCGCCGGAAGGCTGCATTATCAAAAAGAGTGCCGTCCACCCCGACATGTATTTCCACACCGGTCCGGCAAGACCCTTTGACTGTGAAGAAGATGCGGTCGCTGCCATCCGGGCTGGCAAGATCCATCCCGGCGACGTGGTCGTGATCCGCTATGAAGGTCCGAAAGGCGGGCCCGGTATGCGGGAGATGCTGACAGCCACTACAACGCTGGTCGGCTCCGGTCTCGGGACGACCACGGCCCTGATCACCGACGGACGTTTTTCGGGTTCGACCCGCGGACCGTGTGTCGGCCATATCTCTCCGGAAGCCTATGCGGGCGGTCCCATTGCCCTGGTAGAGGAAGGGGACCTGATCACACTGGATATTCCGGGCAGACGCCTGCAGCTCGAAATCTCAGATGAGGAGCTGGCAGCACGGAAAGCTCGTTTTGTCCGTCCCGAGCGGCCGGTGGAGAGCTCTTATCTGGCGCGGTACCGTGAGTGGGTATCGGGTGTTTGGGAAGGCGCCGTGTTTAAACGGCCGGACGAATCATAAGAACCAATCATTTGGGAAAGGATGTACTGTGAAATACCCCGTCGAGAAAATTCGTGATTTCTGTGAAAAGATCTGGGTGAAAGCCGGCCTGAGCGAAGAAGATGCCAGGACCTGTGTCGACGTGCTCCTCGCGGCAGATATCCGTGGTCAGCGCACACACGGCACGACCCATATGAAAGATTACTGCGAACGTTTGCGGCGCGGCACTGCTACAAACGGGCAGGATATAGAAATAACCAAAACCGGGGACAGCACGCTGGTCATTGACGCCAAGCATGCCGTTGGTATGGTGGCGGCCCCGAAAGCGATGCGGGCCTGTATCGAACAGGCGAAAAAGAGCGGTGTCTGCTTCGCCGGCGTTCATAACGGCGTCCACTATGGCCTTGGCGCCTATTATCCGATGATGTGCCTGGAAGAAAATATGATTGGCTTCAGCGTGACCAATGCGCCTGCGTTAGTCGCCCCGTTCGGCGGGGCCGATCCGCTGTTAGGAACCAATCCGGTTTCCGTTGCGATTCCGGCCGGAGAGTATCCCGCGCTGGTCATGGATATTGCGACCAGTGTGGCCGCCAAGGGCAATATCGCCCTTGCCATGAAGGAAGGCCGCGATATTCCGCTCGGCATGGCCCTGGATAAGGACGGCAATCCGACGACGGATGCCAAAGCTGCCAACGAAGGCGTTCTGCTGCCGTTCGGCGCGCATAAGGGCTATTCCATCGGCCTGATCATTTCCATTTTGGCGTTTGCATTAAGCGGCGCGGACATGGACATCAATATTCCCCGCTTCTTTGAGCACCCGGAGCTGGAGGCGAACTGCGGCTACTTTATGGGCTGCATCGATATCAGCCGCTTCTGCCCGGTGGATGAGTTCAAGAAGCGTGTTGATTCGCTCTTTGCCCTGATCAAAGCCTGCCGTCCTGCCAAAGGCTCGAGAGGCGTCCTGATCCCTGGTGAAATCGAATACAACAAGACGCTGGTCGCGCAGGAAGAGGGGATTGACCTCTCCGAGGCAACGCTTCAGGACTTCCGTGATATGGCCGCGATGTACGGTGTGGAATATACTTTTGACTAAAGAAGAGGACAGAACATGCTTGAGGAAATCAAAAGAATCCTGGACCCGATCGAGCTTCCGGAAATCGTAAAGGTGCGTCAGCACTTCGATGATTTAGCCCTTCCGAACGTCAGAGAGGTCCTCTGGCAAAAAATGGAGGAGCGGAATCTGGACGTTAAGCCCGGACAGCGGATCGCGATCACCTGCGGCAGCCGCGGGGTCGATCAGTATCCGGTCATGATCAAAACAGTAGTCGATTTCTTGAAATCCAAAGGAGCTCAGCCGATCCTGATCCCCGCCATGGGCAGCCACGGCGGTGCGACGGCGGAAGGCCAGCGCGAAGTTCTGCACCATAATGGCATTACCGAAGAGGCCATGGGCGCGCCGATTCTTTCCTCTATGGAGGTGAATCAGATCGGTACCACCGCCAAGGGCCTGCCGGTCTATATTGATAAAAACGCCTGTGAATGTGACGGCATTATCCTTCTAAACCGGGTGAAATGTCACACCGCTTTCCGCGGCAAGATCGAAAGCGGTATCACGAAGATGACCGCCATTGGTCTGGCCAAGCAAAAAGGCGCCGAAATGACCCATATTCTTGGCTTTGAAAATATGGCAGAGAATATTCTTGCTGTCGGCAGCGTAGCGCTGGAGAAGCTCAATATCGTCTGCGGCATCGGTTCAGTCGAGGACGCCTTCGGTCATCTGGCGGAGGTCCATGTCTTAAAACAGGATGAGATCCTGACCGAAGAGCCCAAGCTTTTAAAACGCGCCAACGAACTGATGGCCCGCTTCTATGTGGATGCCGCCGACGTGCTGGTCATGATGGAGATGGGCAAAGATGTATCCGGTTCCGGTCTCGACAGCAATCTGATCGGCCGCTACAACGTGCCGTCCATCAGCGGCGGTCCCAATTTCCGGGCACTCTGCGTGCTGGATTTAACGGATGCCTCCGATCATAACCCGAACGGGATGGGCCAGGCCGATTTCGCCTCACGCCGCTTCTATGACAAATGCAACGTGGAGCTTTGCTATGTGAACTGCCTGACCTCCACCGCCATCGGAACCGCCAAGCTGCCGATGATCCTGGATACCGATGAACAGGTCGTAAAAGCGGCTGTCAAGTTCTGCGGGAAGCCGGATCGTACGAAGGCCAGTGTGATCATCGGTGTTTCCACGCATGAGATGGGAGAGCTGTATATGTCCCGTACCGCGCTGGAAGCGATCCCGGAAAAGTTCCGGGACAAAGTCGAAGTTGTAGGTGACTTTATGCCGATTCCCTTCGATGCGGAAGGCAATCTGACTCTGTTCGGACGTCCCCGTCCGGCCAAGTGAAAGCAGGTGTTTTATGAATCCGTATGCGATCCGACTGGAAAAAGAAGACAATGTTGTGATTGCCCGCCACACGCTGGCAGAGGGAACCTATATTGAAGAAGAAGATCTGACGACGCTGGAGGAGATCCCTGCCGGGTATAAATGTGCGGCACGGGATATTCCGAAGGGGGGAGAGATCCGCAAATACAATACCGTGATCGGGTATGCTTCCCGGGATATCCGGAAGGGTGAATCCGTTCACAACCATAACGATGAATTTGATGCCCGCGGCGTGGATTACGCCTTTGGGGCAGACTGTCATCCGGTGGAACTGCTTCCGCCGGAACAAAGACGGACCTTCATGGGGATCCGTCGCCCGAACGGCAAGGTCGCGACCCGGAATTATATCGGGATCCTGGTGTGCAGCAACTGTGCCGCCACGGTAGCCCGCAAGATCAGTGAGTACTTTACCGAAGAAAAGATGCAGGCGTATCCGAATGTGGACGGAGTTGTCCCGTTCATTACGGAGCTCGGCTGCGGCATGGAACAGTCGGGAGAGCCGTTAGCCCTCCTGCAGCGTACGATCGCCGGCTATATCCGCAACCCGAATATGGGCGCGGCGGTTCTGATCTCTCTGGGCTGCGAGCGCAACAATATCGACAAGCTCCTGGATGCCCAGCAGCTCGTCCCGGATGATCGCTTAAAGCGGATGGTCATTCAGGAAGAGGGCGGCACCCGCAAGTCCATTGAAAAAGGGATCGAGCTGGTAAAAGAAATGCTTCCTGCCGTCAACGATGTGAAGCGTGAGCCCTGCTCGGCTGAGCATCTGCTGGTGGCGCTTGAATGCGGCGGATCCGACGGCTTTTCCGGTCTTTCTGCCAATCCGGGCCTGGGCAAGGCCATGGATATCCTGGTAAAGAACGGGGGCGGCTGCATCCACTCCGAGACGACGGAGATCTTCGGGGCCGAGCATATCCTGACCCGCCGGGCTGTTTCCGCCGAAGTCGGTCAGAAACTGGTGGACCGCCTGAACTGGTGGTTAAAGCAGACGGAAGGCCGCGACTGCCAGATCAACGGGAAGGTTTCCCCGGGCAACAACAAGGGCGGTCTGACAAACGTCCTTGAAAAGTCTTTAGGCGGCGTCAAGAAGAGCGGAACCTCTCCGTTAAACGAAGTCTATGAATACGCCTATCCGGTCACAACGAGCGGCGTTTGCTTCATGGATACGCCCGGGTACGATCCCATTGCCTCCACCGGACAGATCGCCGGCGGCGCCAACCTGCTGGCTTTTACGACCGGCCGCGGCTCCTGCTTCGGATCGGTTCTGGTACCCGTGATCAAGCTGGCCAGCAATACACCGCTTTATGAGCACATGGAAGAGGACATGGATATCAACTGCGGGACCGTGATCGACGGAACGCAGGATCTGGAACAGCTGGGAGAAGTGATTTTTGAAGAACTCCTGAAAGTGGCTTCCGGCAAAAAAACCAAGAGCGAAGAGCTGGGTGTCGGGGAAAGTGAGTTTACCCCCTGGCCGATCGGCGTCTTTGCATAAAGGAGAGGCAGATATGAAAATTGCCATAATGGGAACCGGGACCATGGCCAGTCTGTTCGCCGCCCGCTTCTGTCAGAAAGGCCATGATGTCTGGATGGTCAGCGGCTGGAAAGAACAGCTGGATACGATCGCTTCGGACGGATTGATCCTTTCCGAAACAGATCAGCCGGATCTGACGGTATATCCGCATGTGACAGCATCGGCCAAGGATGTTGTTTCGGACGGACGCTTCCCGGAGCTGGTCATGATCTGGAGCAAGGGCTATCAAACTGAAAGGACCATCCGGAACGCCCTGCCGCTGATCGGAGAGGAAACGATCGTTGCGACGCTTCAGAACGGAATGGGCAATGCCGACATCATTGCGAAGTATGTCCCGCAGGAGAACGTGTTTTTTGGATCGGCCAGCCTGGC
>CADBSR010000032.1 GCA_902797385.1 uncultured Lachnospiraceae bacterium
GTCGTAGTGCATGAAGCCGGAGTCGTTCTCGAGGTACTGCTTGGTCTTGCCGTCGGCGGTGTTCATGAAGTTTTCGGAGATCAGGCCTTCCTTGGCCATCGCGTTCATGCGTTCCAGAGCCTTGTAGGTATCTTCTTCCTGACGGGCGTCATGCAGCTTGCCGTCGGTTCCGAAGTAGAGGTAATCCTGACGGGATTCCATACCGCGGACGCCGAAGAGGTGACCCGCGAAGCGCATGATGTCGACGCGGAGCTGGTTGTTGTCGTCCTCACGGGAGAACAGGCCCTGCATGGAATCGGTGCCGTTTAAGGTCTGAGCATTGGCGACGACGCAGCGCAGCAGGGCGACTAATTCGTCAGCATCCCAGGCAGCGTTCTGACCTACGAAGAGGTTGGAACGGGTGGTGCCATAGTATCCGTTATAGGTCTTGTCGATGTATTCGCGGAGCATGTTGACAGCGGTCACACCGTCGATGCTGCCGGCAGCGTTCATCTTTTCGATGATATTGCCGTAAGCGCTGTAGTCCTTGGTCACGGTTTCAACACCGCTGCCATCCAGCTTCACGGTTTCGATATCGATCTTGCCGGAAGTCGGCATATAAGGCTGGTAAACGGGAGTCGCGGTCTTGCCAGAGGCGGAAGCGGTGAAGGCGCCTTCACCGTCCAGAAGCTTCTGAACCATATCGACACGCATTAAAGGCATACGCTCGATATCGTTGACACCGTCGAAGTACGGGGAGAAGTAGATAGCACCGTTGCTGGTGTTGCCGGTGATGGACAGACGGACGATGGGATTGGCTTCCAGATAAGCCTTGAAGTTCGGCATCTTGTCCAGATATTCGGCAATGTTCACGATCACGCCCTGCTCGCCGTATTCGGTCAGCTTGCTGGCGGTGCCGGACAGAACGTCAACTTCGCTCATGCGCTCTTTCCAGTAGTCGAATTCGTTGTTGGCGCTGTTGCCCTGATACTTGTCGTCGATCTTGATCTTTAAGACGTTCTGGACTTCGACCCAGGTAGGCTTTAAGTCGCCGGCATGGTA
Organism: uncultured Lachnospiraceae bacterium; assembly: GCA_902797385.1. Taxonomy (GTDB): domain Bacteria; phylum Bacillota; class Clostridia; order Lachnospirales; family Lachnospiraceae; genus UBA6987. The sequence continues at coordinate 1,042 of CADBSR010000032.1, forward strand.
GGTCACGCCGTCAGCCAGGGTGATGCCTTCACCGGCCACTTCCGCATCCATGCTCAGGCCGGTCTTCTTGGAGTTGTAGCCGGTCGCCATGCGCAGCGTGGTGCCTTCGGCATACTTTAACTCTTCCACCACAACGGGTTCGGTGGGAGTCGTGGGATCGGACGGACTCTTGGTCTCATCCGGGGCTTTGGTCGTTGCGGCCGGCGTCGTTCCGTCGACGTCGATCTTTCCGCCGCAGGCTGCCAGAGACAGTACCATGGCGAAGGCCAGGACCAACGCCACGAGTGACTTCAGATTCTTCATAAATTCCTCCTAAAAAAATATTGTTTATTGCTTTCCGGTTTTCCGGTAAAGTACATGTTTCTTACTCCTTCACGCCGCCGACGTTCGTGCCCTTGGCGAAGTACTTCTGAATGAAGGGGTAAATGATCAGGATGGGTACGATGGAGCAGACGATCAGGGCGTAGATCACGGAGTCGGATGCGTACACCTCATTCCAGCCTGCCATGGCTTCCGCGTCGGTGAATTCCTCCAGACGCAGACGGATAAAGACCTGCAGCGGGTGCTCGTTGGAGTTGGAGATCATCTGGCGAGCCCAGAAGTATCCGTTCCAGCGGGAGATCCCGAAGAACAGGGCTACCGTCGCAATGGTGGATTTGCACATCGGCAGGAAGACCTTGCTTAAGACCTGGAACTCACTGGCACCGTCCACAATGGCCGCCTCTTCGATCTCGCTCGGCACACCTTCGAAGGCGTTGCGCAGCAGGATGATGTTCATGGCCGCCATACCCATGGCAATAACGACCAGCCATTTGTCGTCCGTGATGCCGATGCTCTGGAAGACCTTCTGGGTGCTTAAGTAGTTCAGATACTGCGGAACGATACCGGCCGCGAACCACATGGTAAACACCAGGAAGAAGTTGAAGAACTTCCGGAACAGAAGGCGCTTCTTGGAAAGCGCGTAGGCACCCAGGATGGAGTAGAACAGCGCCCAGATCATGCCGTAGAAGGTAATGAACAGCGTGTTGGAGTAGGCATTCCAGAACATGTTGTCGCTGAACATCCGCTTGAAGGCTTCAAATTGCAGGCCCTTCGGGAACAGCACGACTTCGCCGTATTCCACGGCGGAACGTCCGCTGATGGCTGCCGAGATCGCGTACAGGAAGGGGTACAGGCAAGCCAGCGCGAAGATCGTCAGCAGGGTATAGCTGATGATCTTAAAGATCAACTCGGAAACTTCAAGTTTTCTTTTCATGGCTCATCTCCCCTTTTAGTAAAGCGATGTGTTGGAGGCCTTGCGGGCGATGGTATTGGCCCCGATGACCAGCAGCATGCCGACCACGTTGTTCATCATTTCCGCGGCTGATGCAATTCCCTTGGCTGCCCCCTGCAGACCGTAGCGTTGTGCGAAGGTCGAGACAACGTCGGCGGTGACATAGGTGTTCGTGTTGTACAACAGCAGGACCTTTTCATAGCCGATATTGAGCAGGGAACCGATACGGGTGATCAGCATGATGACAATGGTAGACAGGATGCTCGGGAGCACGACATAACGCATTTGCGCCCATTTGTTCGCACCGTCGATCTGCGCCGCCTCGTAGCTCGTGGGCGAGATCGCGATGATCGCGGCAAAGAACACGATGCTGTCATAGCCGGCGCCCTCCCAGATACCGCTGATGATGTAGATCGGTCGGAAGAACGCGGGATTGTTCAGCATGCCCGACTTGGCCACATCTTCCGTGATCAGTCCCAGCGAGGATAAGGCCTGGGCGACGACACCGGCGCCGGAGGTCAGCGATCCCTGCTTCACCAACATGACCACGAGGGAGGTCATAACGACCGTTGACATGAACTTCGGCAGGTAAGTCAGCACCTGGTAGACGCTGCGGGCGATGTTCGACTTGATCTCGTTGAAGAACAGCGCGAGGATGATCGGCATGGGGAAGCCGAAACACAGACCGTAGAAGCTCAGAGTAAAGGTGTTCCGCATGGCGCGCCAAAACTCGGCCGAGAGGTCATCTCCGCCGACGAGCAGACGCTTGAAGTACGAGAAGCCCGAGAAGAGCTGATCCGAAACCGGAAGCACTTCGTCGGACACCTTGAAGCTTCCCAGCAGTTCATACATCGGGAAGTAGCGCCAGAACAGAAACACCAGCAGCATCGGGATCAGCATGAGGTATAGTCGCCAATCCTTGAGGATGGAGCGCACAACGTGCAGCCAGTAGTGCTTTTCTACATCGTCGCGCACAGCTTGCTCCGGGTTCTCGCGGTAAGAGCCCGAAGCCTCATCATAGATGAGGAAATCCGCTGCTTTTGCTTTCATCAATACCCTCCTTTTTCTTCCTCTGCGTTATGGATCCGCAGAAGATAATGCTTTTGGTTTTCAAAAACTCCGTCCAGTCTTCGGGCGATCCAGATCACGACGCCCGTGAACAGGAGTGAAAGTACGTCAGTTGTTATAAATCCGAGGCAGGCCGAAAGGGAATGGCCAAAGACCAGCGCCACCGCCGCCCGGCCGATCTGCATCAGCAGAAGGGTCCCAAGGCCGAAGCAAACGCTTAAAAAGCTGTCGTTCCGGATCTTTTCCGATCCCAGTTTCTTTAAAGGAAGCAGCATCAGCAGGGAAAAGAGATTTCCCAGCCCGTAAATGAGATACTGCTGCCAGGTCCCGTGCGAGGCGAAGCAGAAAAAGACAGCGCCCAGCACGGCATGGATCAGAGCGAAGGCATTCCAGCGCATCAGGACGATGGCCGTAACGGCACCGACCACGGAGACGGTATAGAGTTGATCGGCAAACCATCCTGTGGCGGCCCGAACGATCAGTGTCTCGGCAATGCCAAGAATAATGACAAATAATGTCAGATCGATCCCCCGATACTCCTCAAAACTGAGCTGGCGTCTCATAGGCACCCTTTCCATCCGTTTTTTTCTTCCAATTATATTGTACATCACGGGCCCGGAGGCGGTATGTCAAAAAGCGGGAAGTTCCATGTACAAAACAGACCCTTTGCGAAAGGCCTTCGCCGGCCTCTCCGGACGTGGTATAATATCCGCCGAAAGGCTCTGCCTTCCGTTTTTCCCCTGGAGGTTTTCAAAATGACTGAACTTTTTGCCCAACCACTTGACTCCCTGCAGAAAATTTTCGATACCGCACCGGCCGGAAGCCGGATCCTTCTGGCGCCCGGAGAATACCGCCAGAAGGTCATGATCCGCACGCCGGGCCTTGTCATAGAAGGCGCCGGGCAGGACAAAACAGTCATTGTATGGGACGACTATGCCCAAAAGCGCGACGAGTTCGGGCGGGAATATGTCACCTTCCGGACCTGGACGGTGGCCGTCACCGCCGACGACGTCACCCTGCGGCATCTGACGGTTTCAAACGATGCCCTGGATCCCGGAACCAAGGGGCAGGAAGTGGCGCTCACCGTCTACGGCGACCGTTTCCGCATGGAAGACGCCACGCTCCGCTCCACGCAGGACACTCTCTTTCTGGGGCCGCTGCCGAAGGATCTGATCGCCCGCTACGACGGTTTTCTGACCGATGACCTGCGGGCCGACCGCCTTTTGTCCCAGCATTTTTCGCGCTGCCGGATCGAAGGGACCGTGGATTTCATTTTCGGCTGCGGCGCGGCGGTCTTTGAAGACTGCGAGATCCGCTCGCTCTACGAACGGCGCGGCACCGGCTATATCGCTGCCCCCGCCCATGCCCTGTCTCAGACAGAAGGCTTCCTGTTCCGGAACTGCCGCCTCAGCTGTGAGGACGCGGTTCCCGACGGCAGCGTTTTTCTGGCCCGTCCCTGGCGGGACTACGGTTTGTGCCGCTTTGAGAACTGCCGGCAGGACCGTCATATCGCCCCCGTCGGTTTCGATCCCTGGAACGATACCCGCCGCGATCTGACGGCACGCTTTTTTGAAGACCCGCCCGTGCCCGGCCGGGTCCCGTGGATCAACCGTCAGAGCGAAGCATAAAGCTCTTCTATAAACTGTTTGGAGGAAACGGCATTGCCGTTGTTCGTATTTTCCAGTGTCGCGTGGATGTACGGCTTGCGCGCCTTCATGAAGCGAAGGATCTCGGTGTAATCCATCTCACCGGTCCCCGCAGCAATACTGACCAACTTTCCGTCCCGGCGCACGAAGTCCTTTAAGTGCACCATGGCGATCTCATCGCAAAGCAGGTCCATACCCTCGCCGATCACGCGCTCCCGCTCGTCGGCATTTTCCATACTGAGCAGATTGACCGGATCGAATATGATCCGCAGATTCCGGCTGCCGATGCTGTCCAGGACCTGCCTGGCGCGCTTTGGCGTGTAGACGATATGGTTCCAGACCGGCTCAATGGCCATGGTCACACCGTACTGTTCCGCGCAGGCCACGACCGGTTCCAGTCCCCGGATAAAGCTCGTTAATGCTTCCTCCGTGTGCGTGTTGGCATCCAGCTTGTACGCGGCGTTCGGGGCACCCGTTTCCGTGCCCACCATGGCGGCGCCACAAAGCGAAGCCACCCGAAGATGCGCATAATACCGGGAGCGGATCTCTTTTAAGGCCGCCGGATCCGGATGCGCCAGATTCAGGTAACAGCCGAGAACGGCAATATCCAGCTCTTCCTTCCGGAACACCCGGCGGATATACGCGGCCAGGCCTTCGGTCAGGGCGGCATCATCGAAGGTGACCCCTTTGATACATTTCGACAGGGCCAGATGCACGCAGCAAAAGCCCTCCTCCCGCGCCGTCCGGGCGCGCGCCTCCAACGTCTGAAGCGCTTCAGACTCGTTGGTGTTGACATCATGCAGACGAATTCCCAGTTGCATAGTGACCTCTTACTGATATATAATTCATTCCGGGGTTCTGCCTTAAAAACGCCTCGTTTCCGGCCATATGGTGCTCCGAAAGCGAAGGAAGAAGGCAGATGTTTTGCGTTTTATCGCCCTCTATTGTACATAAAAAAAGCTGAAAAAGAAAGTCTATTTTTTTCAGCTCCTGAAAGACAAAAGAAAGGAAAAATATTATGACCGAGAGACTGTATTATCAGGATCCTCACCTTTTCGAATTCAGCGCGGAAGTAACAGCCTGCGTTCCGGAAAATGACGGTTTTGCCGTCACCTTAGACCGGACGGCTTTTTACCCCGAGGGAGGCGGCCAGCCGTCGGACCTGGGCTTTTTGAACGATATCCCGGTCACTTTTGTAAAGGAAAATGACGGCGAAGTCCGTCACCTGTGTCCGCAGGCGCTGGCCGTGGGCCAGACAGTAAACGGACGGGTGGATGCCGAAAGACGGCTGGATCTGATGCAGCAGCACTCGGGCGAGCATATCGCAAGCGGCCTCATCTGCCGTCACTTCCACTGTGACAACGTCGGCTTCCATATCGGCGACCCCTTCGTGACCATTGACTACAACATCCCCATCAGCTGGGAAGAACTGAAAGTCGTGGAGGACGAGGCCAATGCCGCCGTCCGGGCCAACCGGCCGGTCCATATCTGGTATCCTTCCAAAGAGGAACTGGACGCCCTGGATTACCGCAGCAAGAAGGCGCTGTCGGGTGATGTCCGGATCGTGGAATATCCGGATGTGGATATCTGCGCCTGCTGCGGCACGCACGTAAGTTTTACCGGGGAGGTGGGCCTTATTAAATTCGTAAGCGTTCAGTCTCACCGCGGGGGCGTGCGCATCGAAATGCTCTCCGGCAAGCGCGCCTTCGACTATATCCGCCGGATCACGGAGGAAAACCACAGCGTTTCCGTTCAGCTCTCCGCCAAAGAGACGGAAACGGCCACGGCGGTCGCCAGACTGCAGAAGGAAGCCCGTGCCATGCATGAGCGTCTGGCGCTTCTGGAAACGCAGGCTGTGGAAAGAAAGGCAGCCGAACTGACCGGCCGGGGTGACGTCCTGCTGGAGGAGGCCGGCATGAGCGTGGATTCCGTCAGACGCCTGTGCTCTGCGGTCTCGGAGCGCTGCGGCGGCTTCTGCGGGGTCCTTTCCGACTGCGGAGAGGACGGCATCCGCTATGCCTTCGCCCAGGAAGGCGGAGATCTGCGCGAACTCACCAAAGCCGTCAATACTGCCTTTGCCGGCCGGGGCGGCGGCAAGCCTTTCTTTACGCAGGGCACCCTGCACGGAGAGGTGGGAGCCGTCACGCGCTTCCTGAAAGAACAGCTTCCCGGCATCACGATCGCTTAAAAGGGAGCAGCGCTTCCTCCGAAAACAGGAGCTTCTTATGAAACTTACAGATCTGTTCAGTCTTCAGGGAACCCTTTTTGCCATGATGCTCGTCGGTGCCTTTTTAAAGAAAAAAGGCATTGTGGACGACAACGGCAAGCGCACCTTAAGTGACCTGTGCATCAAGGTCGTCATTCCCTGCAACATCTTCAAATCCTGCCTGATCGAGCTGCAGCCGGGCATTTTCCGCACCTGCGGTCTTCTGCTCGTCTCCGGCATGATCCTGCAGGGCGTTGCGCTGATCTTAAACCGTTTTATGTTCAACCGCTACCCGCTGCAGCGGAAAAAGGTGCTGCAGTACTGCACGTTGGTCCCCATGAGCGGCTTTTTAGGCAATCCGATCGCGGAAGGGCTCTACGGCCCCGTCGGGATCCTGTACACCTCCATCTTCCTGATCCCCATGCGCATCATCATGTGGTCGGTCGGTACCACCTACTTCGTAGCCGGGGAAGGCATGGATAAGAAGAAGGTCATCAAAAATGTGCTGACGCATCCCTGCCTGGTCGCCATCTATCTGGGGCTTATCTGCATGGTCACACAGGTTCAGCTCCCTAAAGTCCTGACCGAAACGGTCCGTTATATCGGCAACTGCAATTCGGCTCTGACCATGTTCATCGTCGGGACCATCCTGGCGGATGTCAAGCTTCCCACGATCGTGAGCAAAGACACGCTCTTCTACAGTGTCCTTCGCCTGCTTCTGCTTCCGGCGGCGGCCTTCGGGGTCGGAAAGCTGCTCGGGCTGGACAATATTTCCCTGGGCGTCAGCGTTCTCATGACCGGCATGCCGGCCGGCGCGACCGCCGCGATCTTTGCAGCCCGCTATGACAGCGATGCCCCCTTTGCCACCAAATGCGTGGTCATGTCCACCCTTTTGTCCATGCTGACGCTTCCTTTATGGGGCTGGCTGGTCGGCTGATGCCGTTTATGCCGCTTTTATGCCTTCTCAGATAAAGTACTTGCATTACCAAAAAAATTCAAACCGGACAGCAAGACAAAAAGGGCCTGTGAAATAATGAGAAATCATTATTCGCAGGTCCCTTTTCTATGTTCAAGCAACTGTTAACAGCAGACTCCCGCCGTCAAGAGCGCATAATCCCCCTTACCCCATAGATGCCTCTTTTCAAGACTCTATACGGCAGCCGTGATTCGGTTTTTCTTGTTGTGATACTTGTAAAGGTTATGACCGATAGAAACCAGTAA